>DASVLC010000278.1:0-2082 GCA_036385045.1 Thermoanaerobaculia bacterium | reverse complement strand
CGTCCACTACCCCGGCAGGGACCGAGTGACCGCTGAGAACCCCGACAGCCACCATCCCGAAGAAAAACCCGATGATGATCTTCAAAAGCATCCGCACAGGACTCTCTTCGCGCGGCGGATCGGAGGGCGGACGCCTCCATGAGCCGAAGACCGAGACGGCGAAAAGCAGAACGAGAATGAATCGAAGAGCGAGTCCGAACCAACCCCATGGTGCCGCAAGAACGCTGAACCCGACCATCCCCGAGGTCAGGATCAGAGTGGCGAGCCATGGTCCCGCGGGCCTCCTCGACTTGTGCCACAGAAGGGCGATGGCGACGAGCGGCAGAAGTACGGTGGAGAAGAAGAGATTCCAGATGATCATCGTCTGTCACCCCCGGAGCGCAGCGCTTGAGCCTGTGCCGGGAAGGGACGCACGATAGCGGAGATCCCGGCTCCTGTCAGGACTTCGGAGAAGAGAACCGTTCCGCCGGACGACGGTCAGGAGTCGTACGCGACCCCGCCGATCGGGCGGCCGCCGGAACCCGCGGGGTCGACGCGTGCGTCGAGCAGCTCCCGGAGATTCGTCATCTCGAGGAAAAGGTGGCGGTGGCGAATACAGTGAAGGGCGATCGAGAAGAAGAGTACGGCAAGCACCGAGAAGTAGACACTCGAGGCCGGCGTGGCAAACGGAATGGGAGCCGGTGAGGCGGAGATGAACATTTCCTGCGCCAGCACGAGTCCGAAGAGCGGAAGGGGGAAGAACACGAGCGCTGACAGGAAACGACTCGCCTGAATACTGAAATAAGGGCGAAGCGAGAGCATGCTCAACGACAGGAAGAACCCGAAGGCCATCAGCCCGGCGGAGTGAAGCTCACCGATGGACGCCGCACTTGCTCCGGTCATCCGCCATTGCACGAGCAGCACGCCGGTCAGCGCAGCCATCGCTCCGCTGACTGCGAGCACGGCAACAAATGCGGCGAAGAGGTTGCGGGCAGCGAGAAGCGCAGCCATCCGAAGGAAGAGCGTCGCGACGGCAAGACCGCCGAGGAGTGCCACGAGAATCGCAGAAGGCGCGTGCGCGGACTGCGGCAGGGCAGCGAATGAGATCGCTCCACCGCGCACCTCGGACACCGCCTCTCCCACGCTGGTCAGCGCAAGGAAGAGACAGAAAGCCGTTCCCACATAAAACAGCAGCTTCGGCATGGCTATGGCTCGTTATCTTAGTACAGGTAATCCTCTTCGTTCGCTGGCTCCGATCGCAAACTGCTCACTCCTGGCCCATCGAGATGATGTGATCGAGCCGTATTTCGATCGAGCCCGATCCGGAAGTGAAGCGGATGAACTCGGCGCCATCGGCGGTGAATACGTCCTCGACGCGTCCCCGCTCCTTCTGGGTCACGCCCTCGAGATCGAACTCGAGCTCGATCTCAGTCTTGTGCATCGCTGCTGCTTCGAGCTCGTCGTGATAGTCGCACGATACCGGCTCGTATGGCTCCTCAGACATGCGGTCCTCCACCGGCTCGTTCTTACACGATCGGTGCCGCGCAGGTTCGGCGACTAAAGGGGCTCGGACCGTTGCGGGGCCGCGTCGTCGGGAATGACCATCGGTCCTTCCTTCAGGTCCTCGCGGATGATGAGGTCGAGGAACAGCTCGCGTACGCCGTTCCTCCCCCGCTCGCGGAACACCCGCCGGACATCGGCCGGCTTGAGCTGAATCCCGGTCATCGCCTCGAGGTACTGGCAGAACACCACGGCGCGCGAACGGAAAGAGATGATGAGAATGACGAGCAGGATTGCCGCAAAAAGCAGCGGCATCGCAACCGCCATCGTGTCGAGACGGAACATCTCAGTCATTGTCTGCATCGAACCCGCGGTAATCGTAACAGGAACGGCCCGAGGTGAGAACAGGTGGGCGGTTCCTCGGGGTTCCTCGGGGTTCCTCGGGGTTCCTCGGAGTTCCTCGGAGTTCCTCGGGGTTCCTCGGAGTTCCTCGGAGTTCCTCGGAGTTCCTCGGAGTTCCTCGGAGTTCCTCGGAGTTCCTCGGAGTTCCTCGGAGTTCCTCGGAGTTCCTCGGAGTTCCTCGGAGTTCCTCGGAGTTCCTCG
>DASVLC010000277.1:0-11721 GCA_036385045.1 Thermoanaerobaculia bacterium | reverse complement strand
CACGCTCCTGTTTGCAGCTTCGGGCGTGTTCGGGCAACTCAAGGATGCCCTGAACACGATCTGGAACGTCGAAACAAAGAAGGGGGCGGGAATCAAGGGGTTCGTCAGGCATCGGTTCCTGTCGATGGCGATGGTTCTCGGGATCGGTTTCCTGCTGCTGGTCACCCTCGTCTTCGATGCAGTGATTTCGGCGATGGGCAGCTATATGACGCAGATCGTGGGTGGCGAAGCGCTGATGCAGGCCATCCAGCTCACGATTTCGTTTGCGCTGGCGACGGTCCTCTTTGCAGCGATCTTCCGGGTTCTTCCCGACCTGAAGATCGACTGGCGGGACGTCTGGCTCGGTGCAGCGATTACCTCGCTGCTTTTCGTGATCGGTAAGTTCGCCCTCGGTCTCTACCTCGGAAAGGCCGCCGTCGGCTCCTCGTATGGCGCTGCCGGATCACTCGTCGTGCTCCTCGTGTGGGTTTACTGGTCGGCACAGATCCTCCTGCTCGGTGCGGAGTTCACGCAGGTATACGCGCGGACGGTGGGCAGCCTTCAGGGTGACGATTCCAAGCAGCAGGCTCGAGCCGGAGCCGCACGTCCTGAAGACCGTCCCCGGGCGGATGCCGAGCATGGGCTCCGGCCGGATGCTTCGCCGCCGAAACCTGTTCCGGCGCCGATGTACGGCAAGCCGCGGGCGAGTGGCGGGATCGCGAAGATTGCGATCGGCAGTCTCGCCGGACTGTTCTTCGGAGTGCTTCTCGGCGGGATCAGTACTGCCAGCATGCTCCTTAAGGCTGTGCGCCGCGTCTTCATCCCGTTCAAGTGACAGTGGGAGTACTCCTCCTACAATGGAGGGATGCCTGCGTTTTCCCGGCGTGTCATCAGGATCACGCTCTTTCTCGCGGTCGCCGCAGCTGTGCTGCTTGCGGTGCGAGCGCTCCCGATGGCCGAATGGCTCGAGCTGCTCAAGGAGTGGGTCCGGGGGATCGGGGCCGCCGGGTTCGTGCTCTACGTGATCGTCTATGCGATCTGTTGTGTACTGCTCATTCCTGCAGTCGCACTGACTCTCGGGGCGGGCGCGATCTTCGGATTCGTCGCCGGGACGATCGTCGTTACGATCGGTGCGACCCTCGGCGCGACGGCCGCATTCCTGCTGGCGCGATCCGTCATGCGCCATCGAGTTGAACGGATGGCCGCAGACAGTGCGAGATTTCGCGAGCTCGACCGGGCAATCGCGACGGAAGGGACGAAGATCATGTGGCTGGTACGCCTATCGGGCTTTCCGCCGTTTATATTGGTCAACTACGCGCTCGGGCTTACTGGAGTCACTCTCAGGTCGTACCTGCTCACCACTGCGATCGGGATCCTGCCGGGGGTGTTCGCATTCACCTGGGCCGGATCGGCAGGCGCCGAGGCACTCACGGGAAGTGCGAATCGCACGTTTCTCATCATCACGGCGGTTGGCGCCGTGCTCGTCAGCGCCTACATCGCGCGTGTCGCGATGAAGGCGATCAAGCGAGCGGGAGTGGGGTGAGGCCGAGGGGGTCGCGCGGCTCGCGCGATCCCCGCCGGCCGCTGGCCGGCGGGGGGCTTTGCAGGTGCAGACACCCCAGGAGTTGCCTCCGAGCCACCCAGGCGAATGGGTCGTCGACCTTCGCCTGAGCGCACCGATGGCGAGCCGCCATCGGCGATCGCGCGAGCCGCGCGACCCACGCGGCTTCGGGGGCGTCGCCGGTGATCCTCGCGCTTGCCATCCCGCCCTGCTCGCATATGCTTACCGGCCGATACGGAGGCATCACGCATGAGTAATCCCCTCGCACAACTCGCAAAGGCAGGTCAGAGCGTCTGGTTCGATCAGATGGAGCGAAAGCTCGTCACCAGCGGCACGTTGAAGCAGATGATCGACGAGGACGACCTTCGCGGGCTGACGTCGAATCCGACGATTTTCGAGAAGGCGATCGGAGGGAGCGATGACTATGACTCCCAGATCCGGACGCTGGCCTCGCAGGGGAAAACACGAGATGAGATTTACGACGAGATCGTAATCGAGGACATCGGCAGTGCGGCCGACGAGTTTCTCCCGGTCTACGAAAAGACCAACGGTGAGGACGGCTACGTCAGTCTCGAAGTCTCACCGCTGCTCGCGCTCGACACCGCCGGGACGCTGGCCGAGGCGAAGCGGCTCTTCACGCGGCTTGGAAAACCGAACGTGATGATCAAGATCCCGGCGACTCCGGAAGGCATTCCGGCGATCGAGCAGACGATCGCGGCCGGGATCAACGTCAATGTGACGCTGATCTTCTCGAACGACGTCTACGAGCAGGTGATCGAGGCGTATCTCCGCGGCCTCGAGAAACGTGCGGCCGATGGACTTCCGATCGGTAGCATCTCCTCGGTTGCCAGCTTCTTCGTGAGTCGCATCGATTCGCAGGCGGACAAGCAGCTCGAGGCGAAGCTGAAGGATGATCCGAGCGTCGAGCCGCTGCTCGGCAAAGTCGCGATCGCCAACGCGAAGCTCGCATACCAGCTGTTCAGACGAGCATTCACCAGTGAGCGGTTCAAACTTCTGCGGGACAAGGGTGCCCGCGTGCAGCGGCCGCTCTGGGCGTCAACCGGAACCAAGAATCCGAAGTACAGCGACGTGCTGTATGTCGAAACGCTCATCGGGCCCGATACGGTGAATACACTCCCGCCGGCGACCTATGCGGCGTTCCGCGATCACGGCACGGTCGAGCTGACGATCGAGCAGGATGTCGAGGCGGCCACGCAGGTGCTCGACTCCTTCGAGGCAAAGGGATTCAGTCTCGCGGAGATCACCGCGAAGCTGACCGCCGATGGCGTGAAGTCGTTCAGCGACTCGTTCGAGGAGCTGATGCTGACGATCGAGGCGCGTCGAGACCTCGTCGTCCGGCGCCTCTCCGATCGGGTGGTCCTGCATGGCATCGAGAGTGGCGCCCCCGTGGTCTCCACTTCGGCGGACCCGAACGCCTCGGCTCTCGGCGCTGCAATCGCGCGCATCGAGAAAGAGAATTTCATCCCTCGCATGTTCAAGAAGGACTCGTCGCTCTGGAGCAAAGACGAGTCGCACCGGAAGATCATCGACAACGCGCTCGGATGGATCCACGTCCCCGAACTGATGCGCAGCCGGCTCGACGAGATCATGAGCTTCGCAGACGAAGTGCGCGGCAGCTTCTCTCACGTCGTCGTCCTCGGGATGGGCGGATCCAGCCTCTGCTCGGAAGTCGTGCGACGTGTCTTCGGCCGGCGCGAGGGCTATCCCGAACTGCTCGTCCTCGACTCGACCGTTCCCGAGGCCGTGATGATGCTCGAGGGAAGAGTCGACCTGGCTCGAACGCTGTTCATCGTGGCCTCGAAGTCGGGGACGACGACCGAGCCGGTGATGTTCCACCGTTACTTCTACGACAGGGTCCGCTCGATCAAAGGGGACAAAGCTGGTGAGCAGTTCATCGCGATCACCGATCCGGGGATGAAGCTGGAGGAGGAAGCGAAGCGAGACGGGTTCCGCAGAATCTTCCTCAATATGCCGGACATCGGCGGGCGCTACTCCGCGCTCTCGTATTTCGGCCTCGTCCCGATGGCACTGAGCGGTGTGGATGTGGCCGAGTTGCTCGACCGCGCCGTCCACTCGATGCATGTCGCATCGCTGCCGCAGGTGCGCCGCAATCCGGGTGCGCTTCTCGGCGCGGTGCTCGGCTCGATGGCGCTGCAGGGTCGTGACAAGCTGACCCTCATCACGCCGCGCCCGCTCGATTCGCTCGGCCTCTGGATCGAACAACTCGTCGCAGAGAGCACTGGAAAAGAAGAGAAGGGAATCGTTCCGGTTGCAGGCGAGCCGGCGCTCCCTGTTTCCGCCTACGGCAAAGACCGCCTCTTCGTTGCGGTGAGGATGAAGGGGAGTGATGTCGCCGAGCGGCTCAGCGAACTGAGAGCAGCCGGCCATCCGGTCGTCGACATCGTGCTCGAGGAGACGATCGATCTCGGTGAGATTTTCTATCTCTGGGAGGTCGCGACGGCGGTCGCGGGGGCGCTCATGGGAGTGAATCCGTTCGACCAGCCGAACGTGCAGGAGTCGAAGGACAACACGAAGCGGCTCCTCGACCAGTTCGTCGCGACGGGCTCGATGGGGGTTGCGGACGCCGACAAGACCGGCGGGCCGGACTTGCGAGTCGAGGTTTCAGACGCGGGAGCCATCTCGTCGCTGCTGCTGCGCGTCGGAAGCGGTGACTATTTCGCGATGACGCAGTATTTCGGCGAGACGATCGGACGCGAGGAGCGTCTGGCCGCGATTCGCGAGGCGGTTGCGAAAGACCTTCGCGTTGCGACGACCAGCGGCTACGGTCCCCGCTTTCTTCACTCCACGGGGCAGCTCCACAAGGGAGGCGCGGGCAACGGAGTCTTCCTGCAGTTGACCGGAGGTCCGGCGACCGACGTGCCGATTCCGGGCGAGCCATTCGGATTCGGTGTTCTGGCGCGGGCGCAGGCGATCGGAGATCTTCAGTCGCTCGCGAGCCGCGATCGCCGATGTCTCAGTGTCGATCTCGGGACCGACGTGGACGCCGGTCTCGACGAGCTTCTCGATGCGGTTCGCGGTTCGATCGCCGGAGTGCGCGAATAGGGAGAGGCCTCACAGTTGTGGCTTGAGCCAGCCGGCGAGTCGTTCCTTCACCCGGTCCATCCAGGAGCGTCGCAGCCAGCGCGGTGATGTGAACTCCTCACAGCGTGCGAGGTCCTCAAAGAAGTGCCTCTCCATGACTGCTGCGACGTCTTCGTCGTAGATGTTGACGTTGACCTCGTCGTTGAGGCGGAACGATCGGGCATCGAAGTTGGACGATCCGATGGTCGTCCACACTCCATCGACGACCATCGTCTTGGCGTGCATCATCGTCGGCTGATACTCGAAGATCCGGATGCCGCGCCGCAGCATCTGGGCATAGTGAAGGCGACTTGCCTGCCGGACCACCGGTACGTCGATCAGCTCACCCGGGACGATGACACGGACATCGACGCCGCGGCGCACTGCCGCTTCGAGTGCACGGAGGGTGTCGCGATCGGGGACGAAGTAGGCGCTCGAGATGTAAATCGACTTGCTGGCGCTGACAATCGAGACCGTGTACATCAGCTTGACCGTCGACGAGCCCTCCGAGGGAGACGACTTGACCACCTGGGTGAGGCATTCTCCCCGCGAGGAGATCTGCGGGAAGTAATCGAGTCCCGTCAGGATTTCGCCGCGGCTCTTTACCCAGTTGTCCAGGAAGGCGAACTGCATCTGAGCGACCGCCGGGCCTTCGACGCGCACCATCGTTTCACGCCAGTGGTCTTCGGCGTCAGCGTCTCCGAGCCAGTTGTCGGCGATCCCGACGCCGCCTGTGAATCCGATCTCTCCGTCGACGATCAGCAACTTGCGGTGGGTCCGGTGGTTGACCCGCGAGAGTGTGTACCAGCGGAGCGGGTGGTACCACTCGACCCAGACGCCATTTCGCTGCAGAAAGTCAGTCAGATCGTGGGACATGGATGCCGACCCGACCGCGTCGAGCACGACATTGACGTTGACACCAGCGCGCGCCCGTTCCGCGAGAGCCTCGGCGAACGTCCTGCCGATCTCTCCGTCCCAGTAAATGTAGAACTCGACGTTGATCGTCTTCTTCGCCGCACGGATCGCCGACAGCATCGAAGGAAAAATCTCAACGCCGTTCTTGAGAACCTGAATGGCGTTTCCGTCCGTCATGGCGGCGCCCGTCAGCGCATGCATCGTCTGGACGAAATCGACGTCGCGCACGCCGAACTGGTGGCGCATGTGGTAGCGCATCGGAATGCGTCTGCGCACCATCGGAAGATGTGACCGTCGTGGGTAGCGTGCGGTTCTGCGACGACGGAACATCAGAACGAAGCCCTGCTGCCGATCAGCCAGATCACGGCCGCGATCAGCATGACGATTACGGCGAGCGCCAGCAGAAGAAGGAACATGATGATCAGGATGAGAATGAGTGCGATGCGCCGGGTTCGGCGCGGAGGACGGCTTCGGTCGCGGTGGGCTTCCAGCAGCCGCATGTTGCGCACGTTCTCCTCGTAGAGGAAGTCGAAGATGTCGCCCGCAATCGGAATCGATCCGAAGACGAGATCGATCCCGATGTTGAAGACCATTCGCGCAATGATCCACGCGGGAACTCTGTGGCGGAGCGCGCCGGCGATGATCCAGGTCGAGAGCAGCGCACCCGCGATGTCGCCGAAACCGGGAATCAGGCCGATGATCGAGCTCGCGCCGACCCGCATGCTCGTGCCCGGAATGACGAACGCTTCGTCGAGATACCAGGCAAACTTCCTCAGGGCGAGGAGATCCGCTGGCAGTTTCGCGTCGGGTTCGAAGACCTCGGGGATGTGCAGCCGTTCAGTTGCCACACTCAGCAGTTATGCAAATCGCGGGCAACGTTTCAGGGGCGGTTCCTCGGAGTTCCTCGGAGTTCCTCGGTTCCTCGGAGTTCCTCGGTTCCTGGTTCCTCGGAGTTCCTCGGGGTGGCTGGGCGGCCGCACGCCTGTCATCCCGAGCGGGTGGTGGGTGGGTGGCGAGGGATCCCTGAGTCGCCGACCCAGCACGAGATGACACCCGCGGGCGGCTGAAGGAGCCGGGACCTGGGACCTGCCCGGTCGTCGGCAGGGGATCCCTCTCCGTCCTCCACCCCTCACACCCACCCGCCCACCCACGGGGTTCCGGCGGCTCGGGATGACAGGCGCGTTCTTGTCATCATTCTCAGTCGAGGCGTCACGCCGTCCCTGGCTCGGGATGACTGGCGGATGTCAAGCAGGATGACAAGGGTGGGCGCCGCGACGGGTTACCTCAAACCCGAGGAACCGAGGAACCCCGAGGAACTCCGAGGAACTCCGAGGAACCGTTTCAAGGCGAATCCCGCACCGGGCCCTTCTTTTGCGACAATCCCGTTGCCGATGAGCGAAGATCCTCGAGAACGTCCCGCCGGGTGGCAGCAGCGATGGTGGGGGCGATTCAGTGCGGCTCGCGTGGTGGTCTGGTCGTGGCTGACCGACCCGGCGGTGCTGGTCTACAGACGCCACGGGTTCGGACAGAAGCGCGTCAGGGCGTCGATCGTCGAGTTTTTCCTGTTCGTTCGCGAGCTGGTGCGGGAGTTCTGGGCGATCGAAGCGACGTCACGGGCCGCATCACTCGCGTATACCACGCTGCTGTCGCTGATTCCGCTGGTGGTTGCGTTCACGACGATTCTCAAAGGCTATTTCTCCAACCTGCTGCCGGACGTCCAGGCGCAGATCGATAGCTTTATGAACGCGGTCATCCCGTATCAGTCTCCTCAGGTCACCTATCACCTCTCCCGTTTCGCGCAGAACGCGGGTGCCGCGTCGACGGTCGGCGCCGTGATCTTCATGGTGATCGCATTCCGGCTGTTCCTCGCGGTCGAGGGTGCCGTGAATCAGATCTGGAAGGTAAGAAGTGCTCGCGGTTACCGGCAGAAGATCATCGCCTTCACGATGCTGTTTTTCTGGGGTCCGCTCCTGATGGGGTTGTCGCTGACGACGACGCGAATGCTGGAGAGGAGTCCGTATCTGAGCGCGGTGCTGCGCGGTGAGCTGGTGTTCACCGTGGTTCCGATGCTGATCCTGTTTCTCGGATTCGCGATGCTGTTCTGGCTCGTGCCGTCGACACGCGTCCGATTCTCTGCGGCGGCGATCGGTGCACTCGTCACGACACTGCTGTTTACCCTTGTGCGGTACGGGTTCGGAATCTATGCGGATCAGCTGGTCAGTGGTCGCCTCAACATCATCTACGGGACGGTCGGACTCGCGATCATCTTCCTGATCGCGATCGAAGTGATGTGGATCGTGATTCTGCTGGGCGTGGAGATCAGTTATGTCTGGCAGAACCTGTACGGGGTGCTGCGTGCGAGTGAGCAGCAGGTTCAGGATCAGCCGCAGTTCGATCTCTATTTCGCGCTTCGCGGTCTGATCGAGATCACGCGCCGGTTCGATCGCCGTGAAGAACCTCCGTCTACTTATCGCCTGGCCGAGCAGTTCGGTACGACCGACTCGCAGATGCTCCGTGTACTTCGCAAGCTGGAAGACGCGAAGCTCGTGACCTCGACGGGAGGTGAGTGGATTGGCTTTGTGCCAGCATGTGATCCTGATCGCATCAGCGTCGACGAAGTGGTCACACAGATGGAGGGTGTGCAGCGGCTGCTGCCCGACATCGGCCCTGAGGATGTCGAACGCGCTGCGATCGGCGACCTGTTCGACCGCCTCAACATCTGTACGACCGCTGCCCTTGATCGAGTCTCGATCGGGCGCCTGGTGCGGGAGCTCTACTCGCCGAAGATGGCACGGGACGATCGCGCACGGCCGTGAGGCTTACGAGTCGCCGTGCTCCGCCTGGAGGGCGCGACGATGGCGTACTTTCGAGACCCGGCGGAACGTCTCGTAGGCTACGGTCGTGGTGACCACCCAGATACTGCCGGCGGCGATGCCGGCTCCCACGTCCGAGATCCAGTGCACTCCCAGGTACAGACGCGAGGCGGAGATGGCGACGATCATCGTCAACGAGAGTGCAACCAACGGCGCTCTCACGCGCCACTGACGCAGCGCGCGGAACGCGAGATAGGCGAACGCGCCGAAGACGATCGTGGAGCCCATCGCATGTCCACTGGGAAACGAGTAACCGCTCGCATGGCGCAACGCCTCTGCCAGCTCAGGACGCTCCCGGGCAAAGAACTGCTTCAATGCACGATTGATCAATCCTCCGATGGAGGTCGTCAGAATCAGATAGGCGATCCACGACCATCGTTTCCGCAGTGCGAGAGCGATGACGACGCAGAAGATGAGGATGGAGAGCCCGACAGGCGTCCCGATGATGGTCATCGCGACGAAGAACGTCGTGCCTCCCGAACTGTGCGTGGTGCGGGCCCACTCGTGGACTTCGCTGTCGATCGTCCGCAACTCGGCCGACTCATCGTGAATCTGCTCAGCGAGGTCGATGAAGACGTCGCCTGCCAGAACTGCTCCTCCGAGCCCAGCGACGAGCAGGACGATCACGCCCAGGTAGTCGCCATAACGAAAGGCGGCGGTTCGGTGTGCAGCTCGGCCGAGAGCGCGCTCTATCCAGGGGCCGGTCAGTAGCAGAAGGCCCCAGAGGGAGAAGAGCAGGAGGAAAAAGTAGAGGGTGAAGAACACGACGTTCAGAAGCCGCCGCTCATGTACTTCCACTGCACGATCTTGTCGTTGATCTCGCGCAGCCTGCGGCTGATCATTCGACAGAGCAGGTTGAGGAACTGCAGCGACGCATGCGGGTCCATCGAGAGGATCTCGTTCAGAGTCGCCCGGTCGATCGACAGGACGGTCGCGTCGCCTTCGTGTGCTTTCGCGTCAGCTGACCGCGGCATGTCGTCGATGAGTGCCATTTCGCCGAAGAAGTCGCCGCGGTCGAGCACGGCGAGCGCTTCCTCGCCGACCCCGGGGATGAACTTCGAGATGCGAATGCGACCATCGAGAACGATGTAGAGCTTGTCGCCCTGCTCCCCCTCGCGGAACATCAGCGAGCCTTCGCGGAACCGTTCTTCCGAGGAGAATGTCGCGAGCAGCTTCATTTCCGCTGCTGACAGCCCGCGCTCACGGAACAGATCGACCTTGTCGGCCGATTTGACGGTGATCTGCTGAACCTCCCGTTTGCTGTCGGCCCTCTTCCGTCCACCTCCGCGCTTGGCGTCCTCCTGAAAGAAGAGTTTCAGCTGGTCGTTCGCGTTCCGAACTTTTTCCGTGAGCGAGCGCCAGAAGGCCCAGTGAAGACCGACGGCGAGCTCCTTGTCTTCGTCCATGAGCTGATCGAGAGCGCTGAATGAGAAGGCGTAGCACCCGGAGGGCTCAACGGCGAGGGCGTCACTGGAGCGGTGAGTCCGGTCGATGAAATTCATCTCGCCGAAGATGGTGCTCTCACCGAGGACTCCCAGGATCTGCGGTCCGAAGGGGGTCTCCTTCCTGATCTCGATCCGGCCGTTGTGTATGACGTAGAAGTCCATCGAGCGGTCTTCCTCACGGAAGGCGTACTCACCGGAGGCGAGTTGTTGAAGGCGCGTAAAACGCGAGAGCCTGAAGATCTGCTCGTCCTTCATGTGCTGGAAGATCGAGAGTGCCCGGAGGTCGTGAGATGTGGTGATCAGCCCCTCACGCTTTTCCGACGCGCGGGTGATCTTCAGCATGATCGGATCGAGGTCTTTGCGGCTCTCGATCCGGAAGAGATTTTCTTTTCTGAACTCGAGCCGTTCGGTGCAGAGCTCCAGGTGTTCGACTCGGTCCCTGATTCTGACGTTGAGCGCTTTCGGCTCGATGTTGTCGATTCTCTTGAGCGTGTTGATCATGCGCCGGATCGGCTCGGTCGACTCACCCTTCTGATCGGTCGAAAGCAGAAACGCGTCGATGAAGTGATCGAGCGAGCGGTCGAAGTTCTTGAGCTCGAACTCGATCCTGCCGGAGATTTCTGCGAGGCCGCGGTCGAACGGATTGAGCCTTCTTGCGCGACGGATCTCCTCGTGCGCCAGTTCCCATTCGCCCTGCGAGTAATAGAGCCTGCCGAGGATCTCGAAGGGACGATAGTTGTTGATCGTCTTCATCTTCGCGATCTCGAGCAGCTCGATTGCCTTCGAGGTCTCGTCCCGGGCGACGTAGTACTGTGCCAGCCCGACGTACTGTGAGGCATCAATCTCGTCGCGACTGCGCTCGGAAAGGACTTCCTCTTTTACCGCGGTGAAGCGACTCTCCTCGGCTGTCTTCCTCAAGTTCCTGGCCCGGGCGAGATTGATCCTGACGGCAACCGATCCCGGCTTGAGTTTCTCCGCCATCTCGTAGAGGTGGATCGCCTCGTCGTACATCCCCTGATCGACGTAGCGGCGTGCAAGGGCGAGGAGGTCGTCGACCTCGATCGGAATCGCCGGTTCGGCGGGTCCGGGCTGGAAGCGTCCTCGCGCTCCCGCTGGTTGCTCCGACATGGGAGCTGTCATTATAGGGACCGTGATCGAGAACGCCGAATCCGGGTTGCGCCGCGGCGGGGGTCTGTTGCTGTTTGCCCTGTTGCTGGCGGCCATTCTCCCCATGGGTGCCAGTGCGGAGGAGCAGGCGCCGAGGTCGTTCAAGCTCGCCGCGCCCCCTTATGAGTTCGTTTTTCCCCGCGACCATGGAAACCATCCCGAGTACCGGACCGAGTGGTGGTACTTCACAGGGCATCTGAAGACCGGCTCGGGGCGGCGTTACGGCTTCGAGGTCACCTTCTTCCGAGTCGGCATCGCTCCGCCCGGAGGGGATCGCGAAACGAAGTGGGACCTCGAGCACGTGATGCCAGCCCACTTTGCGATCACCGATATGGAGGAGCGGCGCTTTCGCTATTACGAGAAGCTCAACCGCGCTTCGGAGTTCACGGCGTCGGCAGCCGTCGGGCGGCTCGACGTCTTCAACGAAGGCTGGCGGGCGTCGACGAATCCCGATGGCTCCTGGCGGCTGGTCGCTAGCGCCGGCATCGACTCGATCGACCTGACGTTGCGCGCGCGAAAGCCGCCGGCGATTCATGGGGAGAATGGTGTCAGCGTCAAGGCAGCGGGCGAGGGATATGCGTCGCACTACTACTCGATGACCCGACTGGCTGCGAGCGGGTCGGTGAATGGTCAGAACGCCACCGGAGAGGCGTGGATGGATCACGAGTTCGGCAGCTCG
>DASVLC010000276.1:0-3309 GCA_036385045.1 Thermoanaerobaculia bacterium | reverse complement strand
GGGAGTGACCCTCGCCTGTGACCTCTGTGGTAACGCCCTGCCGGATCTTTCCCTCGAGTCGCGGATCGATCAGTACGGCCGCCTGTGAGTTACCGAGGAGATCGATGAAGCCGGGTGCTACGACACGGCCGGTTGCGTCGAGAACCACGCCGGCCTCGGCATTCGCGAGATCGCCAATGGCCACGATGCTGTCTCCGCGGATGCCGACATCAGCCCGCGTCCGTGCCGCACCGGTCCCGTCGATCACCTCTCCGCCGCGGATCACGAGATCGTATTTCGCGCCGCCGCCAGTCGAGACATCATCGGACGCGTGCGGAGCGTCTCCGGCGGGCGGTGGCTGCGCGCAAGCCAGGGTCAGAACGATCACGACACCGAACAGTCTCTTCACAGCACGACTCCCTCGCTCGGGGACCATGCGAGAGATACGCCGAACGGGAGACGCCGATCAGATCGGAATCCGCGGATCCCGCCACATCCCAACGACACGGCGCCCATAGTCAATGGTGACCATGAATCGCGAAAGGATGAGGTTTCCGACTCTGGCCTTCGGAATGTCGGCATACAGCACATCAATCGTTCCAAACGAGGTGCCGGCGACGGTGATCGTGGCTGTGCCGCGTCCGCTGTTCCTGCGCGGCAGCACCACGGTTCCGGGGCTGGTGGTATCGACGATCGCCGGCACATCCACTCCATTGACGTTGACGTAGATCGTCGGCTCATTCTGATACTGGAAGATCGTCATGAGACCGGTGCGGATGCCCTGCCTCTGCCAGGTGAGCAGTCCGCTGCGATAGTCGATGGTGAGGGCGCGGCCTCCCCACGCTTCGGCCCCGACGATCGCGTCCGCGGCGCCCTGAAGGTCGGCGCGTCTCGGCACCAGCGGCAGCGTCCGGTTCTCGCGAAGCTGCAGAGTGTGGTTCGGTCCGGGAGGGAGGGAAAACGCCTCGTCGAGGACGGTAACCGGCGCCGCGGAACCGAGGAGGATGGTCCCCTCACGGCCGTCGATGGTGGCCTGCTCGAAGCGGACGAGATTGCGGTCCATGGTGAACGCGATGTTCACGTCGGCGTGGTCCGGGCCGGGCTCACGCCCCCAGGGGAGAATGCGCGAGCACGACAGCGCCAGGAGCGCGGTGATGACCGCGGTTGCTCTCCACTTCGATTTCGATAACATACGCATTCCTTACGACCGCAGGAAGCCCGCCTGCAGGTCATGACACAGGCGAAACCGCCTGTTCTCTCCGCCACCGTAGCAACTTGGACGCCTGAAAGGAATCACCTGTATGTCGACCCTCCCGGAGTTCCGTAACGAGCCGATGACCGATTTTTCCAAACCCGAAGAGAAAGCCGCCATGGAGCTGGCAATCGCCAAAGTTCTCGGCGAAGTCGGACGCGAGCACCCGCTCGTGATTGGTGGAGAGCGGATCACCGGTCTCAAAACCTACGATTCAATCAACCCTGCGCACAAGGACCAGATCCTCGGCAAGTTTCAGAAAGGCACGCGCGAACATGTCGAGCAGGCGATCGATCGTGCCTGGACCGCCTTCGAGTCATGGAAGCGCGAGTCGGTCGATGTTCGCGCGGGAGTGCTGCTGAAGGCCGCGAAGCTGCTCCGCGAGAGGAAGCATGAGTTCTCCGCCGTCATGGTTCTCGAGGTCGGAAAGACCTGGGCGGAAGCGGATGGTGACACGGCCGAAGCGATCGATTTCCTCGAGTTCTATGCCCGTGAGGCGTACCGATACGGTGGCGAGCAGCCGATCACGAAGATCGAAGGCGAAGACAACGAGATGGTCTACATCCCGCTCGGTGTCGGTGCCGTGATTCCGCCGTGGAACTTTCCTCTCGCCATCATGGCCGGTATGACGACCGCGGCGATCGTCTCGGGCAACTGCGTCGTTCTCAAGCCGTCCTCGGACTCGCCGTGGATTGCCTATCGTTTCATCGAGCTGCTCGAAGAGTCGGGCATGCCGGCCGGCGTGGTGAACTTCGTGAGCGGCTCGGGTGGGGAAGTCGGCGACCCGCTGATTCAGCATCCGCGGATCCGCTTCATCTCGTTCACCGGTTCGATGGAGGTCGGCCTTCATATCAACGCCGAGGCGGCCAAACATCGTGAAGGCCAGCTGTGGATCAAGCGCGTCGTCGCGGAGATGGGTGGCAAGGACGCGATCATCATCGATCGCGAGACCGGAAATCTCGAGGAAGCGGCGGCGGCCGCGGTGGCGTCGGCGTTCGGATTCCAGGGGCAGAAGTGCTCGGCCTGTTCGCGCCTGATCATCGATGATGCGGTTTACGACCAGGTCGTTCCGATGGTCGTCGAGAAGACGAAGAAGCTTCGTATCGGCGATCCGACATCTCCGGAATTCGCCGTCGGCCCGGTGGTCAACGAGAAGGCGATGAAGGCGATCAAGGGGTACATCGAGAAGGGAACGAAGGAAGGCGGCCGTCTCGTCGCAGGTGGAACCGAAGTCGAGCTGCCCGGCGAGGGTTTCTATGTCGCGCCGACGGTCATCGCGGATGTAGCTCCCGACGCCACGATCGCCCAGGAAGAGATCTTCGGTCCGGTGCTCGCGATCATTCGCGCTAAGGACTTCGACGACGCGCTCCGCATCGCGAACAACACGCTGTTCGGTCTGACCGGCGCCCTCTTCAGCGACAACGAGGCGAAGCTCGAGCGTGCACGCGACGAATTCTTCGTCGGGAATCTCTACTTCAACCGCAAGTGCACCGGCGCACTCGTCGGCGTCCATCCGTTCGGCGGCTTCAACATGTCGGGGACGGACTCGAAGGCCGGTGGCCGCGACTACCTTGGGTTGTTCCTGCAGGCGAAGTCGATCTCGCGGAAGGTTGCGAAGGGGAAGTAGTTTGAGTTTGGCCGCGTAGGGGCTTCGGATGGTAGCCGAGGGTCTGAGCGCAGCGCTCAGACCCCCGGTCGTGTGTAGCGCGGACGTCTCGTCCGCCGTACCGCGGACGTCCCCGTCCGCAGCGGGGCGTCTCGCCCCGCGCGCCGGGCACCTTTCGCTTTGGACTTTCGTCGCGTACCGTCGAGTGGAGAGAGTTCGGGGGGCGAGACGCCCCCTGCGGACGAGGACGTCCGCGATACGGCGGGCGAGGACGCCCGCGCTACAGAGGCCGACGGCGAGTAGTTGCGAAAGACGAAGTAGCCGCACTCGCTCTGCCTGTGGCGTTACGGAGTACGCAGCTTGCCAGGCCCCTCGCATGCCCGCCCACCCGCCCGCTCAAAATGACATCTGGGCGACGAACTTTCATGCGCCCCCGCTTTCATCCATCTGGCGTATCCTTCGCACAGACGTT
>DASVLC010000275.1:0-16606 GCA_036385045.1 Thermoanaerobaculia bacterium | reverse complement strand
GGCCGGGGCATTCGCGCGATTCTAGCCCGCATTGGGGACGGTGCTCGCGATCGCGAAGCTCGCGAGGCACTCGTTCTGCCTCCGTCACGGAGTACGCAGCTTGCGAGGCCCCTCGCTTGCCCGCCCATCCGCCCGTTAGGGGTGACGCTGGCAAATGATCATCAGTGGCGCCGCATCCCAGTCATCCCGAGCGTAGGACGGCGTGACGTCGCGACTGAGAATAATGATGAACAGAACGCGCCTGTCATCCCGAGCCGCCGGAGCCCCGGGGGTGGGTGGGCGCGTGTGAGGGGCGGAGGACGGAGAGGGATCCCTTGCCGACGACCCATAGGCACGCACGCTCTGAGGATGACGGGTCGATGACAGGGTGCTGGGGCGGTTGATCTTGAAGGGCGCTCGATGAGGGGGTCCTTCGACCGTCCTCCACCCCTTCCGCCAACCCACCCGCCCTCGGGGTTCCGGCGGCTCAGGATGACAGGGCTGGGGTTAGAGCCCTGCAATTCTCAATTCTCAATTCGCGAAGCGCAGGTTCTACAGGGTGTAGTTCTTCTCGAGCAGCACGCGTGCGCGACGGTCGCGAAGGTTGCGAATCTGCGATTCGATGTCGCGTTCGAACGGAATCTTCCGGTGGCTCGCATAGACTGGAGCGTCGACAGTGATCTTCTTCAGCTCTTCTCCGAAGGTCTGCGGCGAAAGATGCGCCGTCTCGTCCGCCAGCGTCTGCTGGTCGTTCGGAAACGATGCCTCGGTGACGACCGCGACGACATTGTCGAGCTTGTTAGTCCGCTTCCAGATCTCTTTCGTCGGACCGGTATCACCTGTGAAGACGATCGACTGGCCGTTCATCTCGAGAATGACGCCCGCGGAGGGAATCTGATGATCGACCGGTACGGCTGTGATCCCGATGTCGTTGAAAACGATCCGGCGTCCCGGGGTGAGCGCCCGATACTGGACGGCAGGCTTGCCGGTGATGGGAGAGGTGATCTTCGAGAAGTCGGGCCAGACGATCCCGTTGAAGAGGTCACGGGACAGCAGGTCCATCACTTCGCGGACCGCGAAGATCGTGAGCGGAGTCGTCGGCTGGCTGAAGCGGTTGTGGATCAGATGAGGGAGGTCCCGGATATGGTCGGCATGAGGATGCGTGATGAAAACCGCCTGAACTCGCCCCTGATGCGAAAACGAAAGCTTGGAAGTCAGAGTTCCGGCATCGACCGCGAACCAGTCGTCGATCAGGTATCCCGTCAGATTGTGTTCTGCATCCGACGCCCCGTAGGCGCCGAGCACCTTGAGCCGCATCTCCCGTCCTTCGTATCAGTTTTCGCGCTGGTTGGGACTCTTACTATTCTTGCAGTCGTCTGACATGTTGTCCAGCAGAGTGATCCTGCTCACGTTCTCATGGTTCGAATAAGTAAACCGAATTCCGCACTTGCACCCTTCCAACCGGCCGTCCGCGATTGGTTCGCCGCGTCGTTCGCCGGCCCGACCCGGGCCCAGCAACTCGGCTGGCCTGCCATCGCGCAGGGTGACTGGACATTGATCTTTGCACCTACGGGCAGCGGCAAGACGCTGACCGCCTTCCTCTGGACCCTGGACCGGCTCATGTTTACCACACGTCCGGCCAAAGACCGTCGTTGCCGTGTTCTTTATGTTTCGCCGCTCAAAGCGCTCGCCGTCGACGTCGAGCGGAATCTTCGCTCCCCGCTCGCCGGTATTGCTCACGTCGCGCAATCGCTCGGACACCCGTTCGTAGTCCCCGAGATCGCGATCCGGACGGGCGATACACCGCAGAACGAACGGGCTCGCTTCCTCAGGGAACCGGCGGACATTCTGATCACCACCCCCGAGTCTCTCTATCTGATGCTCACGTCGAACGCGCGCGAGGTACTGCGTGGGGTCGACACGATCATCATCGATGAAATCCATGCGCTCGTACCGAACAAGCGGGGGGCACACCTGGCGATCTCTCTCGAGCGTCTTGCGCGTCAGGCCGATCGTCCGCCGCAACGCATCGGCCTTTCTGCAACGCAGCGGCCTCTCGAAGAGGTGGCGAGATTTCTTGGTGGGGCCGATCAGACCGTCGCCGTCTCAGCTGGAAAGCGGACAAAGAAGCGAGCCGGAAGCGCATCGGAGCTTCCGGAGCCGCAGATCCACGCGGAGTTCACCGAATCGTCGAAGCCGCGCTTCCGCCCCGTCACCATCATCGACACCGGCGAAAAGAAAAAGATCTCGCTCACCGTCGAGGTGCCGGTCGAGGACATGGCACGTCTGGCAGAGACCGTGGAAATCGCCAGTGGTCCCGCGGCGGCCGGGCCAAAAAGCCCGTCGATCTGGCCGGTGATTCATCCCCGGCTGCTCGAACTGATCCGGTCCCACACCTCCACGCTGATCTTCGTCAACTCCAGACGCCTCGCCGAACGCCTTGCCGCTGCGATCAACGAACTCGCCGGCGAAACGCTCGTGCAGGCGCATCACGGGTCCATCGCGCGTGCGCAGAGAGTCGAGATCGAGGATGCACTCAAGTCGGGCCGGCTGCCGGGACTCGTCGCGACGTCGTCGCTGGAACTGGGGATCGACATGGGGGCGATCGATCTGGTCATTCAGATCGAGGCCCCTCCCTCGATTGCGTCCGGCATGCAGCGGATCGGCCGGGCGAGTCATCAGGTCGGCGCCGAGAGCAACGGGATCATCGTCCCGAAGTTCCGAGGTGACCTCGTGGCCTGCGCGGCGGTAGCCGAGGCGATGCACGAAGGGCGCATCGAGCCGACGCGCTATCCGCGCAATCCACTCGATGTGCTTGCACAGCAGATCGTCGCGATGGTGGCAATAGACGATTGGGATGCAGGTGAGCTCTTTGCGACGTTACGCTCGGCGGCCCCCTATGCCGAATTGAGCAGAGGCGCGTTCGAGGGGGTTCTCGACATGCTCTCTGGTCTTTATCCGTCCGACGAGTTCGCGGAGCTTCGCCCGCGCGTCACGTGGGATCGGATAGCAAACAAACTCACCCCGAGGCAGGGTGCGAAGCGCGTCGCGATCACGAGCGGTGGAACGATCCCCGACCGCGGCCTCTACGGAGTCTTTCTCGCAGGCGCGGAGAAAGATCAGTCAGCGCGGGTGGGAGAGCTCGACGAGGAAATGGTCTTCGAGGCTGCACCCGGCGAGACGTTTCTCCTCGGCGCCTCCACCTGGCGCATCGAAGAGATCACACACGATCGGGTCATCGTTACCCCTGCGCCGGGCCAGCCCGGCAAGATGCCGTTCTGGAAAGCTGACGCTGCGCAGCGGACCTTTCCGTTCGGTCAGGCAATCGGCCAGCTGGTCCGCGAGATCGGCGGGATGAAGCGGAGCGACGCGATCCGCCGCCTGACCACACGTCACGATCTCGACAGGCGTGCCGCGGAGAACCTGCTCCAGTATCTCGCCGATCAGAAAGAGGCGACCGGGTTCGTACCGGACGACCGGACCATCGTGATCGAGCGTGTGATGGACGAGCTGGGAGACTGGCGCGTCTGCGTGCTCTCGCCATTCGGCGGAAAGATTCACGCTCCATGGGCGATGGCGGTGACGGCGAAGGTTCGCAGCGAGCTGGCTATCGACGTCGAGACGATGTGGAGTGATGATGGCTTCATCATCCGATTCCCGGAGACCGAGCAGCCACCCCCGTCGACTCTCGTGATCCCGGAGCCGGACGAGGTCGAGCAGCTCATTCTGCGGCAGCTGGGTGCGAGCTCGATCTTCGCGGCGAAGTTCCGCGAGGCGTCTGCGCGCGCACTGCTTCTCCCACGCACGCGCATCAAAGGCCGGACCCCGCTCTGGCAGCAGAGGAAACGTGCATGGGACCTGCTGCAGGTCGCCTCGAGATTCGGATCGTTCCCGATCATTCTGGAGGCGTATCGCGAGTGCCTGCGCGATGTGTTCGACGTACCGGCGCTCGTCGATCTCACCCGACTCATCCAGCAGCGATCGATCCGTGTGCACATCGCCGACACGTCGAAGCCGTCACCGTTCGCCGCCTCGGTGCTCTTTCGCTATGTCGCAAACTTCCTCTACGACGGAGACGCTCCGCTCGCCGAGCGGCGTGCACAGGCGCTCGCGATCGATCAGTCACAATTGCGGGAGCTCCTCGGCGAGCCCGAGCTGCGCGAGCTCCTCGATCCCGAATCGCTCGAGCGGACCGAGATCGAGCTTCAGAGACTCGACGAGCGTCACAAGGCGAAGAATGCCGACGGCATTCACGACCTGCTCTTGCGGCTCGGCGACCTGACCAGGGACGAAATCTCGATCCGTTATGCGCCATCGACCGCCGAGGATTCGTCGGACGTCGTGATCCTCGAGTTGCTCAGGCAGCGACGGATCGTCGAGATCCCGGTTGCGCGCGAAAAGCGGCTCATCGCCGTCGAAGATTCGTCTCGCTATCGCGACGCTCTCGGTGTCCCGCTGCCGCAGGGCATCGCGGAGCGCTATCTGCAGCCGGTCGCGGACCCCATCGGCGATCTCGTGCTCCGCTTCGCAAGAACGCATGGGCCGTTCACTCCCGTAGACGTGGCGGAGCGTTATGGCGTCGGAGTCGCGGTCGTCGCCCAGGCGCTCGCTCGTTTCGTCGAGAGAGGCCGCATCATCGAAGGAGAGTTCCGACCCGGCGGAACGCAGCGCGAATGGTGCGACGGCGAGGTGCTCAAGCTCGTCCGGCGCCGTTCGCTCGCGAAGCTGCGAAAGGAAGCAGAGCCGGTCGACCAGCCGGTACTGGCGAGACTCTTCACCAACTGGCAGGGCGTTACGAGGAAGCATCGCGGCCTCGATGCGATTCTCGAGGTCGTCGAGTCGTTGCAGGGAGTCCCGATGGCTGCTTCGATCTTCGAGAGCGAGATCCTTGCTGCGAGAATCGAAGAGTACAAGCCGTCCGATCTGGACACACTCAGTGCGGCGGGCGAGATCGTCTGGGCCGGCGTCGAACCGCTCGGGGAACGTGACGGTCGTATTGCGCTCTACCTGACCGATCACTTCCCACTGCTTCACCGCGGCACCGCGGCACCTCCGGAGGAAAGCGACACACTCTCACCTCTTCTGCTCGACCACCTCACTCGAAACGGAGCGTCGTTCTTCGCGCAGATTCAGACGGCGGTTGGCGGCTTCTCCGGCGACGTCATTGGCGCGCTGTGGGATCTCGTCTGGAGAGGCGCAGTCACCAACGACACCTTCCACGCACTTCGCGCGTTCACACGGCCGAAGGCGGTGTCGCGCGCTGCTCGCTTCCGTTCACGCCGCATCGCACCCCCTTCCACTCAGGGACGCTGGACCCTGCTGCCGGCAAGCAGTGCCGGCGCGACAGAGAAGGCGAAGGCTCTCGCGCAACAACTGCTAGCCCGCTACGGCATCGTCACGCGGGAGGTGCCGGCGGTCGAGACAATTCCGGGAGGCTTCAGTTCCGTCTACCCGGTTCTCAAAGCGATGGAGGAGGCGGGGCGGGCGCGCCGCGGTTACTTCGTCGCCGGTCTGGGAGCGAGCCAGTTTGCGACCGGCGGTGCCGTCGATCTGCTCCGGACGTTGCGCGAAGCTCCCGACGAGCCGGAAAGCGTCCTGCTCGCCGCAACCGATCCGGCGAATCCGTACGGCGCGATCCTCAAGTGGCCGGACTCGCCGTGGACGCTTTCCCGTACAGTCGGCGCGAGCGTCATTCTCGTGAACGGTCTGATGAGCTGCTATCTCCCGCGTGGGGAGAAGCAGGCATTCGTCTTTCTCCCCGAGGATGAGCCGGTGAGGTCTCTCGTCGGACGGGAGATCGCGCGGATGCTCGCATCGCTCGTTCGGAATGGCTCACGCCGTGCGCTGCTGCTGACGCAGATCAACGACGAGCCGGTCGCACGTCATCCAGTCGCCTCGTTTCTTGCCGAAGAGGGATTCGTGCCGACCGCCATGGGCTATCAGATGAGAGCCGTGCCGCATGCCTGAAGGCGATACGATTTTCCGTGCGGCGAACACACTGCAGATCGCGCTCGCGGGCCGCACCGTCACCGCATTCGAGACCGTGTTTCCTCAGCTTGCACGCGTCCACGACGATGCACCGATCGTCGGCCGGACGATCGAAGTGGTCAGCGCGGCAGGGAAACATCTCCTGATGACCTTCTCCGGCGATCTGCATCTGCGGACGCACATGCGTATGAATGGCTCGTGGCACATCTACCGGCCTGGTGAGAAGTGGCGGAAGCGGCGCGTCGACATGCGGATCGTGATCGAGACCAGTGAATGGGTCGCCGTCGCCTTCAATGTTCCGGTCGCAGAGTTCCACAACTCCGACTCGCTTATCCGGCAGCCTGATCTGAGACGGATCGGTCCCGACCTTCTCGCCGAGAACTTCGACCAGGAGGAGGCGATCCGTCGCATCCGCGAGCGTTCCGGCGAAGAGATTGCCGATGTGCTGCTGAACCAGCGCGTCGTTGCCGGAATCGGAAACGAGTACAAGAACGAAGTGCTTTTCATCAGCGGAGTCAATCCGTTCGCGATGGTAGACACCCTGACGAACGAAGTTCTCTCACTCCTCCTCGGACACGCCCGGCGCCTCATGGTCGCCAACGTCCGGATGCGTACCGGCGCACGCGTGACGACAGGAAGCCTCGACCCGGAGCAGAAGCAATACGTCTACGCACGGAGTGGCCGCGCCTGCCGTAAGTGCGGTACCCGCATCCGCTACGTGAAGCAGGGGAAGGACGCGAGGGGAACCTACTGGTGTCCTGCCTGTCAGCCTGACGGATCGCGCACGCTGGAAAGCGACGTCTGAGCCGCCGCACTTCAAAGCGCTTCGCGCGACACCATGGGCGGCGCATGAGGCCCCCCAATCCGTCCCGAGCGGGCGGTCGCGCGGGCATGCGAGGGGCCTGGCAGGCTGCGTACTCCGTAACTCGCTGGGCATAGCGAGTGCGGCTACTTCGCCTTTCGTTCTCTTCCAGATGGCTAGCGATCGTTGTTACGCCGGCCCCCGAGCGGCCGCACCTGACATCACCCTGGGAGCGGTTTACAATACGGCCATGGCGATTGTGCTTCCAGACGGCTTGACCTCGCAGCAGATCCGAGTGCTCCAGGAGTACCGGCGGATGAACGTTCAAGCGCTCACGATCGAGGCCATTCAGGCGATCAGGCATCCGACCGGCGGGGGGGAGATGCCCGCGGTCAGGCTCGCTGCGGCAGGCTGGCTCAAGCTGGACGAGTCCGGCAGCTATGCCTTGACTGAGAAGGGAAGCGAGTTTCTGGCGATCGAGGCCACGCCTGAGGTCGCCGAAACCAGCGACACGCTGGCGCCGGCTGCCCGGGAGTCCGGCGCTGCGGGCGCTTGATTGCACAAGTTACGTTGCACTTAGCGTGTGGTCTAAGTCCATTGCTGCCAAGATTTTAGCGGGAGTCTCCGCATTCCTAATTTGATGGGTTAGGCTGATGTTTCGCGCTAAACCTCATTGACTCAATCACTTAAGGGTTGTATCATTCCCGCCTGAGGACCGAGATGACGCATGGCGACAAAGCAAAAGCCAAAGCAGGCAAAGGCAGCCAAACCTCAGGCGCGAAAAGCGGCACCAAGAGCAGCCGCGGCAGTCAAGCCGAAAGCAAAACCAGCAAGAGCGTCAAAGCCGTTAAAGCCACCCAAACCGGCGGCAAGAAAAGCTCCGGCGCCCAGAAAGTCGCCGCCAAAGCCGGCGCCGCGAAAGGCGCCAGCACCAGTGGCGCGACGAAAGCCGGCTCCGGAAACGGCAGTGGTTTCGCCAACCCCCTCGTTGCCGCCGCCTACAAGCGCGCCCTCAAAGCGTACCCTGGCGCCTTCCGCAAGCTCACCGAATGATAGAGGCGTCCGCTACCTGACGGTACAGGACGTAATCGATCTCCACACGGCTGTTTCCGCGGAATTCGGTGGAAATCAGGCGCACCCGGGCGAGGTTGATTCACAGTTCGCGCTCTTGAGCGCTGTGCAGCGACCGCAGATCACGACCTTTGGCCGCGACGCGTTCCCCACATTCGAACAGAAAGCGGCTGTGATGATCACCGCGATCGTGCAGCAATGTCCGTTTCGTGGAGGAAACCGAAGGGTGGCGCTCGCAGTACTCGTCGCCTTCTGTGCGTTGAACGGTCGGGCGCTCGACAGCAGGATATTCGACGAGAAGACAGCCGAGACCCTGCTGCGCCGCGCCGGCAGCTATCAGGATCTCGGCCTGAGGCCGGAAGACGTTTTTGCTGAGTTACGTGACGTTCTCGGCAAAGCCATTACGTCGGAGGGATGAGGCTGATTCATCGGTCGCCGGGCGGGACCCCGCGCCGGTGCAGCTCGGCGTTGATCCGCCCCAGCAGGATTCGGGCGACTCGCAGGTCGTGTCCCGCATCAATGAGAAGCAGGGTGATGTCGCCGCCGCCCCACATCAGTCCCGCGAGCACCAGAAGCTGGGTCACTTCGCCGATGAGAGTCGGGAGAGCGCGAGTCGCGTCGGTCATCAGGCCGGCAATCACTTCTCCGATCAGCATCACGACCATCAGCACCGCCAGCACCTTGAACAGGCGTGCGATGTAGCGGAGCGTAATGTAGGGTTCGAGGTCCTGGGAGCGTACCTCTTCCTCGGTTGCGCGCTGGTCGCCCTCTTTCACTGGCGGGGCTCCGCACGTCGTACAGACGCTCGAGGGGTCGCTCCTGTGGCTGTGGCACTCGGGACAATGAGTCTCTGTCGTCACACTTCCTCCTTCGACTTCAAGGGCACATCACCATCTGGCCCTGTACCCCCGCACATCGACGTGCGTGAAAGGGCCGTGTCCGCAACATGCGGGATAAACGCCAATTCCACCGATCAGTGACGGATGCCGTCGTTCGACCGCCTCGGCGGCACGCGCGATCATCTGTGCATCGGCCGTGTCGACCCGGCCGTCACCGTTGATGTCATCCATCGTTCCATTTCGATCGTTATCAATGAAGATGTCCGCCGCGTCGCCATACATGTGCCGGCTCGTGCTCGCCCGGCCGGCCGTGTTGCCTCCCCGTTCGTTGTAGCGCGGTGTGCGGAATCCGCTCATGACCGTGACGTGCTGGATGTCGACTCCCTGATTCTTGAGCTCCTGCAGGGTCAGCTCCAGTTTGTCGATCAGCAAAGGATCGAGCAGCAGGTATTTCGGCCAGACATTCGGCTGATCCTTCGTCAGAAAGTCACCAAGACGGAAATGCGGGGACACCTGAAAGTTCCGATTCTCCTGCGTGACTTCGATGAACCCGGCCGGTGCCGCGTAGCGAGGCGACTGCGGGGTCCCTCCCTGCTCGTAGGGCCAGCTGCCGAGATTGTAGGAGCCGATCCTTCCTCCCCGCTTCTCCGCGAGTGGGACCAGCGAGATGATGCTGATGTCGTCGATCGCCTTTCTGGCGCGGTTCATCTCTACTGCAAAGCGATAAATGCCGTGTCTCGCGGGAGCAACGAAATCGGGTCCGGGTGCTCCTTCGATCACGGCGCTGAGCTCGCCCGGGGCGTCGGGAGCCACCGGTTCTCCAGGCAGTCTCGTCACGAAACGGACCTGTCCGCTTTGACCGCGGAGCGGATGGAGAAAGGTCAACATCGCATCGGTAAGATAGGCCGTCGAGCGATGGTCTGGTGTCAGCAGCCGCTGGGTGATCTTCTGAGAAGGCATCGCCGGATTGATCCCAACCGGCTCACCGAACGGCGCAGCAAGGCGGATCCTCCGCTGTTCGGCGAGAGCGCCGACCCAGCCCGTCGCATACAGCAGCACCACCACGACCGCTACCCAGGTGAAGATGTGTTCCTGGCGCTCCGACACCAGCCCGCGGTGCAGTCGATGGCGGCGCGAGCCGTCCGGAAAAAGAGGCGAAGCGCGGTCCACGGTCCGGTTGCGCTTCACGGATTGTGCCGGAGTCCCAACTACGGAAAATACCCTCGCGGGATCCGAAGGTTCTTGCCGCTGGCCGACACCACTCTCAGAGTTCTCCACTGATCGGCGATCTCCGCCTCTGAGTGAAAACCGATCTGGTACTGCTGGCGCAGCTCGCCGGCGATCCGAGCGTAGACTCCGGCGAGCTCGGCTTCCCTCTGGATGATGAAGTACGTGGCTCCCGTGTCCTCGGCTACGCGCCCGAGTCTCCGCGCTTGAAGCCTTCCGACGCCGAGACGCATCCACTTCGAAAGCGACTGGTTCTTGATGATCGGATAGAGCGGTACACCGGCATAACGGGCGTAGTGAGCGAGGTGCTCGAGCTTGAAACGGCTTCCCTGATCGACGCCGTCCGAAAGGAGCACGAGCGCGTGACGTCCCGGTGTCTTCTGCAATTCGTACAACATCTCGATCACGCTGTCGTAGAGATGTGTCTGCCCGATCGGCTGGACGCGATCGACCGCGTCGGCAGCTGCATTCCAGTCATTCGTGTATCGAGTGAGCCAGAAGGTTCGCTGGTTGAAGCCGACGACGGCGATCCGGTCCTGAGGGCGCAGAAGCGTCCGGCCGAACTGCTTCGCCGCCTCCTTCACCACCGGCAGCTCCTCGAGCATGCTCTCCGAGTAGTCGATCAGCAGGATGACGTGGATCGGTTGGTCGCCGGCCGGCACGAGACGTTCGATCGGGCGTGGCTGCCCGTTGTCAATCAGGGTCACATCATCCGAAGTGAGCGGCCCCGTGCTTCCGGCGACAGAAAGCGGGATCTGCTGTACGGTCACATCGGTCTGCGCGTGAGCACGCTCGCCGAAAAAGAGCACGTCGTTCGACTCCTCGCCGTTTCGTGCTCTCGCAACGACCCGTGCGTACACCGCACCTGGAAATCGCTCCGTATCGACAGCGGTCACGTAAGGAGGAGCGGAAGCCGTTCCGGCGAGCACCTCGCCGACATAAAAGTCGACGGCTGCGATCGTGATCTCCGTTGGGCGCAGCACCTGTGCGTGGAGCTCGACTGCCCCGCTCTCAGGCCAGTCGCGAGGGCCCTGCAGGGAGACTCGGAATGGCGGACGCGGATCGTTGACCACCATCTCGTCCTCGCCGATGACCCGCCCCTCGGCGTCGTATCCGACCGCGCGCATCCGGAGACGTCGGATGTAGAACCCGACATTCACCTGAGACGTCATCTGCCGCCCCACGCTCTCGCTATGTTTCACGCCGTTGATGAAGAGGGCGAGCCGTTCGACAGGCTCGTCGGCGGACACCGGCACGCCGAGCACACCCGAAACCAGTCGGGAGGGCTTCTCCATGATGCGTACCGTCTGTGCGTGGACGGCCGTCGTCGCCAGGAAGAGGAAGATCGCAGCGGGGAGATAGAAGAGAGTCCGGTTCACGGGTCGCACAACAAACGAGCTGGCGTCGCGACTCCCGATTCAAGTTCCTCGGGTTCCTCGGAGTTCCTCGGAGTTCCTCGGGCTTCTCGGGTTCCTCGGGGGTGTTCTGTAGCGCGGACGTCCCCGTCCGTCGTACCGCGCACGTCCTCGTCCGCACAGGGGGCGTCTCGCCCACCGAGTGCCGAGCCTGCGCCGGCCCGCCCGTCATTGAAGCAATCCGCGAAGACTCTTCCCTCGAGGAAGGCGGGCGGGAGCGACCTGATCGAGCGTGCACTGGCGCGCCTGCTTCTCCGGCCGCCAACGGAGCAGCTTCGAGCCGTGACGGAATCGCCCCTGCGAGAAGTAGTCGTACTCGACTTCGCAGACGAGCTCCGGGCGAACGGGCTCCCAGTCGCCGCTGCGGCTGCCGGCCCATCGGCTCGGACCGCCCGGCACGCGAACCTCGAACGGGTTGACGTCCTTCATCGCTTCGAGTTGCGTCGTGAGTGCGGCGCGGTCGTTCTTCCGGATTGAGGACGTGTGCCCGATGTGAACGAGCCGTCCTTCCTCGTCATACAGCCCGAGCAGCAGCGATCCGACGCTTCGCGTCCCTTCTCCGTAGCGAAAACCACCCACCACGCAGTCGGCAGTCTTGAGATGTTTGACCTTGACCATCCCCTCGCGATCGCCGGAGTGATAAGGCTCGCCGAGACGCTTCGCCATGACGCCGTCGAGCCCAAGAGCGCCGAAGCTTTCGAACCACTCAAGACCGATGCGCCGGTCGGAAGTCGCGGGGGAGAGACGCAGCAGCGAATCTTCCGGTACTCGCTGGAAGAACGTTTCGAGTTGTGTGCGACGGCGTTCGATCGCCAGCTCATCGATCGCCTTGCCCTTCACGCAGAGCAGGTCGAACGCGTAGAGACTTGCCGGAGAAGAGTCGGCGAGCTTCTGGATCCGTGAAGCCGCCGGATGAATGCGCAGCAGAAGGTCGTCGAACGACAGACGGCCGCCGACAGGAACGACGATCTCCCCGTCGAGTACGAAGCGATCGGCCTTCAGCGATCGGACTGCCTCGATCAGTTCCGGAAAGTAGCGTCCGAGCGGCTGCCCCGCTTTCGACTGGATCGCAACCTGATCGCCGGATCGGAAGACGATTGCCCGGAAGCCGTCCCACTTCGGCTCGAAGAGCCATCCCTCCCCCGACGGGACTTTCTCGACACGCTTCGCTTCCATTGGAGGAAAGGGAGGCGAAAGCGGCAGATCAAGCGCGGGCCATGTTCCGGCGGAGATCTTCGGCGTAGCAGTCGGTCTGGGCATGGTTGTGACCTTCGATCAAGTGAGTAAGAGAGGTTCTCGAAGTGAGGTCGAGCCGCGAGGGAGCTTTGTCGCCCTCTCCCCGCTCGGCGGGGAGAGGGTGGCCGAAGGCCGGGTGAGGGGGCGCGCCACGTGCCATACGCGCGCATTCACCGCTTCTTCCCCCCGTTAGGCTCGAACACCTTCGTCAGATCGAACCTCCGCGTCTTCGCCAGCACCGGTTTCCAGAGATCACCAACCTCCTCGAGCCGCGCCACCGCATTGTCGATCCGGAAGTCCTCGACACGGACTCCCGCTTCGACTTCTTCCCAGGTGACAGGCATCGACGCGCCCGCGAACGGTGTCGGCCTGACCGAGTAGATCGAGGCGAGGGTCCGGCCCCATGCGTTCTGGTTGTAGTCGACGAGCACGCGTCCGTGAGGACGTTTCACCTTTCGATACTCGGCGGTCACGAGGGCGGGCTGCATCGATTCGAGTTGGAGCGCAATCGCTTTCGCGAACGTCCAGACCTCCTTCTGCAGCGGTCCGTGAACGATCGGAATGTAGACGTGGATGCCCTTCGAGCCGGTCGTTTTGGGATAGCTCTTCATCTTCAGTCGCCCGAGGATGTCGCGAACGTGAAGGGCCACGCTACGCACCTTCTGGAAGTTTGCGCCCGGTCCGGGATCGAGGTCGAAGTGTAGAAAGTCGGGACGATCGGTATCGGCGCAGCGGGCATACCAGGGGTTGAGGTCGATGCACCCGAGGTTGATGAGCCAGAGGAGCGACGGCAGATCCTGAACGATCGGAAAATTGACGTTCCCCTCGTTGTGAGCGATGTCGCAGATCTCGATCCACTCAGGACGGGGAGAGGGCGCGCGCTTCATGTAGAAGAACTCCCCCTCGGCGCCGTTCGGGTAACGCTTCATCACCATCGCGCGGTCTTTCAGATGAGGGAGGAGCCAGGGAGAGACATCGGCGTAGTACTGCAGCAGATCGCCCTTGGTGATGCCGAGCTTCGGCCAGAAGGGTTTCTGGAGATTCGTCAGACGGACGGTCCGCGTGCCGGATTTCAGTTCGGCATCTCGCACGCCCTGCGGAATCTCGAATCGTCGTTTCGCCCGCGCCACCATTGCAGCTTGCAGCGAGGATTGTGCCTCGATTCCGCCGTTCAGAGCGGAGGCATCCGCCCGCTGGCACCCGCGGGCCGATGCCGAGGTGCGTCGAGAGAGACGTACTCGAGCTCCCGCTCTTCCCGTACGGCTCGGAGCATCAGGCCTCCGCGCGCCATGTCGCCGAGTCCCGCGAAGGCGGCTGGGAATCGGAGTCGCTCACCAAAAATCGGCTGGAGGATGTCGACGTATTTGCCGGTCGCGATGCTCCCCAGCAGTACGACGGTTTCGTTGGGAGGAAGGCTCGCCGCGACCTCGCGGCTCTGCGCGCGCAAGGGTTCTGCGTACGCGCGCGACTCTACGTCGATGTCGATTCCCTTCATGCGGGACATTCGCTCCGGTGTGAGAGGCCACTCCGGCGGGACCAGCCCGAAGCCCGGCGTGATCACCAGTACAGCATGCGAGCCCCGGCCGAAGTGGCGGGCGTAGGTGAGCTTGCCGCGAAAATAAAGTGCGCTCATGAAAGAGAACGCATCTCCTATGGCGACGCCCTCGGGGGACCGATAGCTGACCGCTGCAGCGAAGTTCGCGCGGGGGGAGGATAGCTGCTGCCCTCGAACTCCATTCAGGTTCGCCGGTGAAAGAAGAAAGATCGCCACCGCTGCTCGAACAGAAGGGATCAGGCAAACATTCATGGGTCAGAACTGAAGCACAGGCCAATATCTGACCCACTCCAAGCCTTCCGATGGGTATGACGTTGACCATCTGGATGCAGTGTCCGCTTCTAAGCTATAGAGAATAAAGGAGACAGAAAGCGGCACAGATCGTGCCGTCTGCGTAACCTCTCTGTAACACAAATTTCACGAAGAATGACCGGAGGCAGAATGTCCAGATACGTCCGCGCGAGCATGGTTGCCGCGCTGTTGGTGGTGTTGGTCGCCAGTCCGCTGGTGATGGCGCAGGGTAGCGAGCCGGAGAACGACGGCCGCTACATGGTGAAGTTCAAGAAGTTCAACGGCGCGGCGCAGGCAGTGTCCGCGGCCGGTGGCCGGGTCGTCCATGAGCTCGCTCCGCAGTCGACCGTCGCGGCGTATCTGCCTGAGCAGGCACTCCGCGGGCTGCGGAACAATCCGAATGTGGAGTTCATCGAGGTCGACCCTCGCCGTTATCTCATGGCCCAGACCTCGCCGTATGGCATCGCCATGGTTCAGGCGAACGACGCCGTGTTCAACAACAACAACTCGGCCGCCTGCACCGTCTGCATCATCGACTCCGGTTACTACCGTGCGCATGAAGATCTGCAGACCTCGAATGTCACCGGCACGATCGATTCGGGCAGCGGCAACTGGTACGACGACTCCTGCGGACACGGAACTCACGTCGCCGGAACGATCGCAGCGCTGAGCAATACAGTCGGCGTTCTCGGGGTGAACTCGAACGGTTCGCTCCGGATGCACATCGAGAAGGTCTTCAACGGTGCGAACTGCGCGTGGTCGTACTCTTCCGACCTGGTTGCGGCGCTGAACCGCTGCCGCAGCAATACCCCTACGAGCCAGAAGCTCGTCGTAAGTATGAGCCTTGGCGGATCGTTCTCGAGCACCACCGAGAACAACGCGTTCACCAATGCCTACAACGCCGGCGTCCTCTCGATCGCGGCAGCCGGTAACGATGGCAGCACGCGCAAGTCCTATCCCGCCTCGTACGCCTCGGTTGTCTCCGTGGCGGCGGTCGATAGCGCCGGCGTCGTTGCGAGCTTCTCGCAAAAGAATGATGCGGTCGAGCTCGCGGCGCCCGGCGTCGGAGTTCTCTCGACTACACCCTTCAAGATCTCGACGTTGAACGCCGGTGGATCTTCCTATATTGGTTCGAACCTCGACGGCTCGGCACGCACCTCCGCAACCGGTACGCTCGTCGACGGCGGTCTCTGTTCCTCCGCCGGCTCCTGGGCAGGGCGAGTCGTTCTCTGTGAGCGCGGTGGAAACAGCTTCGGAGAGAAAGTCGCCAACGTGAAGAACGGCGGCGGCATCGGCGCCGCAATCTACAACAACGTCGATGGCGGGTTCGCCGGTACTCTCAACGGCACGAGCACCATCCCAGGCATCAGCATGGCCCGTGCAGATGGTCTTGCTGCAAAAGCAGGCGTCGGCAGCAGCGCCACGGTCGACAACACGGCCGGTGTCGCCGGTCAGAGCTACAACGGCTACGAGTACTACGACGGAACCTCGATGGCAACGCCGCACGTTTCCGGCGTAGCCGCTCTCGTGTGGAGCCACTACACCACCAAGACCAACGCCGAAATCCGGGACGCCCTCCAGAAGTCGGCCGAGGACAAGGGTTCGGCCGGCAAGGACAACTCGTACGGCTACGGTATCGTCAAGGCGAAGGCTGCGTACGACTACCTCGCCGGCGGTGGCACGACTCCGCCGCCGCCTCCTCCTCCGAGTGGGATCACGCTGAGCGTGGCGAAGGTAAAGGTTAAGGGCGCGAACTACGCCGACCTCACGTGGAGCGGTGCGACGACCTCCAATGTGACGGTTCATCGCAACACGACGACCTTCCCGACGGCGAACGACGGCGTTCATCGCGACGGCGCCCTCAGCAAGGGCAGCTACACCTACAAGGTCTGCAACAGCGACGGCTCCGCCTGCTCGCCGAACGTTACAGTCTCCTTCTAGTTCTCTCTTTCCTGTTGTGACGAAAGGGGCTCCGGCGATGCCGGAGCCCCTTTTTCTGTTCCGTAACGAAGCAGCGAGTCGCACGAAGTGCGCGCTTCTTGTAGCGCGGACATTCCATCCGCCGTACCGGCGAGCTTAACCACGTGCCTGTCATCCCGAGCCGTCGGAGCCCCGTGGGTGGGCGTGCGGGTGTGCGGGGCGGAGGACGGAGAGGGATCCCTTGATCCACGACCGGGGACCACCCTCTCCCCGCCAAAATCGC
>DASVLC010000274.1:0-12615 GCA_036385045.1 Thermoanaerobaculia bacterium | reverse complement strand
GCGCAGGCCAACCTGACGCGCATTCCTCCGCGGCGCTCACAGCGTTGGGGATTCCATCACCCGACTTGTCGCCCCTCTCCCCGCGATTCTAGCGGGGAGAGGGTGGCCCTGAGCGAAGCCGAAGGGCCGGGTGAGGGGCTGCCATCGGCCACTCACGTGCAAGTTGCGGGTGCGGGGGGCGAGACGCCCCGTGCGGACGAGGACGTCCGCGATACGGCAGGCGAGGACGCCTGCGCCGCAAAACCCCGTGCGCCTTCGCGCACGACCGACTCGCGTTTCTTTCCCTCCGTCGCAGCGCCTCGCCGTCCTCGGCGCAGGATGACACAGGCGCGTGTGAACTGGTGGGTCGCCGGCAAGGGATCCCTCTCCGTCCTCCGCCCCTCACACCCGCCCACCCAACCCCGGGGCTCCGGCGGCTCGGGATGACAGGCACGTTCTTGTCATCATTCTCAGTCGCGGCGTCACGCCGTTGCCTGGCTCAGGATGACAGGCTCCCACGAAGTGAGAAACTACCGCACCGCGTAGAATGAGCGTCATGAGCTCTGGGCTTGCAGCCGGGTTTCTGCTGGACCGGCAGTGGCACTGGTTGAGGGGCGAAATGGAAAAGAGCAAGAGACCCGCTCTGCTGGCGCTATGCCGTGTTCTCAGGGACACGCAGGTGCCGTATGCGATCATCGGAGGACTGGCGGTTCAGGTGCACCAGCAGGAAGCGCGTACAACTCTCGATATCGATATCGCCGTCGTATCGCGCGAGAGTATTCCGCGGGATGCTCTCATTGCCGCAGGGTTCCGGATTAGCGGCACGTTCAAGCATTCAGAGAACTGGCTGGCCGCCGACGACACGCCGGTGCAGTTCACTGATGATCCGCTGCTCGCGCCCGCAATCGAAGTTGCAGACGAGATCGTCATCGAAGACGTTCCGCTCCGCGTGATCCGAGTCGTCGACCTCATGCACGAGAAGCTCCGTGCCGGAAGCGATCCAGAACGACGTCGCTCGAAGAGACTGCGCGATCTTGCGGACGCACAAACGCTGATCGAAGAAAACCCAGCTCTCGAACGTGAGCTCAGCCTCGCGGAAAAAGATCTTCTAGACAGACTGCCGAAGTAGCCGGGTTCCCAGGCTGCTCAGTTCCCGTTCATGCGCTTCTACGACTTGTCTCGCTGGTTCGTTGCCCTCGCGATGTCGCTCTATGGCTTCGCGAAACTCTTCGGCGCGCAATTCACCGTGCTCGACTCGGAGCTCGACAAGCCGATGCGGGAAGTGCCCGGGTTCTGGCTGACCTGGTACTACTACTCGTATTCGGCGGTTTACGGCAATCTGCTGGCACTGACGCAAATCGCCGGTGGCCTGATGCTCACCTTCCGGCGTACGACCCTCGCCGGAGCCGTCCTCCTGTTCGGCATCCTCTCGAATATCGTTCTGGTCGATATCTTCTACGGAGTCGATGCCGGAGGACTTATCGCGGCGGTGGTTCTCTGGCTTCTGGTCCTGGCGATACTGTTCCATCATCGACGTGAGCTCAGGGAGTTGTTCTGGAACTCGCAGCCGGCAGAAGCGGTGGAGGGTTCGTTCGGGCGTGGCCGGGCGATTCGATGGTTCGCCCGGGCGTCGCTGCTTCTGGTTCCGGCCCTCTTCACGTTCTGGATCGCCAACTACAACAACCGTCTGCCGACACCGATCGACGGACGCTGGCGGGTCCAGGCCGCCGCCGGATTGCCCTTGACTGAAACCCCGCTGTACATTTACTTCGAGCGGAACCGCGCTCACCTGGTCGTGTTCCGTTACGAGAACGAATGGCGAACGCATCATTTCGACATCGAGTCCGGCGGACGCATCTCGATCGCGGAACGGTGGCTCGTGAAGGGCGCACCGATCTTTTCGGGGATCTGGCGGCTCGACGGAAGAGAACTCGTTCTGGAGGGAAGGCACGCGGCGACCGGGGCCGATGTGCGGCTGGATCTGGAACGGATGTGATCCCGGTTATCTTTCGCCCCTGACTCCTGTCTAATAAGTCAGCATGCTCCGAAAATTTGCTCTGCTCGCTCTCTCCGCCCTGCTTCTGCTCTCCTCCGGTGGCGCTCAGTCGCAGGGAGGCACTCCCGGCTTCGACGCCCTCCGACGTCAGGCCGAGGCGTACTACGAGGAGAAGTCGTTCTCGCGCGCTCGCGAGATGTACGAACAGGCGGCGAAGCTGCGGCTGGGTGCCGACGAGTCGCGCTGGGTCGAGTTTCGGATTGCCGACACGACGTGGCGTGCGGATGCCGCGAGTCCGGATGCCGACGGGACACGACGTGACGCGGCACGCGTCACCCTCGAGCAGCTGGCTCGAACCAGTCCACCTGACCTGATTGCAGCCGAGGCGAACGAGTCTCTCGGCGACCTGTTCATGACGCATCCTCGTCTACGCTACCAGGGGAACGGGCAGCAGCACTATCTCGCGGCGCTCGATTACTGGGCTGGGAGCGATGAGCTCGAGCTCGCACGGCGGCGCTACCTTTCCATCGTCTGGCGGATGACGGAGAGCCACGGAGCCACACGCGAGGTCCTCGTCAATGCGGTGGCAATCGCACGTTCGCCCGCAGATCGTGCGCGTGCGCGCGTGTTGCTCGCAACGCAAATGCTCGGGGAGTGGAATGCGGCCTCGATGGAACGAGCCTTCGAGTTGCTGGATGAAGTCATTCGCGAAGGGAAAGGGACCGAGTGGTACGACGACGCGCTCTATATGCTCGCTGAACGGCTCGTGACGTGGAGTGATGCGAACGCGAATGATCCCGAGTTCGAGACCGGCTACGTTCGAGCTCTCGCGCTTTATCGCAGAATCGTGTCGGAGTTCACACCGGCGCAGACCAGATTTCATGATGATGCGACCAGAGCGATCGAGCAGCTGACGAAACCGTCGGTCAGCGCGATCGCCGATCGGACGTTTCTCCCCGATGTCGAACAGAGCGTGATCCTCACATGGAGAAACGTCAGCCGCATCGACCTCACGCTGCACTCGGTCGATCTGACGCGCGACGTCACCCCTGATCAGCGCGGAAACTGGCTCGAGCAGATTCGAACCGGTAGTTCGGACGTCGTGCGCCGCTGGACGTACGAGACGAACGACGCAAAAGAGCACCGTCCCGGAAGGGAGGAGCTCAGACTGAACCCGCGGCTGAAGCCGGGAGCCTACGTTCTCTCGGCAAAGGCGGCGACTGCGTCGGCGAGCGCCCTGGTACTCGTCACCGATGCCCACATCCTGGTCCAGACGCATGCGGACCGGCTGCAGGTGTTCGTATCGCACGTGGAGACCGGCGAGCCGATTCCCAACGCCCGGGTGCGCGTGAGCCCGCTCGGCCGTATAGGAGCAGGCGCGGACGCGCAGACCAATGCAGACGGGATTGCCATCCTCGAGACGGGCGACGGGGGAGGGGTCCTCGTGACCGCAGCAGCCGGCTCCGCGCGGCAGGCGTGGCATCAGACGTACTCATGGTGGCCTCGTGGCAGCGAGGCAACGCAGTGGCGAATCTATGCTTTCACCGACCGTCCCGCGTACCGGCCTGACGAGACAGTGCAGTGGAAAATCATTGCGCGAGCGCGGGAAGGCGATGTCTGGCGAACGACCAGTGGACACTCTCTCGACTATGAGATCACCAGTCCGCGCGGGGAGAAGGTTGCGAGCGGCAAGGCGAAGCTGAACGAGTTCGGCACGTTCTGGTCTGACCTCGCGCTCACCAGCTCGATGCCGCTCGGCGCCTACACGATCTCGTTCCGCGATGGAGGACGCAGCGCGGCGAGCGCCCAGCTCTTCCGTCTGGAGGAATACAAGCTGCCGGAGTTCGTGGTCAGCGTCACCACACCCGAGGGGACGCAGTACCGGCTGGGTGACACGATCGAAGCAGCGATCGATGCGAGCTACTACTTCGGAGGGCCGGTCGCGAACGCAGAAGTCGAGGCCGTCGTCTACGCCCAGCCCTTCCAGCGCTACTGGTATCCCTGGCGCGCGTACGACTGGTACTGGAATGACATGCGGCCGCAACGAAATGACGCTGTCCTCACGCGCGAGACGCTGCGCACCGATGCGACCGGTCGCGCCATCCTGAGGATCGCCACTCCGCGCGACGGAACCGACATGACCTACCGAATCGAGGCGCGAGTCGTCGATGCCTCGCGGCGCGAAGTGCGTGGCGAAGGCTCGGTCCGGGTCATGAGGCACCGCTACTCGGTCATGGCGCATCCAGAGCACTACGTACATCGCCCCGGAGACCGCGTGTCGGTCCGCTTCAAGGCGCTCGATGCGAACGATCGCGCGGTTCAGACGACAGGCACGGTCGAGGTCGTCCGCCGTCGCTGGCGCGAGCGGCAGTATCTCGAGGAGAAGATCCTGACGACGACGCTCGACACGGATGCCGCGGGTGAGGCGACGTTGACCTTCACGCCGAAGGTTGCCGGTTACTACGCGATCCGATGGGCGAGCCCCGACGGAACGTCGAAGCGCGCCAGCGACGTCGTCAACGCGGAGACCACGGTATGGGTCGCCGATCGCAGCACGACCGACCTCGGATACCACCAACCCGGAGGATTGGAAATCATCGTCGATCGAGAGTCGGTCCGCTCCGGCGAAACGGCCTCCGTCCTGATCCTCACTCCAGCCAGCGGCCGTTGGGTCGTCGTGACCGCAACCGCCGGCACCATCCTCGAGACGCGTGTGGTGAAGATGAACGGCACCGCACAACTCGTTCAACTTCCGATTGACGACCGGCATATACCGAACTTCTTCGTCACCGCCGCTTCGGTGTTCGATCTGCGGATCGAGACCGACATGGAGAGGATCGTCGTCCCGCCGGTCGAGCATTTTCTCAATGTCGAGGTAAAGGCAGACCGCGAGCAGTACGAGCCGCGACAGGAAGCGACCCTGACGGTGACCACCCGTAACGCCGATGGCAGTCCGGTGGCAGCGGAGGTCGCAGTGTCTGTCTCTGACGAGGCGGTGACCGCCATTGCTGCCGATCCGGCTGGCGATCCACGCCAGTTCTTCTTCGGCGAAACGAGGGAAGCGCGGCCGCAGATCTCGGGAAGCGTCAACTCGCAGCGCTACCTCAGCAAACGCGAAGTCGATGAACGTGAGCGTGACGAGGAGTCTGCCCCTGTGCCTCAAAACGTTCGACAGCGTGCAGAAATGGCCAAAGGCGCGGTTGGTGGAGTGGTCCGTGGCGTGGCCGGCGCCGTGATGAACGAGGCGATTTCCGTGACGGCCTCCGCGCCGATGATGCCACCGCCCCCCCCGGCTTCAGCCGCCCCTCCCGCGGAATTCGCCGCCGCAGACATGGCGGGCGGGATGGATGTGCAGGTGCGGGCGGACTTCCGTTCGACGGCGCTCTGGGCTCCGAATGTCGTGACCGATGCGAATGGCACAGCCACGTTGAAGTTCACTCTTCCCGAGGCGCTCACGACGTGGCGTGCAACGGGACGCGCGGTGACGCGGGAGACAGCGGTCGGTATGGGGTCGTCGACCGTCCGCACGAATCTCCCTCTACTGGTTCGTCTGCAGGGGCCGCGGTTCTTCGTGGCCGGCGACCGCGCGGTCGTCTCCGCTGTGATCAACAACAACACGGACGAGGAGCAGATGGTCACACCGCTTCTCGAGGCCAACGGTCCGGTAACGCTGAGCGGAAACGGAAATGGCGTCGCGATCCGCGTCCCGGCGCACGGGGATGCTCGCGTCGACTGGACGCTGGCGGCCGGCGCCGCGGGTGACGTGAAGCTGCGTGTCACGGCGCGTGGCGCGCAGCATGGCGACGCGATGGAGAAAACGTTCGTCGTCTACGAGCACGGCATCGACAAGCTGATCGCCCGCTCCGGCAAGTTGCGCGGCAGTGAAGCGCTCATTCGTCTCGATCTTCCGAAAGAACGTCGCGGCACCGAGCTTGTCGTTCAGGTCACGCCGACACTCGCCGTCGCGATGCTCGACGCGTTGCCCTATCTCCTCGAGTTCCCCTACGGCTGTACCGAACAGACGATGAGCCGCTTCCTCCCCGCGGCGATCGTCGCGCGCACCCTGACGACCCTCGGGCTCGATCCTCAACAGAGGCTGCCGAAGTCGAAACTCGATGCAGTGACTGCGGCGGGGATGGCGCGGCTTTATGACATGCAGCATGCGGATGGGGCATGGGGCTGGTGGAAGGAAAGTCCGGCCGACGACTTCATGACCGCCTACGTCATCTGGGGATTCGCGGTCGCGCGCGATGGCCAGCTGCCGGTGAATCGCGCTGCCGTGGATCGAGCGGCCGCGTGGCTCGAGCGCCGGCTGGTCCAGAAACAGAATCGCTTCGATGACCAGGCATGGATGCTCCACGCCCTCTCAGCCTGGCGCGGCAAACCCACCGCCGCCGAGCGGAAGACTTTCGACGAGATCTGGGCGAGCCGTGAGCGGCTGAGTGCCTACTCGCGAGCGCTCTACGCACTCACCGCGCATCGTTATGGCGAAGCGGAACGGGCGCGTGTGCTCATTCGCAACCTCGAGGATGGAGTGAAGATCGATCGCGCTCCCGATCAGTCGGTTCTGCTGAAGGGGGAGAGTGCGGCCGAGACGATGGCGACGGCACACTGGGGCGCCGATCTCTTCTGGTGGCGCTGGTACGAGAGCCCTGTCGAGACGACGGCCTTCGTGCTGCGCGCGCTCGTCACGATCGATCCCGAGCACCGGCTCGTGGAGCCGGCGATGAACTGGCTGGTGAAGAATCGTCGCGGCGCACAGTGGAGCAACACGCGCGACACGGCGATCTCGCTGCTCGCACTCAACGACTATCTGCTGAAGAGTGGAGAGCTTCGAGGAGACGTTGCGTACGAAGTTTCAGTCAACGGCCGCGTCGTCGCCACCAGGAAGCTCACCGCTGCTGATGTCCTGCGCGAGCCGAGCCGTTTCACGATCGATCCATCGCTGCTCGGAGAGACGACCCAGGAAATCCGCATCCGAAAGACCTCCGGAAGCGGCGCGCTCTACTTCTCCGCCGAGGCGCGCTTCTTCTCGCTCGAGGAACCGGTGAAGGCCGCTGGTAACGAGATGTTCGTCCGTCGCGAATACTTCCGGCTCGCTCCGCGCCCGACGCTGCTCAAGGGCGTGCAGTACGACCGAGTTCCTCTGCTCGACGGGCAGTCGATCAACAGCGGTGAACGTGTCGAAGTCGTCGTGACGGTCGACGTGAAGAATGACTACAGCTACCTGCTGTTCGAAGACCTCAAGCCAGCCGGGCTGGAAGCGGTCGAACTGCAGAGTGGGCAGCCGCTCTACGCGACGAATACGACGACGAAACGTTCGGCCTTCGTCTATCAGGAGCTGAGGGATCGCAAGGTTGCCATGTTCGTCGACCAGCTTGGTCAGGGCGTGTGGGAGATCAAGTACACCCTCCGTGCCGAGACCCCCGGCTACTTCCACGCCCTCCCGCTGCTCGGCCAGGCGATGTACGTCCCCGACATACGGGCGAACGGCGACGAGGTGCGTCTGACGGTGGAGGAACGGGAGTAGGGGGGATTGTTATTGGGGGTGCAGCGCGGAGCCTAACCTGTCATCCCGAGCCGCCGGAGCCCCGGGGGCGGGCGTGTTGGGTGGGAGGGGCGGAGGACGGCGAGGGATCCCTTGCAGACGACCAGTACTCGAACGTCAGGCGCGTAGTGCAAGGTTCCCGTACCTCCGGGGTCGTCGACTCAGGGATCCCTCGCCACCCGCTCGCCTCCCGCTCGGGATGACAGGCACTATTGTGGGCCTAACCTGTCTGTCATCCCGAGCGTAGCGAGGGATCTGGGCGGATGGGCGGTGCCATTCACGTGCATCGCACCGCCCGCCCACCCAGATCCTCACGCTACGCTCAGGATGACAGCTTTGTCATTCCGCTCAGTCGGGGCGCGACGCCGTAGCTGACTCAGGATGACCGAGCGCATAATCTCCACGTCCGCCACCGATGTCTCTCCTCGATCTAGTTGCTCATCGTTCACGCGTCCTCACCGAAGGCTCGGTCTACGAACTGCTGCGGCGAAATCCGAGGGTGAGGTTCGATCCGTCGATCGCTCATGCGGGACTGATCTACGAGCCTGTCACGCGTGGTCTGCTCGAAGAGGTCCATCGCCGTTATCTCGAGATCGGCCGCCGGCACGGATTGCCGATGCTCCTCTTCACCGACACCTGGCGTGCGAGCGAAGAACGCGTGAGCCGGTCTCAGTTTCGCGGTCGCGAGGTTAATGCCGATAACGTCGCGTTCATGCGCGAGCTTGCCTCCGCGAGCGGAACGACCGCGTTCATCGCCGGGATGAGCGGGACCCGGGGAGATGCCTACAGTCCCGCCGAAGCGCCTGACCGGGCGGAGGCGGCGCGCATTCACGCACCGCAGATCGAAGAGTTGGCGCGTGCCGGAGTCGACGCGCTGTTCGCGGCGACCCTTCCGAGTCTCGGCGAAGCGCTCGGCATCGCTGACGTGATGGCCCGGACAGGCGTTCCGTGGATGCTCAGCTTCGTCGTAAGGCCGGACGGCACGCTCCTGGATGGCTCACGGCTCGCGGATGCATTACACAGGCTCGATGACGAGATCGTCCCGAACGCCCTCGGCTTCTCGATCAACTGCGTTCATCCGACCGTTGCCCTCAGTGCGCTTCAGACGCTCGATCCTGATTCTGCTGGACGCGTAATTGCGTTTCAGGGCAACACTTCGACGCTCCCGCCCGAAGAGCTGGATGGGCACGCGGAGCTTCAGGGTGAGGATCCCGCGACCTTCGCAGCCTCCATGTCGGAGGTAGCCCTGCGCGTGCGGATCGTTGGCGGATGTTGCGGGACCGATGAGCGCCACGTCGAAGCCGTGGCGTCCCTGTTCACTCAGGGGCGAACTGCAATCTAGCTTTGTCTTGTCCGCCCTCTCATGAACAGGTATCCGTTCGCCACCGCTCTTCCCGCAATCAATGCAACCGCCCCGCCGACCGCCCCGACGACACTCATCGCACCGATTGTCAGGAACAGCGCCGCTGCGAGCCCCGCCGCCTCGACCACGGTGGCGACGGTGATGATGCCGGTGCGACGTGCCAGGAACCAGGGAACCCGTTGCAGCGACAACAGGTAGTCGAGGAACGGCAGCAGAATCAGGATGCGCAGCGGCCAGCTGGCGGCGTCAGCGAGCTGCGGGGTGAGTCCTGCAATTCTCCCGAACAGGATGTCCTCGAGAGGAGTGAATGCGACGATGGCCAGCGAAAGCGACGCGATCGATCCGAGCCAGAGCGCTGTCCTGCGGATCTCGTCACGATGCTCGCCTCGAGGCCCGGTCAGTGCGATTCCGACCTCCTGGAACGCAACGCCACCGCTCCTGAACATGAAGACCATGGAGTTGACGACCGGCCAGACAGCCAGCGATTCGATCGGTGCCCGGCCGCGCCCGAGTCCGAACGTGATCAGCGGGCCGAGCGCCATCGAGAGAATTGACGTCAATGCGAGGGGAAAGTAGAAGCGGGCAATGTCGCCGAACTTCACGAGGGTCCCTTCAACGACCTCCGCACTCTCTTTCAGCGATCTGACGATCTCCCTTGCCATCCACCGGCTGGCGAGCGCCTCGGCCACGACGCCCAGAAGCAACGCGTAAGCGCCGACCGTTGCTCCGGACAGGTTGGTCGTGAATGCGAGCAACGCCGCTGTCGCGGACATGAAGAGCAGCCGCAGCACGGTTCCATACGCCACACGACGCGTCAGGTTGTTCCGTACGAGGATCCCCTGGTAGAAGCGGCGATAGCCGATTGCGGCCGGCCAGAAGATAAGGATGATCGTCGCGATGTGGGCACGCTGTGAGATCTCGGGAGGAAGTCCGATCAGACGCTCACCGACGAAGCGGAACACCGTTGGAATGGAGAGGATCAGCATACCGACCGTGACGCCGGCATTGAGGATCGAGGTAAAGCGCCGCAGGGCGAGGTAGGACGCGCGGTCCCGCACGAGTGCCGCACCAGCCGCGAGCAGCATCATGATCGGCGACTCGATCAGCCAGGCGAGCGATGTTGCGACACCGAATGCTGCAAGCCCGTATGCAGCCTCCGGCATCCGCGCCACGATCGCAGCGATGTACGGCAGTTCGACCGACATCATCAGCCACGTCGCGGCCAATGGCAGCCAGAACATGACGATCGCCATCGGGCGGAGCGGCTCGCTCTTCGCGGCGACAGGAGGGGTGGCGGTCATTGCGGCGGCGGCATTCTCTCAGTGCTTTTCGGACCGGGTCCGCTCAGTGGCAGCCGTCCTCGCAGCGCTCGCCGCGCAGAGCCTCGAATCCTTCGCGCGCGATGATCGGCACCATGACGAGAGCGGCGACCGGATCGGCCCACCACCATCCCGCGATCGCATTCAGCAGCAGCCCACCGAGAAGGATCGCGGAGAGGAGGGTGCAGAGCGCGGTCTGCGTTGCATCGGCATTGAGCGCCCTGCTGCCGATCTGCGATGCGACTCGTCGTTTGGCTCGCACGATCAGCGGCATGACCATGAGGGAGACGGCCGCGAGGACGATCCCGACCCTGCTCTCCTCCGGTGCCTCCGCCAGGACGAGCGACTTGCCGGCATCGAACAGCACGTACCCCGCAAGCAGTAGAAACGAAGTCCCTACGATCTTCAGCGCCCGCTGCTCGACGAACTCGCGCCGTCCTTCATCGACGTCCGCGTTCAGACGCCACAGAAGTGTGAGCCCGGAAATCACTTCGATGGCGCTATCGAGCCCGAACCCGACCAGCGCGATGCTGCCGGCCGCGAGACCCGCGGCTATCGCGATGACCCCTTCGAGGCTGTTGTATCCGACGCTGAAATACTCGAGCCGCTTGCCGCGGCGGATCAGTGCCGGCCGGTTCATGATGTCGGTCGTCATCGGTCATCGATGATGCCACGAACCGCCGAGTCTCGTCCGCGACAGGCGCGATCAATATTTCGGCAGCAGACGGTGAAGCTTCCGCGCCTGGTTGTAGTGTCTCAGTGCCATCTCTCTCTGCGCCTCGAACGCTTTTCGCGCGGAGGCGAGTTGCGCGTAGCTGAGGCGATCGAGAGTGTTGTACGCGTACCGATGCTGGGCGACCTGTGCCTGCATGAACGCATGATCGAAAGACAGGCCCCCATAGGTTGCGAGGTTCGTGACTGCGATGCGGCCGTTGTCGCGGATCGCACGGGCCAGATCGTCGTCTACGAGATCGAGCTGTGCGTGCGCGTAGACGGTCCATACCTCGTTCCGAGCCGCTGTGTGGTGATCGATCATCCTCTGCGCGAAGGATCTGACTTCCGGTGTGAAGGCCCTGTCGGCGGCCAGCTTCGCCTGTTCGATCTCGGCCTCATGGATGGCTGCCACCGCCGCACCGGCGTTTGACGTGAGCGTCCGCCAGCTGGTGGCGACGTTCGTGGCGTCCGAAGCGGAAGCCGCGAATGAGAAGAATGTGATGAGCGCGAGCAATGATGAAGTCCTGTACATGCAATGCCTCCCTTCGGCGAGCACAGCAACACCCTTGCCTGCTCGAATGGTTCAGCTTGGCCAGATGGGGCAGCGCCGAGGGGATCGCCAGCCAGCCCAAGGGGGTCGCGCGGCTCGCGCGATCGCCGATGGCGGCTCGCCATCGGTTGCGCTCAAGAGAAGGTCGACGACCCATTGAAGGCGTCTTGGGAATGCGAATCACTCTTGGGTCGGTCTGGACCTGCAAAGCCCACCGCCGGCCTGAGGCCGACGGGGATCGCGCGGGCCGCGCGAACCCCCACGGCTTCGCCCTTCGAGAAAACTCACAGCAACCGATGAATGTCCCTGGCGAGGTTTACCTGTAACCGTCGCGCCGCTCTCATGTCGATGGTCAATCGCGATGTGTCTTCTGCAGAAAGCTCAGCCTCGCGCTTCCTTCGTCATCGCGACGAGCACCCGGCGCGCGTCCTCGCGCGAGCGGACCGGCTCGGGGAACGCGATGCGTGCTCCCTTCATACCGGCCGCGGTCCGGACGCGGATCACGAAGCCCAGCCGATCGCACGACATCATGCTTGCCTCCTCGGCATCGAGGCCGCCGAAATGCTTCGCGATCGCGCGAAGTGCCTCCCCATGATCTTTGTTCATATGCTCGATGATCTCCGCCGCCGAGTCGACGAGCGGATCGGGCGCCGCGGCGCGATAGTCGTCGGCGGTAACCCATCCCATTACGCCGAATCCACCGACGAAATAGACGTCGCTGACGTCGAGCTGGAAGAACGAGAAATCCGAGAAGTCGATCCAGTAGCGTGCCGACGCGTGGCGCGCGAGATACGAATCGCGGAGCTCCTGTGACGGCTCGTCGATCTTCCGCACATTGCCCAGCAGCGTCGCACGCGGAGATCCGAGCGGATCGGAGCCGCTCCCACTCTGAACCACGAGCAGACTCACTCGCGGATCAGCAAGCAGGTTCTGAGTATGGATCGCCATTCCGCTGATGAGAAACAGCGGCGAGCCGTCGGTGGTCAATGCGAACGGCATTACCGAGCCGAAAGGCCAGCCTGGATGACGCTGCGACTGTGTGGCGAGCATGCCGACACCCTCACTCGTCAGAAGCGTTCGCACACGCTCGGCGTGGGGAGGCTCGGGGACGGAAGGGGCGGAAGAGGAGCTGGCGTGCTGAGTCAT
>DASVLC010000273.1:0-15464 GCA_036385045.1 Thermoanaerobaculia bacterium | reverse complement strand
ATCGAATAAACGACTGATGCTTCATTCGGATGCACTCTTTCGAGTGCGCTTGTGTTTCTAGTGAGTTCTCGTCTTTCAACGAAACTCTAAGGAATCACGTTTGCCTTCGTTGCTTTCCTATTCAGTTGTCAAAGAACCGGCTGCTGATCGCTTCGGATCGGTGCTGACCACGAGCGCCTCGTCGTCACCGCTGATCCGCCCGCCGCATTTTGCTCATCGCGTCGGGATTGTTGATAACCTGATGCAAGCCCCTGTTATTTCAACCGCTTACAACTCTCCGTGGTCTCGAGCTCCGCGGGGCAGGACTCGCTGCTAACTCAAAGAGAGAGGCGTTTATTTCACCGCCCGGGCGCTCCTGGCTGAGGTTGCTGCAGCTCGGCGCGCGGACATGCTTCAACAGATCGGCGCTCCATCCATTCCCGGCAGGAAGATCTCTCAGCCGAACGCTCTCACATCCCGATCGGATGCCAGACCGTCTTCGACTCCTGGAACTCGAAAATCGCATATGGACTCTGCGATCTTCTAGGGTCTTCCCATCCAATCCCCTCACCATCGAAGTGGACGATCCGCTTCACGTTCTCTGCGGCTGTCTGCCTCACCCCTGCAATCGCGCCCGCCTCGATCCCGGTCATGTCGATGGCGTTTACGTCCATATGCGAAGCAAGCCACGGAACGAGCTCTGCCTTGAGGCCTGAAACCAGATTGACGACCCCCGCAGGAACATCCGAGGTCTCGAAGATTTCTCCCAGGGTGACCGGAGCGAGCGGGCGTGATTCAGACGTCAATACGACGACGACGTTGCCGCCGACGATCGCCGGGGCGACCCGGCTCACGAGACCGAGCAGAGCAGGAACCTCTGGAGCAACGACCCCGACCACGCCAGTCGGCTCCGGGACCGTGAAGTTGTAGTACGGCCCCGCAACCGGGTTCACCGACCCGAACACCTGCGAGTACTTGTCGCTCCAGCCGGCGTAGTAGACCCAGCGGTCGATCATCTGCTCGACTTCTTTGCGAGCAGTCGAGGCGGAGCTACCCTGCTTGCGCAACTCGTCAACAAGCTCCGCCGTACGCGCCTCGCATACCTCGGCGATGCGGTAGAGGATCTGGCCGCGGTTGTATGCGGTTCTTCCGCTCCAGCCAGGGAAGGCCTTGCGTGCGGCGGCGACGGCATTCCGCAGGTCTTTTCGCGATCCGCGGCTGGCGTTGGCGATCAACTCTCCCCCTTTTCCCCGAACCGGATAAAAACGTCCCGACTCGGTGCGGGGAAACTCACCGTTGATGTAGAGCTTGTAGGTCTTTCTGACGTTTAGACGAGCCATCGTTCTTTTCTTGGTGTTGGTGTCGCGGCGTTCAGCTGCGATCTAGGTCAACGTGACGTATGGAGCCAGACCGTGGAGGCCGCCCTCGCGTCCAAAGCCGCTCTCTTTGTACCCGCCAAACGGACTGGTCGGGTCGAATTTGTTGTAGGTGTTCGCCCAGACGACGCCAGCCCGCAGCTGCTGCGACATCTTGAGAATCCGAGACCCCTTCTCGGTCCAGACGCCCGCCGAAAGCCCGTAAGGGGTGTTGTTCGCCTTCTCGATCGCCTCCTCGGGAGTGCGGAAGGTCAGGACCGAGAGCACCGGTCCAAAGATCTCCTCCTGCGCAATCCGATACGACTGGGAGACTCCGGTGAAGAAGGTCGGAGCGAACCAGAAGCCGCGAGCCGGCAGCGCGCAACCCGACTGCACTATCTCTGCACCCTCTTCGACGCCACTGGCGACGAGCTCCTGAATCTTCTCGAGCTGAGCCCGCGAGTTGATGGCTCCGACGTCGGTGTTCTTGTCGAGCGGGTTGCCGACACGAAGGGTGGCAATCCTCTCGCGGAGCTTTCTGACCACCGGTTCGAGAATCGACTCCTGAACGAACAGCCTCGATCCGGCGCAACAGACATGGCCCTGGTTGAAGTAGATGCCGTTGATGATGCCCTCGACCGCCTGGTCGATCGGCGCGTCTTCGAAAACGATGTTCGGCGCCTTCCCTCCGAGCTCGAGCGTCAGTCGTTTTCCGGTCGCCGCAATCGAACGCTGGATCCGCTTGCCGACCTCCGTAGAGCCGGTAAAGGCAATCTTGTCGACTTCGGCGTGACCGACGAGAGCTGCGCCGGTCGCAGGACCACCGGTGATGATGTTCACGACTCCAGCGGGAAGTTCAGCTTCCTGGATGATCTCGGCGAGCATCATCGCGGTCAATGGCGTAGTCTCCGCCGGCTTGAGCACGACCGTGTTGCCGGCGGCCAGAGCCGGGGCAATCTTCCACGCCGCCATCAGCAGAGGAAAGTTCCAGGGGATGATCTGGGCAGCGACGCCGAGCGGCGAGACGACGCGATTCGGGAAGGCATACTCGAGCTTGTCGGCCCATCCCGCGTAGTAGAAGAAATGGGCGGCCGCGAGCGGGATGTCGATATCGCGCGACTCCTTGATCGGCTTTCCGCCGTTCATCGTCTCAGCCACGGCGAGAGCGCGCGCCTTCTCCTGAATCAGCCTGGCGATTCGGAAGATGTATTTTGCCCGTTCACTGGCGGGCACCTTGCGCCAGACCTTCTCATAGGCGCGTCGCGCCTCCGTTACGGCCCGGTCGACATCGCGCGCATCGGCATCAGCGACTTCCGCGAGCACCTCCTCGGTCGCCGGGTTGATCGTTTCGAACCAGCGTTTCGATCGCGGTTCCACGAACGCCCCGCCGATGAAGAGGTTGTAGCGCGAGGCCAGACCGACGTGATCGGTTGCCTCGAGCGAAGGGGCGTAGTCCCAGACGACCGCGGACGATGCAGGTCCGGGCAACAGGCGCTCCCGTGTCTCGATCTCAGTTGTACTCATTCCATTTCCCAGAAGCCGAGGTGACGGCGGTTCGCGCCGCTCGAGCTCGTCTAATCGATCGTGAAGTAGTCGCCGGACTGATAGGCGCCGCTGCGCTCCTTGCGGAGTTGCATCAGGATGTCGTTCAAAAGCGAAGAGGCCCCGAGCCGGAACAGGTCAGGTGTCATCCAGGCGCCGCCCAGGGTCTCGTAGAGAACGACCAGATAAGAGAGTGCGAGTTTCGCGTTGGAGATCCCGCCGGCCGGCTTCATCCCAACCATCCGGCCGGTCGCATGTTGGAAATCGCGAATTGCCTCGAGCATGACGAGAGTGACCGGCAGAGTCGCGTTCACTCCAACCTTTCCGGTCGAGGTCTTGATGAAGTCGGCGCCGGCGTACATCGCGATCAGCGATGCTCTGCGAACCTGGTCGTAGTTCGCGAGCTCCCCCGTCTCGAGAATGACTTTCAAATGCGCTGGACCGCATGCCTCTTTCACTTCGGCAATCTCGTCGAACACCTTGTGAGGGTCGCCGGAGAGGAAGGCGCCGCGGTCGATCACCATATCGATCTCGTCGGCGCCGGCCGCAACTGTCTGCCGCGTCTCGTCCAGCTTGATCGAGCGGAAGGTCTGTCCGCTCGGAAAGCCAGTCGCGACCGCGGCCACCTTCACGTTGCTACCGGCGAGGGCGCGCTTGACGAAAGACACCATGGACGGATAGACGCAGATCGCAGCCACATGAGGAATGTCAGGATCGGACGGATCGGGCCGTATTGCTTTCTGGGAAAGGGCGCTTACCTTACCCGCCGTGTCCTTCCCCTCGAGCGTGGTGAGATCGATCATGCTGATGGCCAGCTTCAGGCCCCACACCTTCGATTCCTTCTTCAGCGAACGCTTCGCGAGCGAAGATGCGCGTTCCGTGACCGCAACGGCGTCAACCCCATGCGCAAGCTCGAGCGCGTCTGCGAGACTGCGACGGAACGTCTCGGGTGAGTACCCGGCGGCCGACGGAATGATGAGTGATTCGGTCATGGAATCCTTAAGGTAGCACTAACCGCGCTGACGCGGAGGCTGCCTCCTCTACGCTCCTCTGACTGAAATGTACCACCGCGAAGACCGGGAGGCAGCAGGAGATGCGGAGGATCGCCCCACTCGACGGCACAGGCATGGCGCCTGTGCCGCGATGGAGAATCGGTGTTTGATCAGCGTGCGGCGCGGCGGCGAAGCACGCCGGTGTCGGCGACGGGTTGCCAGGTCTGCCCATCCCAGGTCCAGACGTCCGAGAAGAAGAAGCCCGCGTTGTAGCCGCCGAACAACACCATCTGGTTGTTGAGCGGATCCCAGCTGAGCATTCCGTTCTCTCTGGCTGCAGGTGAACGACTCGGTTCGAGCTTCGTCCACTGGCTCGTTGTGCCGTTCCACTCCCAGGTCTCATCGTCGAAGAACTGGCTCAGCGTCTTCTCGTTGATCATTACCGAGCGGAGACCACCGAACAGCAGGAGCTTCCCGCTGACCGGGTGAACGGCGATCTGCGCGCCGAATCGCTCTCCGGGGGTCGTGGTGACGTTCATCTTTGTCCAGTCCGTGCCGTTGAACGACCACATGTCGCTGTAACGCACGACCTTCGAATCAATGTTGGGGCGGCCCAGTCCGCTGTAGAGAATCGTCTTCTGCTGAAGCGGGTCGTACCACATCGACATCAGCGCGCGGTGAGGTGGCTTCTTCCCTTTGACCTCGGTCCACTGCGCGCCGTCCCATAGCCAGGTGTCGTCGCGGTAGTTGGCTCCATAGCCGCCGAACATCACGATTTTCTTGAGGTTCTGATCGTAAACGAGAGATCCGAAACGACGCTGATCAGGGAGCCTGGTGAGACTGGTGAATGACTTCCACTCCGAGCCATCCCACTCGTGCACGATGGAACCGGAACAGGCAACGACCAGCCGGCCGCGGTCGGAATCGAAAGCAGCGAGAGGACTGGCGCACGCGGTGCCGGGTCCATTCTCAGAGCTGACCTGATACCACTGTCCCGCCCGATAGCCCCAGAAGTCGCCGGTGTAAATCGTGTTCGTCTGGTCGATTCCACCGAAGAGCCAGACAGTCCCGTTCACGGGGTCGCCCTGAAACGAGGCAAGGGAGCGAGCCTCAGGGCGAATGTTCGCGTAGACGAAACGCCAGGCGCCGTCCTTGAGCGTGTACGTGGCCGACCGCGGCTCCGTTGAGAACACCGAGTTGCCACCGTAAACGACCAGCAGGTTCCTCACTGGGTCGAAAGCGATCGCCTGGCCGGCGGAGCGGGTGAGGTCGCCGATCGTCGCCTTCGTCCAGTCCGTGCCATCCCATTCGAACATCTCATCGACTGTAGGAGTGTTGGTCGGGCAGACCCCGCCGAGAAGCGCGAGTTTCTGGGAGCGCTCGTTGTAGAACAGCCATCCCTCATTCACGCAAGTAGGAAGGGCCGCCGGTGTGATCTGACTCCAGCTCATCTGCGCGGGGTCGTAGCGGTACATCTGGCGCGAGAGATCGGAGTTCGCTACGGCGAGCATGATGATCTCTTTGCGCGCGGCGTCCCATCCGAGGACTGGCTTGGCAACAGACGGCTGGCTGGCAGTGGAGCGTGCCCAGTTGGCGCCGTCGAACTCCCAGGTATCGAAGACCGCCTCGACATTCTTCCCGTCGGCGGTAGCGACGTTCCCACCGAACAGGACGATGCGGTCGCGCTCGGGATCGTACGCCATGCCGGAGTAGTGACGCGGAGAGGGAGCGTCAGTCGTCTCGATGCGCGTCCATTCGTCGTTTTTCCAGAACCACGTATCATTCAAATAGGTAGCGTAAGCCTCCGGCCCACCAGGTTCCTGACGTCCACCGAACAGAACAACTCTGCCTCGGGCAGAGTCGTAGACCATGGAGTGAACGGACCGCGGCGAGGGCTTATTGAGCGGAAAACGCTGGACCCATCGGGAGCCGGTCCAGACCCAGGTCTCGTCGCTCCCGTGGGCAACCTGCGTCGCGCCATCGAACGGACCGCGCCCGCCGAAAAGCACTCCAATACCTTCCTGCTCATCGAAGGTCAATCGTGCGTAGCTGCGCGGCGAAGGGTTGGCAGCCTCAGCGCTGGATACGACAAAAAGTACCGCAAGGACGAACAGAAACACTCGTTTCGGCGTGACGATACTCATCCGTGATCGTGCCCCATTTTTCGCGAAAGTATTGACGGACCGGGACTTTGCGTTGGACCCGGGTTCAGCAGCGTTTCGAACCTGTCGCTCCGGGGGTAAATTCCGATCCATGGCTGTGAAGTAGGACGACTCAACGCGCAAAAAGAAACGCGCCGGCATCTGCCGGCGCGTGTTGGCTCATGCGACAACGACGAACTCACTCGCCCGGACGCGGCTGCACGCCGTACTGCTCCGCCATAGCAACCAGCCTTTGCTCCACATCCTGACCTTCTGACCCGAGGTCGCGCCGGATCTCCTCGATCTGCTCCATCTCGGCGGACTCGAGTGCAAACCCGTGGGACTGGAGCGCTTCCTCCGGACTCTCGATCAGTTTCCGGCGGAACTCGGGGTGCTCGATCGCACGGCGAACGACAGCGCCGATCATCTCATTACGCATTTTCAGACCTCCGAGGTGGAGTTCAGCAAGACGCACGCCCCCGAGTTGCGACTGAAGCGCGTCCGGCGACCGTCGCCTACCCGGGGCCACGTCTGGCGCCAAGCCAGCGTTTCTCCGTCATGAGCGCCACCCCTTTCGCCGCGACATAGACAACCTGAACGCCAATTTTCTGCCTCAGCGACAAACTCGAGCCCCATAGGCGGCGGACCGACCTCCACGCGTAACGAGGATCCGCCACCAACGGCTCCGCAGGCGATCCTCGCAGTTCTCTGAGCCGAGTACGGCCGGCGGTCACGCGGCTGATCTTCTCCCTCAACTGCTTCCAGCTCGGACGGGCCGGATGATCTACGGCTGCCTGCTCACAATAGATCGCCGGGACTCCGGCCGCGTGCAGCCGTGTTCCGAACTCATAGTCTCCCCCCGACTGGAGGTCGTCGCGGAATCCTCCCACCTGATCGAAATGGACACGCGAGACGAACAGGTTGGCGGTCGCACCGAAGTGAAAGACCTCGACGAATCGCCGCTGCGGAAACGCAAATAGAACTTCGTAGAGTTCCACGGCAGTCGGGTTCCCGGGGTCGTGGGGAAAAACGCGAATTGCGCCCGCGACATGACAGTCCGGTCGCATCGTGAGCCCCGCAACGCCCTGCTCCAGCCAGGCAGCATCAGGAAGGCAGTCCGAGTCGGTGAAAGCCAGGATCTCTCCTTCGGCAACCGCCGCCCCGCGATTTCTGGCCGCATACGAGCCCTTTCTGGGTTCGAAGACGACGCGCGTGCCCGCGCGCGCCCCGAGGCGTTCCGAGACCGGCTCCGACGAACCGTTGTCGACGACGATGACCTCGAACGCCGCGCGCGGATAAGCCTGGCGCTCCAGCGCGTCGAGACAGGTCAGCAGACGCGGAGTGTCGTCGCGAACAGGGATGATGACGGAGACAAAGGGGTAATCCTCGCGCGGCTTCATGGTCTCCGTCCCCATCATGGCGACGATACAACGCCAAACGGTCCGTGGTGAACCGCGCCGCGGGATTTCCTTCGGTCAAACCTCCTTGCGCATCAGCGTTCCGGATCGCTCCACATCCTGTCTTCGTTCCCGTCTCTCGACGAAGATCTCCTGAAAGGCCACCTGAGCGATCGCGGCGATCGGAATCGCGAGGATCGCTCCGATGATGCCGAGTAGCGTTGCGCCGATCATGAAAGCGATGAAGACCGCAAGCGGCGAGATCGAAACCTTCTTCGACATGACACGCGGCACGAGGAACAGGTTCTCTGCCTTCTGGAGGATGACCATGAAAGCGAGTACGGCCCAGAACTGCCACGGCGAGTGGAGCAGAGCTACGGCAAGGGCAGGAACGGCGCTGATCGTCGGGCCCAGCATCGGGATCAGCTCGCCCACGGCCGCGATGATGGCAAGCGGCAACGCGTATGGAAGCTGCAGTGCTGTGAATCCGATGAATGAGGCGACTCCGATGATCCCTGACAGCAGGAGCTGACCCGCGAGCCAGGAGCTCATCTTCTTACCCATACGGTTGAGAGTGCGGCGCCGCTCGCCGCGAACCTCCGGTGGATAGACGAGCAGCATCAGATTGCGTAGCCGTTCGGCGTCGACGAGCATGTAGGCAACCATCACGAGCAACGCCATGGCGGCCGCGATCGCAGTCGCGGCATTCCGAACATAGGCGAATACGCGCGAGCGCGGCAGTTCGATCCCGTCCCGCAACTCCTGCCGGATCATCTCCACCGGAACATAGCCCTCGAGTGGCTGAAGAATCTTCTCCTCCACGAGCACCGGCAGTTGCGCGGCCAACTCGCTCGTGTCGGCGATAAATCGAGGAACGATCACCGCGAGCAGAAGGATCACGGCAAGCAGGAACGGCAGGTAAACGATCGCGACGCCAGCGCCTCGGGAGAGGCTTCGATGGAACTGATAGCGCCATCGGACCCGCACCTTGCGAACAAGTGGTGCGATACCCGCGGCAATAACCGCTCCGATGAAGACGAGGACGATCACACCTCTGGCAGCCCAGAGCACAACAGCGGCGACAGCAGCCACGGCCACGATGAGCACTTTCCGGGCGAAAAGCTCAAGCTCACCCCGCGGTTCGACAGGCGTCGGAAGCTTCGTCAAACGGTACCTTTCAGGCCTCCCCTCTTGCGGACGGCCAGCTGAGTCCGCGTCCACTGCGAAATACAGGCCGGGCCGCGCAGCGCCCCTCGGGCTAAGCTACCCGCAGCACAGACACTGCCGCTGAAACTGTGCTACCAAGTGTGACGATGATCCGGACCGCCTGGCCTCACGATCTGCCGGCCCTCCAGGCGTTTCTCGCCAGGGCTAACGACGCCCCGTACGATCTCGCCGCTGTGACCGAGGAGAAATGCTTCAGCCATGGCGTGTCAGGTTCGCCGGTGACTCGAGTCATCGAGGACGCGGGCGTCATCGTCGGGGCGGCAGTGTCCTGTGGTCGCTGGCTCCGGCTGCTCGCGGTTGCCCGCGAGCGGAGGCGCGAGGGGCTGGGGCGGCAACTCCTGCGCGACGCAGAAGAGCACGGGGTCGCGGTGGTTGCGGCCGAGGCCGGCAACTACTTCACGCCCGGCGTCGACATGAGTGACACTGGAACGTGTGAGTTCTTCACAGCCAACCGCTACATCCAGACGAGATGGACCTACAACCTCGACGCAGACCTCGGATCGATCAGAGAGAGTCCCGCAACGAGCGGCGAGATCACCCTCAGACGCCCACGCCATCACGAAGCCGATCGAGTCCTCGAGTTCGTAGACCGGGAGTTCGGTCGAATCTGGCGCTTCGAGGCGGCCAGGGCTTTCGGGCGAGACGTCCCCCCGCTCTTCATCTCGGAGGAGGACGGCCGGATCACCGGTTTCGCCGCCCATGACGTCAACAACAGAGGACTCGGGTTCTTCGGTCCCACCGGTGTAACGATCGAAATGCGCGGCCGGGGCATCGGCCGGGCGCTTCTGCTGGCGTCGCTCGCCGACCTGCGGGATATGGGATACCGACGCGTGGTCATCCCGTGGACCGACCTCCTCGAGTTTTACCGCCGTGCATGTGGCGCAGAACCGGCACACCGCTTCGTTGCGTTTGCGAAGCAGCAGCCATAGACTCCGCGCCGTGAAGGCCACCGGCAAATCCGCGTTCCGTAAGGGAAAACGGCGCCAGCACTTCCTGCCTCTCGCCATCGGCAGGAGCGGCGGTGTCGTGCTGGCTGCAGTCGCACTCTGGTTTTTCAAGAAACAGGCAGACGACGTGGCGTTCGGCCACGCCGAAAAGCTGGATGTCGCGGTGCAGGACATCGCCCGACGACTGCACGATCCGGCGACCGATCACGTCATGCACGCCGTGACGCAGCTCGGATCTCACGTCGCGATCGGCACTGCCGCCGGTGTGGCATCCATCGTCATGCTGCGTCAGGGCCGCAGACGGGACGCGTGGACCGTACTCGTCTCCACCGGCGGCGCCATGGCAATCAATACCCTTCTGAAGAACATCTTTCGGCGGCAGCGTCCTCAGGAGATCGCCCGAAGGATCAAGCTTCCGCGCTCTCACAGCTTTCCGAGCGGACACTCGCTGCTTTCCGCGGCAACGTACCCGATCGTCGCTCACCAGCTGGTGGAGCGTCACTCGCTCCCCGTTCAGGCCATTGCCCACACTCTCGCAGGCATGATCATCGGCGGTGTGGGCTTTTCGCGCGTGTACTTCGGCGTACACTTCCCGTCCGACGTGCTGGGCGGCTTCGCGGCCGGCCTCGGCTGGCTCGGTCTCACCTCGCTCTCGCACACGGCAGTCGAAGCGACGGAAAAATAAACCGTAGGGAACCTCAGATGTCCTCTGTCACGTTTGGCGCCAACATCGCCTTCATTGAAGAGCTTTACGAGAAGTATCAGAACGATCCGGAGACGGTCAGCGCGAGCTGGCGCGAATTCTTTGCCGACTACGAGCCGCAGATCGCGGAGCCGGAGATCGATCTGGAGGAAGCAGTCGAAGAGCGCGTCGCCGCAGTCGCGTCGCGAGCGATGACGCCCTCGGTGCCGCGTCAGGCGGCGGCTCCCGCGGCCGCTCCTGCGGCCCCCCCGGCTCCTCAGCCCACGCCACGTCCCACGGCAGTCACTTCCGAGCCCGAGGGCGAGACGAGCGTTCCGCTCCGCGGAGCCGCGTCGAAGATCGTCGCGAATATGGAGACCTCGCTGACGGTCCCGACCGCGACGTCGGTTCGCAACATCCCGGTCAAGGTCCTCGAGGAGAATCGGCGCGTCATCAACAACCACCTGACCCTGATGGGGCAGTCGAAGGCGTCGTACACACACATCATCGCCTGGGCGCTCGTGCGTGCGGTGGCTGACTTCCCCCGCATGATCTCGTCATTCACGGTCAAGGACGGGACGCCCGTCCGCATCGATCGTGACGACGTCAACCTCGGCCTCGCGATCGACATCGAGAAAAAGGACGGTTCACGTTCTCTTCTGGTACCGAACATCAAACGCGCGAACCAGATGGACTTTGCGCAGTTCCACAAGGCCTACAATGACGTCGTCCGAAAGGCCCGCAACAACTCACTCGAGGTCTCAGACTTCGCAGGCACGACCCTGTCTCTGACAAATCCCGGCACGATCGGGACGGTTTCGTCGATTCCGCGCCTGATGGCGACACAGGGAACGATCATCGCGACCGGACAGATCGACTACTCGGCCGAGTACTCGGCCTCCGATCCCGCGGTCCTCGCCGACCTCGGCATCTCGAAGGTCATGACGATGACCTCGACCTACGACCATCGAATCATTCAGGGAGCGGAGTCGGGGGCCTATCTCGCGCGCGTCCACGAACTGCTCCTCGGTGCCGACGGCTTCTACGACGACATCTACCGCGACCTCCGCATCCCCTACGAGGCGGTGCGGTGGGCAATCGACAGGCACCGGCTCCAGCTTGGAAACTCGGAAACCGACGAAATCGTTGCACGCGAGGCAGCGGCGCTGCAGATGATCAACGCCTACCGCGTACGCGGCCATCTGATCGCCAACCTCGACCCTCTCGAATACAAGGTCGGACGGCATCCCGAGCTCGACCCGCAGTTCTATGGCTTCACGCTCTGGGATCTCGATCGCCAGTTCGTCTGCGGCGGTCTCGCCGGCCGGCAGACCGCCAAACTGCGAGACATCCTCGACACGCTCCGCAGTACGTACTGCGGCAGGCTCGGTCCCGAGTACATGCACATCCAGGAGACGGTGCAGAAACGATGGCTGCAGGACCGGATGGAGCCGACACGCAATCAGCAGCCGCTCGATGGCGCGACTAAACGCCGCATCCTCCAGAAGCTCAATGACTCGGAGGCGTTCGAGCGATTCCTCCACACGAAGTACGTTGGACACAAACGCTTCTCCCTCGAAGGTGCGGAGTCGGTGATCCCGATGCTCGATTTCCTCTTCAACGAGGCAGCGGCCGACGGAGTCGTCGAGAGCGTGATCGGCATGGCGCACCGCGGCCGGCTGAACGTGCTCGCGAACACTCTGGGCAAGTCCTACGAGCAGATCTTCCGCGAGTTCGAAGGCGACATCGATCCGAATTCACGTGAAGGATCCGGCGACGTCAAGTACCACCTCGGAGCCGATGGGACGCACCAGACTCCAGGCGGCGACTTCATGCAGCTGACGCTCGCGTCCAACCCTTCGCATCTCGAAGCCGTCGATCCGATCGTGGAGGGAATGGCGCGCGCGAAACAGCAGCTCATCGGCGACAAGAATCGCGCTCTCGTCCTCCCCGTCCTCCTGCATGGGGATGCGGCGTTTGCCGGCCAGGGTGTCGTCGCCGAGACGCTGAATCTGTCGCAGTTGACCGGTTACCGCACGGGCGGCACGGTTCATGTCGTCATCAACAATCAGATCGGCTTCACGACGGGCCCGGAGGCGGCGCGATCGTCAACCTACGCGACCGACGTCGCGAAAATGGTTCAGGCGCCGATCTTTCACGTAAACGGCGACGATCCCGAAGCTTGCGTGCGCGCGATGAAGCTCGCCTACGATTTCCGCCAGCAGTTTCACAAGGATGTCGTCGTCGATCTGATCTGCTACCGCCGGCATGGGCATAACGAGGGTGATGAGCCCTCGCTGACTCAGCCCAAGATGTACAAGCTGATCAAGGAACACCGCTCGGTGCGGAAGATCTACACCGAACAGCTCCTCCGGAAGGGCGACCTCGATCCGAAAGAGGCGGAGGAATGGCTCGATCAGTTCCAGGCGAAACTTCAGGAAGCATTCGACCGAACGAAGGAACAGGAAGTTCCTCATTCCAAGCGTGACCCTCTCTGGACCGATGAGGAAGACACCGGCTACCAGAGGAACCCGTCGCATGACACGTCAATCTCCGAAGAGGTGCTGGAGCGAGTTCGTACGGCATTGACGACGACGCCCGAAGGCTTCACGCCCCATCCGAAACTCAAGCCGGTTCTCGCCCGGCGCAAAGCGATGGCGGAGGGCACCGACCCGATGGACTGGGGCACTGCGGAGCAGATCGCCATCGGCGCTCTGCTGGTCGAAGGCTTCCGCGTGCGCCTCAGCGGTCAGGATGTCGGCCGCGGCACCTTCTCGCATCGACATGCCGTCGTTCACGACTACACCACGAGCGAACCCTACGTCCCTCTCAACGCCCTCTCCGGCCGCTCGGACTCGGCAGCGATTGCCGATCCGGTGGTTGTCGACAACGCGTTGTCCCGGCAGACCAGCACGACCAGCGCGGAAGCGAGCTTCTCGGTACACGACTCGCTCCTTTCGGAGTACGGCGTGCTCGGCTTCGATTACGGATTCTCAGTGGCCGATCCCGGAACGCTCGTGATCTGGGAGGCGCAGTTCGGCGATTTCATGAACGGCGCACAGATCATCATCGACCAGTTCATCTCGAGTGCCGAAGAGAAGTGGGGACAGCACAGCGGCATCGTCATGCTTCTTCCTCACGGCTACGAAGGACAGGGTCCGGAGCATTCCTCGGGACGGCTCGAGCGCTTCCTGGTCCTGTGCGCCGAAGGCAACATGCAGGTCATCTACCCGACGACTCCGGCGCAGTACTTCCACGCGCTGCGCCGCCAGATGAAGAACAATCCGCGCAAACCGCTCATCGTCATGACACCGAAATCTCTCCTGCGGCATCCGATGGCCGTGTCGACGATCCAGGAGCTGACGAGCGGCCGCTTCGAGCCGGTGTTGCGCGACGTTGCCACCAGCGACGAAGTGCAGCGCGTCATCGTCACTTCGGGTAAGGTCTACTACGATCTCCGGCAGGCGCGGGACAAGGCAAACGCGAACGTTGCGATTCTTCGTCTCGAACAGTTTTACCCCTTCCCCCAGCCGATGCTCGCCGAGGCGCTCGAGGGGTATCCCAACGCGAAGGAGATTGTCTGGGTCCAGGAGGAGCCACGCAACATGGGCGGCTGGCCCTTCCTGCGCGAGCGGCTGGAGTCTCTGCTGAAAGACGATCAGAAGCTCCGCTACATGGGGAGACCGGTGGCCGCGGCGCCCGCCACCGGATCACACCATCGGCATGAAGAACAGCAGAAGGCGCTGGTCGAGCGCGCGCTGGGCGGAGAGCTGTCGTAGCATCGCGGTCCCCGTCTCACCAGGCCGATCAGGGACACGGTGCGCCACCAGACATCCTACAAATACGATCCCATTCGTTTGGGTGCGAAACTTTCGACCAACTTTTCGCCTCCTTGTGTGTACTCTATACGTAGACATCCTCCAAGGCTTCACGGCGCGAAGGTTGTTCCTTCGTTGGCTCACGGCAATAACGGCCCGCGCGACACTCTCTCGGTCACGCGATCAGCTCAGACAGCGGGAGCTCTCGTCCGCTGCATTCACTGCCTGATGTTCAGGGCTGGAACCTCGAACCTGATGCGGTTTGCAGATTCGAATGCCTGAACTCACGGGAGGCTCAATGAAGTTTCGACTTTCCCCGGCGCTCCTAATCCTCGCAGTTGTTCTCTTGCCGTCAATTCTTCACGCTCAGATAAAAGGCACCACCAGCAGCACGACTCAGACCACGAGCACGATTGCCTCGCTCGGAGCAGCGGGCTTTTCGCTGAACAACGGTGAGTCGTTTGGAGCCGATGCTAATACGACGGTCTACATCGACGGTAATGTCGCGGCCTATGGATCTCTCAAGGTCGGGATGGAAGCCACAGTTACCTCCACCCTGTGCCTGAAGCCTCCCTGCCTCGCAACGTCGATCCGCGCAACAACTCCGCTCACACTCACCCCGAAATTCGGGGATCCGGTAATCAAGCAGAGCCTGACAGGACCCACATGGACCGAGGCCAGCTTCGCCGCGACCGACATCGCGATCGGAGCGAACGGGCACGTCTGGTTCATTGGCGCGGACGGGTTGGGAATCTTCAACCTCGGTCCGAATGGCCCGCACCAGGTGGGAGGCGGCGCATCGCGGATCGCTGTCGACCCTGCCGGTGTCCCCTGGGTCGTGAATAGTGCCGGCCAGATCTATCGATGGACCGGCACGACATGGCAGGGAATGCCTGGCCAGGCGATCGACATCGGAATCGGAAGTGATGGAACCGTATGGGTCACCGGAAGCGACGGAACACCGCACCGATGGGACGGTAAGTCGTGGCTGGCGATTGGCGGAGGCGGCGTTTCGATCGCTGGAGGTCCTGGTGGGACGGTCTGGCTCGTCAATGGCGGTGGTGAGATCTGGCAGTACGGTGGGAAATGGAATCTTTATCCCGGCGCCGCATCCGACATCGGAGTCGGCGGCGGTCACGTGTTCGCCGTCGGGGGTGGAGGAACCGTCTACCGCTGGACGAGCAACGGGTGGGTCTCTGAAAACGTGACCGGCACGCGCATTTCGGTCGCTCCGAATGGCGTGGTCTACCTCGCGCGCGGTCCGAAGCTCCCGGTCATGGTCCTTCAGTAGACAACCAGAACAAATCGCAAAGAGCCCGGCACGCGTCACGCGTGCCGGGCTCTTTTGCGTTGATTCGAAGGCAGAAGCGCAAGAAGGCCGCCC
>DASVLC010000272.1:0-35354 GCA_036385045.1 Thermoanaerobaculia bacterium | reverse complement strand
CAACCTTCACCCTAACCTCATGATGCTCTCCCGCCTTCGGTACCGGCAGCAGCCCTCCCGCGATCTCGCGCCCATCCAGACTCACGACGGTACGGTTGCCGGTACGCTCGATCCGGATGTCGTACGTGGCGCCTCGCCAGGATCGTGTCATCCGTGCGCGATCCCACGAAGGGGGGAGGCAGGGGTCGATGCGCAGGCCCTGCCAATCCGGCCTGACGCCGAGGACCCATTCGGCGACGATGCGGTGCAGCCAGGCGGCCGAGCCGGTGTACCAGGTCCAGCCGGCACGGCCCGACCAGGGTGACTGCGGACCGTCGACATTGCCGGGAAGGACGTAGGGCTCGGCCCAGTAGCGCTCGGGATCCTTGTTTGAGGGATCGATCGCCTCGAGCAGCAGTCCCGTAAGTTCGGCGTCCTTTGATTTTGCCGCGGCGGCGATTGCCCAGGTGGCCGCGTGCGTATAGACGCCGCCATTCTCGCGGAGGCCGGGAGCATAACGGGTGATGTAGCCGATCCGCTCGTCCGGCGTGTCGTACGCTGGTGCGAGCAGGAGTGCGCCGGCCTCCCGCACGAGGTGCTCGCGGACTGCCTGCATGCAGAGTGCAGCGCGATCGGGCGGCGCGATGTCATTGAGAATCGCCCACGTCTGGGCGTTGAGGAAGATCTTTCCCACGCGGTTCCCCGCACTGCCGATCCTGCTGCCGTCGTCGAGCGTGGCGCGCCAGTACCAGCCGCCGTCCCAGCCATGTTCGTTGATCGCCTCGACGAGGCGCTTGCGTCGCTCTCGATAATCGGCGGCAAAACTCGCCTGGCCGCTTCGTTCGTGAATCTCAGCCCACTCGCCGAGACAGCCTGCAAGGAAGTGCGCGAGCCAGATCGATTCGCCCTTCTCCTTCATCCCCGCTGCCGAGAGCCCGTCATTCCAGTCGCCGGCGCCGATGTAGGGGAGTCCACGGGGGCTGGTGCGGGTGAATACACGCTCGAAGGCGCGATGAACATGTTCCTCGAGCGTCGCAGGTACCGGTTCGTCGAGGAAGGGCGTCGTGTCCTTCAGGATTGAAAAGTCGCCCGTCTCCCGGATGTAGTTCGGTGTGACGAACGACATCCAGAGGAGATCGTCGGTCATCTTCGTGACGAGACCCTGCTCGGAGAGGGGATGCCACCAGTGATAGACCGAACCGTCCGCGAACTGATGCTCCGCGTGGAGGTTGATCTGCTTCCGGCATAAGGGCGGATCGATCGTCAGCCAGATTTGCGAGTCCTGAAGCTGATCGCGGAATCCGTAGGCGCCACTCTGCTGGTAGTACCCGGCTCGCCCCCAGATGCGCGACGAGATCGCCTGATATCGAACCCAGTCATTGATGAGCGCATCGAAGCGACCGTCCGGCGTCTCGATCCGATGGGATGCCAGGCGCTCAGTCCACGATTGCCTGACTTCCGCCAGTGCCTTCTCCATCGCGCCGACATCGAGCCAGCGGGAGAGGAGCGCGGCTGATGCGTCACGCGAGGAATCGACCGCAATCGCGAAGCCTGCGCGCTTCTCCTCACCGGCTGCGAGCTCAATGCGAGCGCGCATCGCAGCGACAGGATCGTGATGTCTGCCGAACAGGCCCCGCCACGATTCCAGCGTCAGCGCCGCGGGTGCTCCGAGCCGGCCATTTCTGCCGAGGAACGCAGATTTTTCCCCTTCAGCAGATACCAGCGGTTCGGTCGAACCGAACCCGGCGACGTAAGGGAAGTCGGTGTTCCAGTGCCCCCACTCCTTCGAGGGGATGTCCCACATGTGGCTCCACCCGAAGACCGCATGAAGATCGGGGTCGTACGCGGTCTCGATGAAGAGCTTGTGAAACTCGCGGCGCGGTGCCGGGGTTACGCCGCAGGCCCACTCGAGAAATCCGGTGAGCTCGAGACTTCGCGGAACATCCGAGTCATTCTTCAGCGTGACGAGCCAGAGCTCGACCGTTTCCGACTCGTGGGCGAAAAGCGTCCATTCGCTTTCGATCCCCGCTCGACGCCCCGTGAAAGTCGTATAGCCGATTCCGTGACGGCATTCGAACGCGTCCATCTCGGCACGGACCGGTGCAGGGGAGAGCGACCAGAGATCGCCTGACGCCCGGTCGCGCAGGTAGAGAAACTTCCCGGTCGAGTCCTGTGCGAAGTCCTGCTGCCAGTTGGTGATGGTCGCAAGCTGCGAGTTGTCGATCCAGGTGAAGCCGCTGCCTGACTGGCTGACGGCGAGCCCGAGGCGAGGGTTCGAGATGATGTTCGCCCAGGGACGAGGTGGCGACGGGTCGGTGATGATGTATTCGCGACCGTCGGCCGAGAACCGGCCGTAGCGGTCATGTGCTGCTCTCGAGGAGTTCATAAGAAAGACTCCGGCATTCAATCTGTGAAGAGAAGGCGAGCGGGAAGTGTGCGAACGATGGTTTCACGTCTGTTGCGAGGGTCGACGACGACGATGCCACCGGGAGGAATCGTGAGTCCCTCTTCGATCCTCACTTCGATTGCAGCGTCCTCGCTGGTACGCATCGAATAGTTGAGTGCTCCGTAGCGGGTTCGCAGCATTGCGACGCCGACTCCATCCTCCGCCTCGATCCATTCGAGCGGCAGCGCGGCGCCCAGTACCAGCGACTCATCCGACTCGCGTTCATACGCGAACATGTCGAGCACGGAACGGATGAAGTCCGACCCGACCCAGGTGTGAGGCATGTCTCCGATGAATTTCGGGGCCGAGGGCTCGCTGAAAACGACTTCGGCCCAGTGGTTCCATTCCGGTGGCCGCGCATGGGTAAAGAACCACTCGAGCGCCTCGATTGCGCGCTCGGGTTGTCCCATCCGAACGAACGTTCCGACCACACGCCATTCGTAGGGCGTATAGGCCTCCCACTGCTTTGCGCCGCTGCGTCTCGCGGTGAACTCTTCCCAGTATTTGTCGAACGTCCGCCCCAGCGCCGTCGCCGGCAGGTACTTCAGTTCGCCTGCCGGATGGACTGCGACCGTCGTCGAGGTCGCATCGAAGTCGCCCAGCTCCACCGAGCCGGGAATGTAGTCGATCCCGTGGGTCGCCATCGCACGATTGATTGAGGCGTAGAGATCGCGACGGAACTCGTCCCGGATCTTCCCGAATTTCGTTTCTTCATCCGTCTGCCCGGTTATGCGCGCAATCTCCGTCGCATCCTTCAGCCCCTTCAGCACGAAGAAGCCATCCCAGTACGAATGCATCGGCTTCGCCGAATAGCCTTCATGGCTGATCGACTCCGGGACGAGTCCGTAAAACGCGAGCTTGTCCGGCGTCTGGTATTCGGGTGTCATGCGCTGATGCCGGAGCATGTCGATCTGCTCCACCGCCCTCTGCACGTGTGGCCACATCCGGTCGAGCAACGCACGGTCGCCGGTGAAGTCGTAGTACTCCTTGATGAGATAGATGAACTGACCGTGGCTGTCGTGTTCGGGAACGGGGTCGGCGCCTTTGCTTCCGACACAGCAGGGGACATAACCATCCGGACGCTGATAACGGGCATACCAGTCGATGAATCGCCGGACTTCTTCGGGGTGTGCGAGCTGCAGCAATGCCGCGGATGTGAGCGACCCATCGCGAATCCAGGAGCGGTCGTACGATCGCGAGCCCGGCTGAATCGAGGGACCGTCGGCATTGATCAGAATGTAGGCGAGGTTGCTCCGGATCGCGCGGCTGACGTGCTGGGCGATGGCCGGCAGCCGGATGGCGACGCGGCCGAGCCGGTTCTGCCATTCGGTTCGTGCGACTTCGAGCTCGGCATCCGCGCGGCGTGACGCCTCTGTCGTCGACAGTCCGCCTCGGAGGTGAGCTGGCCGCTGATGGAACGGGATCGTGATCACGACGTCCCGACTGTCTCCGGGGGCGAGCGCCAGTTCCCAGGACATTACGCCGGAAGCGGAGCCGAAGGGATCGACAACCGAGGTCGCTGAGGGTGTGCGTCCCGCTGCGAGTCGCGTGACGACGTCGCCCTGATCGAATCGCAGCGCACCGAACTGTTCCATCTTCGTGAGCGGGACGATCGTCGTTGTTCTGTTCACGACGATCGCGTCGTTCTCCCTTGCGATCGACACGATCTCGGCAGACCCGCCTTCGATGGCGAGAAACTGCCATGACGGATTCACCTGCAGGGGGCGGATCGCGAGGTGCAGTGTGACGGCTTGCTGCGCCTTGCTGCGGTTCTCGACGCGATAGCGCACCCAGAGTACGGAGTGACCTTCCTCGCCACGGGCGAACGCCGTAGTCGTCAGCAGAAGCGGGCCATAGTCGCGCATCACGCTCGGGATCGGAAGATCTCCATCGGCGAGCGATTGCGTTGTGCTCTTCGTGTCGGCCCACGTGAGGAATCGATCGCCTGCCGACAGAAACGGTTCGATCGAGAAGCGGTCGGGGTCGACGTCGATGGCGCCGTCCTGCCCCAGCAGCGCTTCACGCGTGTCCGCCGGAGCTCCGACGATCGTCCAGTACGACTGCTCCCCCAACTGCAGGTACCGTGGATACAACCCTTCTGGCGAGCCGGCCGCGATGCGCCTGAACATCGCGTTCTTGGAATCCGAGAACGCGGGCGTCTCAACTTCGATCTCGTGAAGGGCGTAAGCGCCGGCGGAACTCTTCGTCATCACGAGCCGCACGTACCGCGCATCCGCCTCGCGAATCGGAATGTGGTCGTTCCCGCCATCACCACCTCGAACGCGCCAGACGGTGTCCCACGTATCACCGTCAACCGACGTCAGCACGTCATAGTCGATCGCAAAGTCACGCTCGCCCCACTCGATGACGAGGCCTCCGAACTCGCGACGACGAAGGAAGTCGATCTCGTAGCGCTGTTCTCCCACGGCGGCGCTCTGCCAGAACGTGGCGCGAAGCTCATCGATCGCGTGTGATGCCGGGTGCCCAGCCGCCGCCGACGTCGCCGACACGGTTGGCTGAAGATCGTAAGGGACGTCCAGAGGAAGCGGTGTGAATGTGAGATCGTCGATCCAGACCGAGCCCTTGCCCCCTTCGACTGCGACGATCACGATCTCGAGTGCCGACGTCCGCGCGATCTCGCCGCCACCGACCGGTCCCCACGCAAACTCGAAGTTCCGCTTTCTGATCCTGACCGGAGTCCACTCCTCGGGGAAACGCCAGCGGCGCCGGACGTTCCACCAGACGTTCTCTCCCGTCGGATCGATGAGCTTGAACTCGAGCGTGTTAGTCGCGCTCTCTGCCCGTATCCGGAAGGTGAATTCGTAATTCGCAGGTAGATCGAGTACGACGGGGAGGCGCGCGATCGCGTACCCACCGCCGCCGCCGAAATCGAAGTCGAGCCGCATCGCGCGGCCGGTTCTACCCTCGTCGGAGGAGATGTCCAGCTTCACACCATCGGAAGGATCGGCCTGCCAGCGCTCGACGGAGACAAAGTCGTCGAGAACGCGAGAGTCTGCGGCGAGAGCGGAGGCAGGGACGCTCCACGACAAGAACATCGCGATGAGGCACGCGAACAGCGCGGCTGCAGAACCGCGTCTCACGGCTTCCTCCTGTCGAGCATCCACGTCCAGAGCTCAGCGGTTCCGTAGGCCGGATCCCATGCGTTGTGCCCGGCGTCCGGGTACTCGGTGTAGCGCACGTCCGCGCCACGGGACCTCAGCTCCTCTGCCATCCTTCTCGACTCGTCAACCGGGATCACCGGGTCGTCTGCTCCGTGGAAGATCCAGATTGGTACTCGCTGCTCATGCACGCGTGCTGCGACGAATGCGTATGGATCGGGAGCGGACATCGTGAGCGGCGACTGCCGCACGTTGACCGCCGTCTCGGGTTTCACGATGCCGCCGCAGACCGGCGCGATGGCGGCGAAGAGTTCCGGGTTCTCGAGCGCGAGGTGCCACGTCCCGTATCCACCGAGTGAAATCCCGGTGAGATAGAACCGCTCGCGATCGCCGTTGAACTCGGCCGCTGCTTCCTCCATGGCGCGGACCGCGAACCGCGACTCGTTGCCGAGCCACCGCGTGTCTGGCGGTGCCTGCGGGAAAACGACGATCATCGGGAAGCGCTCCTGGTTCCAGCGGATCGCCCGCCCGAGGCCCACTTCGATCTGGCGCATCCCGTCAGTTCCGCGCTCGCCTGCACCGTGAAGGAAGAGGAGGACCGGAAGTTTTCGCCGGCCGTCGTGGCCGGCCGGAACGTAGACCACATACCGGTAGGTCGTTCCTTCGAAGGAGAGAGTCCGTGTGAGGAAACCTGTGTCATGCATCTGCGCTGTCCGGCACGAGAGAATGAAGAGCAATGCGGTCAGAGGAATGACTCTCACCCCTTGACACTCCCCGACATCATCCCGGCGATGTACTGCTTCTGCAGGACAAAGAACAGCAGGAGCACCGGGATGACGGTCAATACGGCGGCGGCCATCATGAGCTCGAGATCGAGCGCATGCTCGCCGACCAGATTCGCAACGGCGACCGGCATCGTGTAGTGGTCGTCGTCGGTGAGGATGATCAGAGGCCACATGAAGTCGTTCCATGCGGACATGAAGGAGAAGATCGCAAGCGTCGCGAGAACCGGGCGGGCCACCGGAAGGATGATCGACCAGTAGATCCGCAGCTCGCTCGCGCCGTCGATTCTGGCGGCAGCGAGCAGGTCGTCGGGAATCGCCACCATGAACTGACGCACCAGAAAGATGCCGTAGATCGTCGCGGCATAGGGGATCAGTACCCCGGCATACGTATTCACGAGACCGATCGACTTGAGCATCAGGAAGAGCGGGAGCATCGCCACCTGCGCGGGGATGGCGAGCGCGGAGATCAGAAGCGAGAAGAGACGGTCCCGGCCGCGAAAGCGCAGCTTCGCAAACGCGTAGCCGGCCATCGAGTTGAACAGCAGCGACAGGACCATCGCGAGCGTCGCGACGAACATGCTGTTGAGGAAGGCGCGGCCGAGCTTCATGTTGTCGAACAGCGCGCGATAGTGCTCGAACGTCACCCGGCTCGGAATCATCCGTGGGGGAAACGCGGTCGCTTCGCCCTGCGGCATCAGCGACGCCGAGACCATCCAGAGAAGCGGGACGACGGTCACGACAGCGCCGATCACCAGCGCCAGGTGAATGAGAAACAGGGCGCCGATTGGTCGCGATTCTGTGGGCCTCACGACGACGCCCTCCGCAGCAGCGAGTGGGCAGCGGTGGCGATGAGCACGAGTGCGAATAGGATGAATGCGACACCCGCCGCATATCCCATGTTCCACCAGCGGAAGCCCTCGCGGTACATGAGCATCACGACCGTCAGCGTTGCGTTGCCGGGACCGCCGTCAGGCGTCATCACGTAAGGCTCAGCGAAGATCTGAAGATAGCCGATGGCAGTGATGACGCTGATGAAAACGAAGGTCGGCATCAGAGAAGGGAGCGTAACGTGGCGGAACTGACCGATCGCGCCGGCACCATCGATGCGGGCTGCTTCGTACAACTCATCCGGCACGTTCTGCAGCCCGGCCACGAAGATCACCGCGGCATAGCCGAAGTTCTTCCAGATGGCGAGGATGATGATCGCAGGCATCGCCCAGCGCGGGTCTCCAAGCCAGTCGATCGCCTCGATGCCCACCCACCCCAGGACCTGATTCAGCAGACCAACGCGGCCGTGGTAGAGATACCGAAAGACGATCGCGACGCCGACGATCGTCGTGACGACCGGGGCAAAGAAGATCGTCCGGAAGAATGCCTTGTAGCGCGCCAGTCTCGCATTCAGAAGCAGTGCCGCACCGAGGGCGATCAGAATCGTGAGTGGCACACCGACGAGCGAGAAGTAGAGCGTGTTGCCCAGAGCCTTCCAGAAGAGCGGATTCTTCAGGAGCGCGGCGTAGTTGCCCGCTCCGACGAATCGCGTGTCCGCCGCGTCGCCGAGGGAGTAGAGGTCGAAATCGGTGAGACTGAGAAGCAGGCCCGCAGCAACAGGCAGGAAGAAGAACAGCGTGATCATCGCGAGCGCCGGGAACAGCAGCAGCGCGGCCGCGCGCGCCTCGGTGCTCATGGCTGGCCTCCGGCAACGCCGCCCGCTGCCTCTTCCTCGAGCCTTCTTCGCTCGAGCACCCAGCGTCTCTTCTCGAGCATCGTCTCGACGCGGCGGTCGAGTCGCGCGGCCGCCTCGGCTGCGCTGAGCTGACCGCGTGCGGCCAGCTGTCCATGCTCGAAGATCGTCGTGACGATGTTCTCGATTTCAGGAACGCGAGGGAGTGCGCCGGTCCGATCGAGTTGCGTTCTGAACGAGGCGATCTGCGGGTCGTCGGTGAGAGCCGGCGTGTTCCACGCACTGCGGCGCGCCGGCAGGTCGCCACTGATCTCATGGAATCGGATCTGAACATCGGTACGCGACAGGAACTCGATGAACTTCCACGCCGCGTCCTGTTTCGTCGAGCGGCGGGAGATTACGAGACTCGAGCCGCCCGAGAGCGAGAGGCCGGGATACGGCGTTCCATCGGGGGAAGGCAGAGGTGCGGTGCTCCAGACCTTCTGCTGCTCGGCAGACAGACGCTGGCGGAGATTGCCTACATCCCAGGGGCCGCTGATGAACATCGCAATCTCGCCGGCGCCGAACTGCTGATAGATGTTGGTCACCTGTGCGCTGCTGATCGCGGGTGCCAGACCGCGGCGAAAGATGTCGGTATAGAAGGAGAAGGCTTCAAGAAAGGCGGGTTCGCGAAAGCGGGCGTGACCATCGTGGGAGACCAGCGTCGCGCCCCGCTGCAGCGCGAAGATCACCGGCTGCGGCCATTCGTTCGTCGGCATGAGCAGCGGGTAGAAGTGCTGCGTCTTCGTCTCCCGCTTCAGGCGCTCCATCGTGGCGATCAACTCGCTCCATGAGCGGGGAGGCGTAGCCACCATGTCTGTTCGATAGAAAAGGACGCGTGTATCGACGTACCAGGGGACGCCATAGAGTGTTCCGTCGACCTTGTTCGTCTCCCAGATGCCGGGGAAGTAGTCATTCTCAGGAAGGTTCTTCCCGTCGAGAGGGATGATGGCGCCGACCGTCACGAGCTCCGGAATCCAGGTGTTGCCGGTCTGAAAGACATCGGGAAGCGAGTTGCCGACATGTCCAGTGAGAATCTTCTCGTGGGCCGCTGTCCAGGGGATCTGCTGAACCGAAACCTTGATTCCAGTCTCTTTCTCGAACTGAGGCAGCAACGCGGTGACGACCTCTCCTTCCCAGCCGAGCCCCCAGAACTTGATCGTTGTCGCGCGCTCGGGTCTCGCGCAGCCGAGGAGAAGGAAAGACACAATCAGGGCGATTCCCTGCAGGCGAACGTTCGCCGAGCCTCGGGCATGGAGAGGGTGCCGGGCGCCGGTTCGCAGATCGCCGGTCACTGCTCCAGCCATCCTCCGGTGAATCCTGCGCGTTTCAGGCCGCGGATGATGTGCGGGTTCTTCTTCATCGTCTTCCAGATGAGTTCCGAGTGATGATTCTCGAGCATCATCAGCATTGGGCCCTGAGAGATGCCGAGGTAGTCACCGTCGACCCAGCCAAACTCCGGGTGCACCTTTCCGTGCAGCAGCTTGACGTCGAAACGGAAACTGGGGTTGAACGAGTCGAGGAAGCCGTACTTCGTGTAGATGTAAGAGCCGAAGCGGCGGTGCATCTCTTCGAGTGCGGCGATCGACTCCTGCGGAGTGAACACGATCGAGGAGCCTGCCGCGTACGGAGTGATCGTTCCGTCGTCGCGCACTTCGGTCGCAGCTGCGCCGCGGGCGGAGTAGGAGAGGAACGTGCGCTTTTTGCCGCCGAACTCGAGCTCCGCATCGATCGGCCCGTCGGAGGCGGACAGCCCCCAGACATTCTCGCCATAGGCCTCCCAGCCGTTGGGGTTCTCGATGGCGTAGGCGCGCTGCGCCAGGGTCGCGCGACGGGAGTTCTCGAAGTAATCGATTCCTTTCTCACGCATGTAGGCGTCCTGAATGCCTCGGAAATCGATGAATGCATGCGAAAACTGATGCCCGAAGAGGGGAGCGAAGTTCACGTGCTCGTAGCCGTAGTAGCTCATCCAGCGGTACGTCTTCGCCCACTCTTCCCACGCATTCGCGGGGACGGGATGCGTTGGAGAGGCGAGGGCCAGAATGTAGACGATCATCGCCTCGTCGTAGCCGCGCCAGTGCCACTCGGTGCCCCATCCTTCTTCGGGTTTGAATCCCATGCTGACGAGAGGCGGCTTCGTCATCGCAGCCTGCCAGTTCACCCTGAGGTAAATCTTTTCCACCAGCTCACGGATCTCGGTCTCGATGGGATCGTCACGATCGAAGTACGACTGAGAGAAAAGCGCTCCGGCGAGAAAGAGGGTCGTGTCGATCGTCGAGAGCTCCACGGTCTCGAACCTCTCGCCGCTGTGCATGTCGAGGAAGTGGTAGAAGAAGCCCTCGTAGCCGGTCATGCCGCGGGCCGCCGGCCCCTGTGGTGCATCGTGGAAGAAGCGGAGCGTGGTGAGCGTGCGTTCCGCGGCTTCCTTGCGGGTGATGTAACCGCGTTCGGCGCCGATTCCCCAGGCAGCCAGTCCGAACCCGACTGCTGCGACGCTGGAAAACGATGGCGTTGGCCATCGATCCGGCACCAGGCCGTTCTGAACGTTCGTAGTATCGCGAAACCAGTCGAAGGTACGGCGTTGAAGGTCTTCAATGAACGGAGGTCGATGTGCCACCGCCCGTCGTTTGCCCGAGGTATTGGCCTCAGTAGTGGAAGACGCGGTCGAGATTGAAGCCGGCACGGTGGTGCAGCCGAGCAGGGAGAGCGTTAGAGCAATCGCCGTCAGTTTCATCTTCATCTGTCACCTGTCGTTCTGATGGACCGGAAGGGCGCGGGCGCCGGTGGAGTGAGGACGGCACGCTTTGTCATCCTGAGCCAAGGACGGCGGGGCGCCGCGACTGAGAGTGAGAAACGCGAGCCCGAGCCCGCGCCCGGCTTTTCGGGTTGCGATTCGGGCTCGGGCTCGGGTCCGGGCTCGGGAAACCCGCATAAACACTGGGAGTTTCTTAGAAGCGTAGCGTGAGGATCTGGGTGGGCGGGCGGCGCGATGCACGTGTCTGGCACCGCCCATCCACCCAGATCCCTCGCTACGCTCGGGATGACAGGCACGCGAGGTGAGCTCAGTGGTGTCGTTAAAAGCTGTTCTGAAGAAGCGTCAGGTTGTCCGTACGGCAGCCCCGAGGCTGAGTGGCGTCGATGCGTGATGACTTGGCGAGGGATCATTCGCATAACGGCCTCAGGCCGCGGAACAACGAACGCGGCACGGAAGCCCGTGCCGCGTTCGTATTGGAAACTAGAAAGCGATGCGTGTGCCGAACTGGAACCGCCGTGAGTTGAACGCGCAGTTCGGCTGCCCGAACCTGGCGTTAGGCTCGCCGGGGGCGCCGGCCCAGCCGTCGAGGCAACCGAAGTTGTTGGTGTCCAGAACGTTGAATGCCTCGCCGATGAGACTGATCTGCGCTCCACCGATCGCAGGGGCCGTCCACTGCAGGCGAAGATCGACACTCTGATACGCGAACTCGTCGATGCCGAGGAATGACTTCGGCTCCGGACGGAGACCGTTGAAGAACGTCTGGCACTGATCCCAGCCGGCCAGGCAGTTCGTGTAGGTGTACGGGGTGCCTGATCCGAGCGAGATGATCGAAGAGGCTTCGAAGCCAGCCGGGAGGCCGACGCTGCCGCTCATGATCAACTTGTGCCGCTCGTCTCCATTGGCGGCGAACATCGGCCACTCGGTGGGAATGTAATCGAACGCGAACGCAGTGCCATCATCGAGTGAGGCGTTCTGGTAGCCCTTGCCGTACGAGTAGGCAATGTTGGCGCCCCAGCGTGAACCGGCCGTGCGCGGGCGGTCGAGCGTCAGGAACACTCCGTCGTACTCGGTGCGGCGCTCGTCGAAGCTCCTCATGATGAAGCCGTAGCCCGGAATCGAGATCCAGTTGCCCCAGCGGTCGTTGAGAGCAGTTCCGGGGGGAAGTGTTCCGAAGCTCCACGCCAGGCCGTTGCGGCCACGCGAGTTGGCGTAGGTGAGCGAGCCGAGCCACGTTCGAGTGAGCTGACGACGGACGCCAGCGGTCCACTGAGTCGATTTCGGCGGCTTGGTGTCGTTCCGAAGCAGGAAGATCTCGGGTCCCGGGGTCTGGCCGCTGGCGATCAGACCGGCGAGCCCGGCGGCTGACTGATACGACGGGTTCCACTGGATGGCGGGCACTCCGCAGCCTTCAGGCTGCGTCCCGTCATCCGTGAAGCAGAACGAGTACTGTTTGTACGAGTGCCGGTACTGCTCGTCGTAGATGTCGTTGAGTGTCACGCGGTCGTAGTAGATGCCCCAGCCGGCAAACAGCACCGTCTTCGCATCGCCCATCGGATCCCAGGTGAGACCGAGGCGAGGCTGGATCATTCCTTTGTACGAGCTGCGGTTGCTGCCGTCCGAGATGTAATCCTCGACGTTGAACAGCTGGTTGATGCACCAGTCGGTCTGGCCGCCGACCGGCTGACCGTAAGTGCGGCAGGCGGTTCTGAGACCGGCAGCCACGTCGGGAGGCGTGACCCAGTCGTTGTTCAACATGTTGTCTTCGTAGTCCCACCGAACGCCGGCGCTGAACGAGAAGTTATTGAGGCTCCAGTCATCCTGAAGATAGAGCCCGTACTGGGTGTTGTCGAAATCGAGCGACGGATCGCCGAAACCGTATCGAGCCTGGAAGGGGTACTGCCAGTTCTCATTTTCGCGGAACTCGAAGTACGGGTTCTCGTAGGAGGCTTTGCTCAGCCTGTAGTCGACGAAGCTCACGACGCCGCCACCTTTGATCGTGTGGCTGCCATGCCACTGACGGTAGAGGCTCACATCGTCACGGAGAGCGATCTTCTGCTGTTTGATGTTCTGCAGAAAGTCCTTGCCGCCGATGTCGAGCAGATTGACGTAGTTCAAGTGCGGCTGGCTCGGATCGATGGCGGTGTCCTTCCACTGCATCTGCTGCCAGGTGAGGACGGCCTCGTTGATGGCGTTGCCACCGAAGATGTACTGATGCCGTCCGGTGAGTGCGTCGGTGTAGACCTCGAAGCTGCTCGCACCCTCCTGAACGCGCTGGCCTCCGAAGCCTTTGACTTCATTCTCGTCGCGGCGATGGTAGGAAACGTCGACGGACTGTGTGTATGTCGGCTGCCAGGTGAACTTCCCGAAGTAGAGCTTCGAGTCGAGCGGCGCCGAGAGCGTGCCGGTAGGGTAGCTGTCGAGAATCGCAGCGACGTTTGCCGGCCGCTTGTCCCACGCAGCGCCGTGGGTCACGGTGGCGACGACATCGCGCTCATTGCGCTCTGCCGTCAGGAAGAAATGCATGCGGTCCTGGACGACCGGTCCGCCGAGTGAGAACCCATACTGGTTGCGCTCGTAGGGCGCTCTCGCGTCTCCGCGCTGTTCGGCGAAGAAATCGCGGGAGACCATCCCCTCGTCCTGATAGAAATAGAAGACGTCGCCAGTGAACTGGTTTCCGCCCGACTTCGTGACGGCGGTGATGACTGCTGCCGAGGCCTTTTCGTACTCTGCTTTGTAGTTCTGCGTCAGTACCTGGTACTCCTGCACGGCGCTCTGAGGGAAGGGGTTGCCGCGGCTGGAGTCCTGCATGAAGGCGCCGCCCTGGATGACGTCGTTCTTGAAAGAGACGCCGTCGATGAAGACGTTCACCTGCTTGGGGTTCTGTCCGCCGCTGCGGAACGTCTGCCCGGCCGCGGTGGTGTCCGTGGTGAACGAAACACCGGGGGCGAGGCCGGCGAAGGCAAGAAAATTCCTGTTGTTCAGCGGCAGGTTCTCGATCTGCTGCTGCGTGATGTTGGTCGTGACTTCGGACGTCTTCACGTCGACCAGCAATTGAGTCGCCTCTCCCACGACGGTGATGTTCTCGGTGAACAGCGCATCGACGGTCAGGCGGAAGTCCGCCGCGACGTTCTGGCCGACGAGCACCTGGACGGTTCTCGACTGTTCTTTGTAGGCGGGCGATGAGACGGAGATCTCGTACACCCCTGGATGCAGCCCGCTCAGCTGATACGAGCCATCGTTGCCGGCGGTGGTTTCGCGGCGGAATCCGCTGCTGGCATTGACGGCAGCAACCGAAGCGCCGGGAATCGGGCCGGTATCGTCGACGATGGTTCCGGAGATGCTGGCGGTGGTGAGTTGCGCCTCTGCCGGTATGACGAGCAGAAGGGCCGCAAGCGCCACGACCGGCAGGACAAACCTCATGGTCAGCGCACTATGTTTCATTGCTTCTCCTTAACGTGCGCCGCTCGAGCGCCGCACGACGAGTGTCGTTTCCAGTCTGACGTTGCGAGGGCTGCCACTGGGCTGAAGGATCGCCTCGAAACCGCGGCGACCGAGGTCGGCGATCGGAACTTTCACAGTGGTCAGCGGAGGGGAGAGAAAACGCGCGATTGGGATGTCGTCGAATCCGACGAGTGCTACGTCGTCGGGAACGCGAATGCCGGATTCGCTCAGGGCGGCGAGTGCGCCGATCGCCATCGCGTCGTTCGCCGCGAAGACGGCGGTGGCCCGCGGCGCCAGCCTGAGGAACTGCTGTGCTGCTTCATAACCGGATTCCTCCGTGAAATTGCCTTTGATCTCCAGCGGCACGAGGCCGCCCCGGGACATTCCTGCGAGATAGCCGCGCCGGCGCTGTTCTGCGTCGGCGTTGTTTGCCGGTCCGGTCAGAAACGCGATCCTGTCGTGTCCCCGCCCGATGAGGTGCTGCACCATCTCTCGCGCGCCACCCGCGTTGTCGATCGTGATCGAAGGGAGGCCGGCCACGCGAGAATTGAGCAGCACGATCGGAATCGAAAGAGGCAGATCCGCAACCAGCGCCGAGGGCTTCAGATCGGGCGACATGACGATCAGACCATCGACTCGGCCGCGAACCGCCTGAACCACCGCGCGCATCTCCTCGCGGTCCGCATGCGACCCCGAGAGCAGTACGTGATAGCCGCAGTCCCTCGCGGCCATGTCGATGCCGCGTATGACTTCGGAGAAGAATTCACCGTGAAGGTCAGGCAGAACGACGCCGATCGTTCGCGTCGAACGTGAGGAGAGACTTCGTGCCGCGGCGTGAGGCACGTAGCAGAGCCTCCGCGCAACGTCCTGCACCCTCTGAAGCGTCTCTTCGCGGATGGGTCCCTTCTCGTTGAAGACCCGGGAGACGGTGGCCACCGACACTCCCGCCTCGGCCGCAACATCACGGATCGTGACGCTGGAGGAGTGGAGGGTGGAGCGTTTCGACTTGCGAGGCATGCCGAATGTAACCGTTTACATCGGCGGTAAAACTACTGCTGTCGCGCGGGAAAGTCAATGAAATGCGGAGGGCAGATCAGGCCGCCTGCGACTTGACGGATACAATGTGACCCCATCTCACAAATGACACGGATTCTCCTCTACGCGGCCGCAGGCGGCGTGCTGATCGCGCTTCTGAAGATTCTCGAGTACAAGCACTTCGTTCGCGTCTACCCGACCGAAGTCTACGGCGGGATCATCGCTCTGATCTTTACGGCGATCGGCATCCGGCTGGGGCTGAAGTGGACGACCCCGAAAGAGGTCATCGTCGTGAAGGAGGTTCGTGTACCCGACACTCCCTTCGTTCTGAACGACGGCATGCTGAAGGAGCTCGGGCTGACGCGGCGCGAGCACGAGATCCTCGGCTTGATCGCCGCGGGGATGAGCAACCGGGAGATCGCGGAGAAGCTCTTCGTGTCCGAGAACACGGTGAAGACTCACTCCTCGCGGCTGTTCGACAAGCTCGGGGTCAGCAGGCGAGTCCAGGCCGTGCAGAAGGGAAGGGAACTCGGCCTGATCGCCTGACTGGCCGGGTCAACGAAAGGGTGACTGCGGCGAAAATCACCCGAAGTGATGACGACAAGAGACCCGCTCCTGGCCGATCGTGTCGATCAAAAACAGGAGAAAGACGCGATGCGAAGGATCGTACTGACGTTCGGACTGATCTCGGGTTTCATTCTGCTGGCGATGCTGGCCGTCACCCTCCCCCTGACGATGAGCGGCCGGATGGACTTCGATGGCGCCGAGGTTCTCGGCTACACATCGATGCTCCTGGCCTTTCTGATGGTGTTCTTCGGAATCCGTTCCTACCGGCGGAACATCGGGGGCGGGGCTATCACGTTCGGCAGGGCATTCAAGGTGGGGATTCTGATCACGCTCGTGACATGCGCCGTCTACGTGATCGCCTGGGAGATCTACTACTTCAACTTCGACCACGGTTTCGCTGAGCAGTACGCCGCGCACGTGCTGGACAAGATGCAGCGCGAAGGAGCAACCGAGGCGGCGATCTCAGCCGAGAGAGTGAAGATGGAGAAGTTCCGCGAGCTCTATCAGAACCCGCTGATCAACAGCGGGATGACATTCCTGGAGGTCTTCCCTTTGGGCTTGATCATGACGCTGGTTTCGGCGGGAGTGCTGCGGAAAAAGAAGTCCCAGCTTGACCTGCCGAAAGATTTCGGGGCGTAGCACGCCGTCGCTTGCTTCCAAGCAACTCCCAGTGTTTATACGGCTTTCAGCGCCGCGTAGCGGCTGCCGTATGGTAGCCGGGGGTGCGAAGCGGAGCGGAGCACCCCCCGGTGATTGCGTCCCAGACAGTGTGCCGCGTAGCGGTACCGGACGAGACACGTACATTGCCCTTAGGCGCGCTTATTGTCCGGTGCCGCGATGCGGCACACTGTCTTGCTAGGTTTGACCGGGGGTCTGAGCGCGAACGCGCTCAGACCCCCGGCTACCATCCGAAGCCGCTACGCGGCTGGACGAATCTCAGCCTCGGTTTCTTTTCCTCAGTCGCGGCGCCACGCCGTCACTTGCTCAGATGACACCGCTCAGCGCCCGGCCTCGGTCAGCGCCAACTCCGTTTCGCCATCGAACAGGTGCAGTCGTTCGGCTCGAACCATGAATCGGACGACGTCGCCGACGGCAGGAGCCGAGTGAGGATCGAAGATCGCGACGAGCTTTTCGCTGCCGGCAGTGGCATAGACGATCGACTCGTGTCCGATCGGCTCGACCATGTCGACCGAGGCACCGATCGCGTCTTCGCCCTGACCGACGGAGATGTGTTCGGGTCGGATACCGACGATGACCCGGCGACCCTCGGCAAGGGGGAAGTGGAGCGGGAGGGAAAACGACGAGGTACGCAGGACGCCATCCGAGACGGTGGCCGGCAACAGATTCATCGGTGGCGTCCCGATGAACTGCGCTACGAAAGCGTTTGCCGGATGATCGTAGACTTCGCCCGGCGTTCCTACCTGCTGGATCCTGCCGTCGCGCATCACGGTGATGCGGTGACCCATGGTCATCGCTTCGATCTGATCGTGCGTAACGTAGACCGACGTAGTGCCGAGGGTCTTCTGCAGCCGCGTGATCTCCGCCCGGGTTTGCACGCGTAACTTTGCATCGAGATTCGATAACGGCTCGTCGAAGAGAAACACGGCCGGCTGGCGGACGATGGCCCGCCCGACGGCGACGCGCTGCCTCTGGCCGCCGGAGAGTTCCTTCGGCTTGCGTTGAAGAATCGGCTCGATGCCGAGGATCTCGGCCGCATTGGCGACCCGCGCGTTCATCTCGGCACGAGGCACGCCGCGCATGCGCAGTCCGAACTCGAGATTCTGACGGACGCTCATGTGCGGATAGAGTGCGTAGTTCTGAAAGACCATCGCGATGTCGCGGTCTTTCGAGGGGAGATCGTTCACCACCCGGCCGCCGATGGAGATTGTTCCGCTGCTGATCTCTTCGAGGCCCGCGATCATCCGGAGGGCCGTCGATTTGCCGCAGCCCGAGGGCCCGACCAGCACCATCAACTCTCCATCATCGATGCCGAGCCGGAGGTGTTCAATGACCGTCACATCGCCATATCGCTTCGTTACATCGTCGAAGGTGACGTCAGCCATGGTCGGGCCATTCTCCTATCGTTGCGTCCTGATCCCAACTTTTTCTCGTGGTGAGGGGAGGACGAAGGGGGGCGCCGGCTTCTACGTTGCGTCGCGACCGCGCTCACCGCTGCGAAGATGGAATGAAAGGGATTCCAGGTTGATCCGCAGGTCGACGCTGCGCAGTTTCACGTTCGGCCGCAGTCCGATCTGGACCGGTGCAAAGTTCAGGATTGCACGGATGCCGGCGTCGGCGAGGGCGTCGAAAACGGTCTGCGCCGCCGCACCGGGAACCGCGATGATTCCGATCTCGACGTGATTTCGGGCGACCACCTCGTCGAGAAGGTTCCAGGAGAGCACCCGAATGCCCTGCTTCGAGGTTCGCCCCTCCTTCGCTGCGTCCGTATCGAGCATGGCGACAATGTGAAAGCCGTCGCTGTTGAAGCCGGCGTAGTCGGCGAGTGCCATACCGAGGTTGCCGGCTCCGACGATCACAGCATTGCGTGTGTGGTCAATCCCCAGCGTCTCGACCAGGTGGCTCTTGAGTCGAGACACGTCGTATCCGACTCCGCGCGTTCCAAACTCGCCGAAACAGGCGAGGTCTTTGCGGATCTGCGGCGAGCTGAGATGAAACCTCTCCGCCATCTCATGCGAGGAGACCGTCTTTTGACCTTGTGCCTCGAGAAACGAGAGACAGCGCAGGTAAACCGACAGCCTCCCGGTCGTCAGTTCCGAGATCGTTTCGCGGTCACCACCCGTCGCGCGAGACATGAGGCTGGTTTATTGCTGCAGGAAAACGCGCGCCGCGTTGCCTGCGGCCTGAAACAGGGGCGAGGGGTACATGCCGATGATCAGAATTCCAACGATCGAGATCATCAACGCGCCAGTTGCGAACACGCCGCCGACCGTTTCGACGGCATAACCATCGGCCGGTTCCTTCATGTAGAGGTAATAGACGACACGAAGGTAGTAGTAGACCGATACGATGCTCGTCAGGATACCGACCAGCGCGATCATCGTGTGTCCCGACTCGATGGCCGTCTTGAAGATGAAGAACTTCGAGATGAAGCCCGCGGTCGGCGGGAGTCCCGCGAGTGAGAACATGCAGATGGCAAGTGCGAAGCCGTAGAACTTACGCCGGAAACCGAGACCTGCGATGTCATCGAGCGTATGAGGATCGTTCTGATTCTTCATCAGGAGCGAGATGACGCCGAACGCTCCGATGTTCATCAGGGCGTAGGTGATCGCGTAGACCGCGACCGCTGCTACCGAGTCGGCGCGGATGGTCAGAATGGCGATCGTCATGTAGCCGACGTGCGCGATGCCGGAGTAGGCGAGCATACGCTTCAGATCGCGCTGGACGATGGCCACGGCATTGCCGATGATCATCGAGAGAATAGCGAGTGCCGCCACCATCGACATCCACGAAACCTGCGGCAGAATCGGGTTCATCGCGTCGAACAGGCGGACGAGTACGATCAGCGTTGCAGCCTTCGGTGCAACCGAGAGCCAGCCGGCGACCGGAGTCGGCGCGCCCTGATAGACGTCGGGAGCCCAGGGATGAAATGGGGCGAGTGCCAGCTTGAAGCCAAGGCCCGCCATCAGCAGGACGAACGCCACGGTGAGCAGCGGCGTCGCCTGATTGGTGGCGAACCACTGGCCCATCGTTCTGATGTTCGTCGAGGCGGTCGCGCCATAGAAAAGCGCAATGCCGTAGAGGATGAACCCGGTGGAAAAGGCTCCCATCAGGAAGTACTTGAGGCTGGCCTCGTTGGAGACGGGCATCCGGCGGTGGAAACCGACCAGCACGAAGATGCAGACCGAGAGGATCTCGAGCCCGAGAACGATGATGAGGAGATCGAGTCCCTTGGCCATCATCATCATGCCTACGGTGCCCCACAGCAGCAGGCCGTAAAATCCGCCGTCCTCGATTCCTTCCCGTTCGAGGTACTCCCGCGCGAACAGCGTGGCGAGCATTCCCGCGAGGAGGAACGTCAGATCGAACAGCATCGTCAGTGCGCTGACCTCATAGGTCCCGCCGAAGAAGATGCCACCGCGGACGAACAGGTTCTCCGCCCAGGCCGCCGCGATGAAGATCACCAGAGTCAGCGGAGCGAGTGTCCCTTTGGCGCGCGGGAAGAAGACGTCGAGCAGGATGAGCAGCATCCCGCCGAGCGAGAGGATGATCTCCGGGAGAATCGCGTTGACCCAGCCGGGCTCGAGGAGTGGCTGCAGTGTCATCGTGCGACTCCTTCGTGGAGCGAGCTCGCCGGCGGCCGGCTGCCTGCAGGAACCACAAGTGGCAGCGAGCCTCCCGGACTGCGTCCGGTACCTGGGTCGATGATGCTGGCTGCGCTGAGCGGCCGGTTCGGTTCGGAGTTCAGTGGACGGCTGTGATCTGCTGCCGGTTCGGCCTCATCGCGTTTCGTTTCGTCCGACTTCTCCGCCACCATCACCTCTCCCCGTTGCGTGTTCATCGTCGCGATGAGGTGTCTCACACTCGGTTCCATCTTCTTCAGAAATGTATTGGGATGGACGCCGATCCAGACCATGAACACCACCAGCGGGACCATCGCAGCCAACTCGTTCCAGGCAATGTCAGGAATGTTGCGGTTCTCCTCGTTCGTAATCGGCCCGAAGAAGACCTTCTGGACCAGCCAGAGAAGGTAGATCGCCGCCAGGATGACGCCGGTCGCCGCGAGAACCGCCGCGATCGGACTGGTCTTGAACGTCCCGGCAAGGATCAGAAACTCGCCGACGAAGCCGTTGATGCCGGGTAGTCCGACCGAGGAGAGCACCGAGATGACGAACAGTGTCGTGAAGACCGGCATCGTGCGGCCGATGCCTCCGTAATCGGCGAGCAGCCGCGTGTGGCGCCTCTCGTAGACGACGCCGACCAGAAGGAAGAGGGCGCCGGTCGAGATGCCGTGATTCACCATCTGCAGGATCGAGCCTTCGATCGACGTCTGGTTGAGCGCGAAGATCCCGAGAACGCAGAACCCGAGGTGCGATACCGACGAATAGGCGACGAGCTTCTTCATGTCCGGCTGCACCCAGGCGACGAGCGCGCCGTAGATGATTCCGATAACGGCGAGGGTGATCATCAGGCCGGCCCACCGTGCCGAAGCCTCGGGGAAAAACGGAAGCACGAACCTGAGGAAGCCGTAGGTGCCCATCTTCAGCATGACGCCGGCGAGGATCATCGAGCCACCCGTAGGCGCCTCGACGTGTGCGTCCGGCAGCCAGGTGTGCAGCGGAAACAGGGGGACCTTGATCGCGAACGCCAGTGTGAACGCGAAGAACACGAGCAACTGCGCGGTCGGGAGCAGCTGCACGCCGTAAAGCTCGACGATCGAGAATGTTGCAATACCTGTCTGGTGATACGCCTGGAAGGCGAAGTAGATGATCGCGAGCAGCATCAGCAGCGAGCCGGCAATGGTGAAGAGGAAGAATTTGACGGCCGCGTAAATGCGGTTCTTGCCGCCCCAGACGCCGATCACCAGATACATCGGCAGGAGCATCAGTTCGAAGAAGATGTAGAAGAGCAGCAGGTCGGTCGCCAGGAAGGCGCCGATCATCGCCGCCTCCATGATCAGGAACGAGATCAGGTACTCCTTCGGATGCTTCTTCAGCGTGTTCCAGCCGGCCAGAAAGATGATCGGCGTGAGGAACGTCGTGAGCATCACGAGCCAGAGGGAAATACCGTCGATGCCGAGCGAGTAGGTAATGCCCCACTGGGGGATCCACGTGAGGCTCTCGACGAACTGGAATCCGGCCTGGCCGTCCTCCCAGCCTCGCAGCAATCCGAGAGAGAGGACGAAAACCGCGAGGGAGGCGAACAGCGCCCACCCGCGAATCGCCGCGTGTGCGGTCTTCGGAAAAAAGGCGAGCACGATCGCGGCAACGATCGGCAGCCAGATCAGGGTACTCAGTAAAGGCATGGTTGGCTCTTCGCTCTTTGACGTTGCTTGCGACGTTCTCTACACCAGGAACACGATGAACACGATGACTCCGAGGAAAAGCATGAGCGCGTAATTGCGCACATTCCCGGTCTGGAAGAACCGCATGACGTCGCCGAAGCCACGCACGATGAAACCGAGCATGGCGGCAGTGCCGTCGATGACGGCATCGACGAACTTCCAGAAGAAATTGGCGGTCCCTTCGAGCGGACGTACGACCGAGGCCGCGTAGAACTCGTCGACGTACCACTTGTTCTCGAGCGCGCGCGCGATTCCGGGCGAACGCTTTTCGAACGCGGCGTCGGATTGCAGTGCCTTGTCGCGGTACAGGTTGCGGGCGATCAGCCAGCCTGCCACGGCTATGAGCGTCGAGACGAGCGCGATGAGCAGTTCAGTCTTCAACGTAATCGGAATGACGCGGTGCACTCCGCTGACTTCGGGAACGACGGAGCTGAGGAATGTCGCGAGACTGGGCCCATGCCACAACCCGTGGGGGAGGGAGAGCAGACCGCCGAAGATCGAGGCGATCGCAAGCACCCACAACGGGCCGGTCATCGACGCCGGCGACTCGTGGAGATGATGCGCCTGCTCGTCCGTTCCGCGGAACTCGCCATGGAACGTCAGGTAGACCAGACGGTACATGTAGAAGGCGGTGCAGAACGCGGCAAGCGTTCCGAGGAGCCATACGAACTTGCCGACTCCCGGAAAGTAGGGAGTGACCCACGCCGCGGCCAGCAATTCGTCCTTCGAGAAGAAGCCTGCCGCGAACGGAAGGCCCGCGATGGCATACGTTGCGATTGCGAACGTGCGGTACGTATGAGGAATCTTCGTCTTCAACCCGCCCATCTTGCGGATGTCCTGCTCGCCGCTCATGGCGTGAATCACCGAGCCGGCACCGAGGAAGAGGCAGGCTTTGAAGAAAGCGTGCGTGACCAGATGGAAGACGCCGGCGCTGAAGGCACCGACTCCGACCGCGATGAACATGAACCCGAGCTGGGAGACGGTCGAGTAGGCGAGGACCTTCTTGATGTCGAACTGCCGTAGACCGATGGTCGCGGCAAACAGCGCCGTCAGCGCTCCGACGATGGCCACGACCATCATCGCGTCGGGTGACAGCCGATAAAGAACGTTCGACCTGACGACCATGTAGACGCCGGCAGTAACCATCGTCGCGGCATGGATGAGGGCCGAGACCGGTGTGGGGCCGGCCATGGCGTCCGGGAGCCAGACATAGAGCGGAATCTGCGCGGACTTGCCGGCTGCACCGAGGAAGAGAAGCAGGCAGATTGCCGTGACGATGCCGGTCGACAGGCCTCCCGCGGAAGCAACCTGAGAGACCTTTGCGTAGTCGACACTGCCGATGTAGGCGAACATCAGGAACATCGCGATGAGGAAACCGAAGTCGCCGATCCGGTTGACGATGAACGCCTTCTTGCCCGCTGCGGGCGCGTAGTCAGTCCGGTAATAGAAGCCGATCAGCAGGTACGAACAGAGGCCGACGCCTTCCCACCCGACGAACATGAAGAGGTAGCTGCTCCCGAGGACCAGGATCAGCATCGCCGCGAGGAAGAGGTTGAGATAAGCGAAGTAGCGCCAGTAGCCCTCGTCGCTGTGCATGTAACCGATCGAGTAGACGTGGATGAGGAATCCGACCCACGTCACGACCAGCAGCATCACGATGGAGAGGGGATCGAGCTGAAAAGCGATGTCCGCTCCGATGCCGCCGGAGCTGAACCACTCGTAGACGACGTTGAGATGGCGTTCGCCATTCGGATACCGCGCGTTGTACTGGAAGGTGGCGATGGAGCCGAGGATCGCGGGAGCGAGCGAGGCGAGGGTCGCGACGGCAGTGACGAACCCTTTGCCGCTCCGCTTGCCGAACAGGCCATTGAGCAGGAAACCGGCAAACGGGATGATCGGGATCAGCCAGAGTAAGTTCAGCATGCGGTTACGGGACCGGGTGGTGTGAAGCCTCGTGCCGTACGACGCTTCTGGCACTCACCACCCGGTACTCGTTTCTCTCCTCGCGCACATGCGAGGAGTCCCGCATGCGCCGTTATCGTTTCTCGTCGTCCAGCCGGTCGCGGTAGTCGTCCGAAGATGCAGGATCGAGTTCCCAGCGATGAATGTCGCGTTCTCGCTCTTTTTCTCCGACTTTCAGTTCCTCATTGTCCTGATAGGTGATACCGATTGCCTCGCCGATCTCCGCCACGTTGCTCTGGCCCGGAGTCGGTGTACTGCCTCCGGCGGCCTCGTCGCCTTGCGACTCGGCCATCTCCCAGTTCGCGTCGATGTCGCCGCCCGTGAGGGCCGGACTGACCGAATCCCCACTCTCACGAAGACGCCGGGCGAGCTGCGCCGATCCTGAGGTCACATCGACCGCGGGCGGCTCGATCTCGTCGTCGATACCGTTACGGTTCCGATCCTCGCGGTCGGTTTCTTCCCAGTCAATGAGCTTGTCTGTCTTGTCCATTGTTCACTCCTGAAGGACTGAACAATGCGACGCGTGTACCCGTTTTGATGCTTCCGTCCCGCCGGCCGGTCAAGGCCGATGAGCTCGGTTGTTGTCTACCAGTGCATGAGGTTCGCCTCATCGACGTCGATGGTCTGACGGTGATGGAACAGCGAGATGAAAATGGCGAGCCCGACGGCTGCTTCCGCGGCCGCGATCGCCAGGATGAAGAAAACGAACATGATGCCGTGAACCTGATCGAACTGCCGTGCGTAAGCGATGAAGGTGAGGTTCACCGCGTTGACCATCAACTCGATGCTCATGAACATCGTGATGCCGTTCCTGCGGGTCAGTACGCCGCAGACGCCGATCGTGAAGAGAATTGCGCCGAGGATCAGAAACCAGTGAGTCGGGATCATCGGATCTCCTCGCTGCCGGGCTGTTTCGAGAGCTCGGTACCGATCTCTGCGCGTGATCCGACAGCCCGTCCACTCAGAACGAGCGCTCCGACGATTGCGGCCAGCAGAAGGATCGAGACCATCTCGAACGGGAAGACGTAGGCTTCGAAGAGCCGGAATCCGATCGTCCTGATATCGGCGCGGAACGGGCTGGCCGGCAGGGCAGTGAAGACCCCGTACTTAGCGATGAAGTAGACGAGTCCTATCCCGAACGCCGCGGTGGTCGTGTAGCCGAGGAACTGCTGGATGGGCCGTGTGTGAGGCTCGACGACATGCTGAAGATTCAGCAGCATGATCACGAACAGGAAGAGCACCATGATCGCGCCTGCGTAGACGATGATCTGCAGAGCCGCCATGAATGGCACCTCGAGCAGCACGTACATGACGGCCAGCGAGAAGAATGTTGCTACGAGCGAGAGAGCGCCGACGACCGGATTGCGGTGAAGCACCACGACCAGCGCGAAGACGACCGCGACCGTTGCAAAGAAGAAGAAGATTACGAATTCCATGTCTGTCAGTCGCTCAACACAGCAGCTTTCCGAGTCCGATTGTCTGTATCAAAGCCAACCCACGGCGATGAAGGCCGCCACGATCACGATGTTGATCAGCGCGAGCGGGAGGAACGTTTTCCAACCCAGCCGCATCAGGATGTCGTACTTGAGTCGTGGAAGTGTCCAGCGGACCCATACGAAGACGAACAGTACGGCGCCCATCTTGATCAGGAAGGCGGCGAACGAGAGCAGAAACCCGAGGAACGTCGCCGGCTCGTCGTACCAGGGGATATCCCATCCGCCGAGATAGAGCGTCGAGATCAGCGCGGCGATCGTTGCCATTGCCATGTACTCGGCCATGAAGAACAGCGCGAACTTCATCGACGAATACTCAGTGTGGTAGCCGGCCACGATCTCCGCCTCCGCCTCGGCGAAGTCGAAGGGCAGCCGGTTGGTCTCGGCGAACGCTGCGACGACGAAGACGATGAAGCTGAGCCACAGGCCCGGCGCAAAAACGTTCCATGCCGGTAGCCGGACTACGTCGAACAGGATGAAGTATCCCGACTGCTGGTTGACCACTTCGGTGAGGCGGAGCGATCCGGCTGAGAGCAGCACGCTGATGGCGGCGAGCGTCAGCGCCAGCTCGTACGAAATCATCTGGGCCGAGGCGCGGATTCCGCCCAGCATCGAGTACTTGTTGGCCGAGGCCCAGCCGGCGATCGTGACTCCGTAAACGCCGAGTGACGCGAAGGCGAAGATGACCAGAATCCCCGCGCCGACGTCAGCGATGATCGGCGCGAACCAGCGTCCGCCTTCGAAGAGCGTCCGGCCGAACAGAGTCATCTCCGGAATCATGAAGCCACGCCCCCAGGGGACGACGGAGATGGTCACGAGCGCCGGAAACATACCGAAGGTCGGTGCCAGCGTGTAGAGCCACTTGTGAGCCTGCGCCGGGATGATGTCTTCCTTCATCAGGAACTTCACCGCATCGGCCATCGCCTGAAGCAGTCCGAACGGCCCGACACGGTTAGGCCCGACACGATCCTGAATCAGAGCACTGCCGCGGCGCTCTACCCAGACCATCACCGGCGTGATGCTGAGCCAGATGGCGAGGATGAGCGCGATCTTGACGATCGAGAGAAGAATGTCAGTCGTGTCGAATGCCACGCCCATTACGCGGTGACCTCCGTCCCCGTGTTCTCTGTCCACGTGCCGAGAGAGGGGGTAGCAGCCCGGAGCGACTCGAATACATCGAGAGCATCCGCGCTCCTGAAGTCAGGGGAATCGGGAAACAGCTTTGCGCCGACGCGTCGAAGCGCCTCGAGGTCGCCAACCGCCTGCCCTTTGGGAGGGAACGCCTGATGGATTCGCTGGACACGTCCCTGAAGGTTCGTGAATGTTCCTTCCTTCTCGGGATGGATCGCTCCAGGGAGCACGACGTCCGCAATCTCGGTCAACGGATGCGTGGCGTCCCACGAATGCACGACGAGGAACTTCGCCTGCCGCAGATTCGCGAGTACCGCGGGGTCCGTTGCCCGCTCGGTGAAGCGTGCGTCGCACAGATACAGGACATCGATTCCGGCCGCACCCTCTGTGAGAAGGCTCTCGACGGAGTTGGATGTGTTCGCTGACGCGGACTCGTCGCCGCCAGTGAGGACGGCATGCACACCGCGGAAGTTCGGCCCCGCCTGCTCTCCGATGATCCAGTCGGTACGAGACTTCATCCGGATCGGTCCGATCGGATCGACCGTCAGTCCGACCGTAGCTCGCAGGTTTTCGGCGAAGAGCTTCTTCGCGAGCCATGCCTCCTCGTTCGTCATCTGGGCCGAAGCGACGGCAACGATCTTTCCGGCACCGCGTACGGCCGTTTCGATGGCGGCGAGAGCCTCCTCCCACGAGGAGATTCCGAGGTAGTCGTCCTCGTTACGCACCTTCGGAACGACGACACGGTCCGTCTCGTACATCTCGTAGGAGAAGCGGCCGTAATCGCAAAGCCAGTGATCATTGACATCCGGGTTTACGCGCGGACGGTAGCGGAACACCTGTCCGTTGCGATGACCGATGAACAGATTGCAGCCGACGTCGCAGCCGTTGCAGATGGACTCGGTGGAATCGAGGTTCCAGACCCTCGACTCGAAGCGGAACTCGCGAGGCGTGAGCGCCCCCGTGGGACAGATGTCGGTGACGCAGGCGCTCATCCAGTTGTCGAGGGGAGTACCGGGGAAGACACCGACTTCCGTCGAGGCGCCGCGCTTGAAGAATGCCAGCTCGCTCGTGCCGGTGATTTCGGCGGTGAAACGGATGCACCGCGTGCAGTGAATGCAGCGGTTCATGTTCTGAATCACGTGCGGGCCGATCGCGGTGCGATCCATCCCGGGGTAGGTCCGTTTGAACTCTCCGTAGCGGGAGGTCACCGAGCCGTAGTTGAAGGAGTAGTCCTGCAGGGGGCACTCGCCCGCCTTGTCGCAGATGGGACAATCGAGCGGATGGTTGATGAGCAGAAACTCCATCTGCCCCTTGCGCGCCTTGTCGACCTTCTCATTCCAGACCTGAATTTTCATCCCGTCTTTCACGGGAGTGGCGCAGCCGGCCTGCAGCTTCGGCATCCCTTCCACTTCGACCAGGCACATGCGGCACTGACCGACGATGCTGAGGGATGGGTGGTAGCAGAAGTGCGGGACGTGGACGTCGGCTGCCTTCGCGGCCTCGATCACATTGATTCCGTCCTGGACTTCGACTTCGATTCCGTCGATGGTAACTTTAGCCATAAGGTGCGTTGTCGTGCAGATCGATCGCCCGAAGACAGGCAGGAATGAGGATTGTGAGAACTGACACGGTCCAGTCCGTGAAAAGTTTCACAAGGGCGAGCATACTGATTTGGTTTCGGAGCGTCAACGAACTTTGCGCGCAATCTGGAAAAGAGAGATCAAGTGAAGAAAGACATCGTCGTTGCAGCAGTTTCAGTCGTTCTCATCGCGGGTGTCACTTTCGGTCTGGCTGCTCTCAGCCGTGACCTTCCGCTCAGTCCTTCGCAGCCGTTCACTGCTGCCTCGAGCGCCGCACAGCCGGCGACGCTCCTGCCAGACGACAAGGTGGTGATGCGTGTGAACGGCGAGCCGGTGAGCGAGCGTGAGTTCATGGCGTTCCTCGAGAATGCGCCGGAGGAGGCGCGCCCCCTCTACGCAAGCCCGCAGGGAAGGCATGCGATCGCCGAGGAACTGGTCCGGCTCAAGGTACTCGAGCAGGAGGCCCGCAGGCTCGGAATCGCCGACAGTCCCGAAGTCGTCACCCAGATCAACATGGCAAGGTCTCAGATCACGGCGGGCCGCGCGCTGCAGGCGATCGTAGAGAAGGTTGCCGACGAAAAGATGCGTGCCGCGTTCGAGCAGGAGAAGGCGACATCGGTCACTCTGCGGCACATTCTGGTCGCTTTTGCCGGCGGGGCAGTGCCTCCCCGCGACGGCGCGGAGCCGCTCTCGGAGGCCGCGGCCATGCAGAAAGCGCAGAGGCTTGCCGGGATGATCAAAGCCGGCGCCGATTTCGAACAGGTTGCCCGCGCGGAGTCAGACGACCAGCAGAGCGGCGCCGAAGGGGGAATGCTCGGACCCGCGCGTCCTGACATGCTTCCTCCGGACATCGCGCCGACCGTTGCTCGACTCCAGCCCGGACAGATCAGCGAGCCAACGAAGACGCAGTTCGGCATTCACATCTTCCGCGTCGAGGAGCCGTCGCTCGAACAATTGACGCCGATGATTCGGCAACGGGTCATGCAGCAGACCGCGCAGGAAGAGATGACGCGTCTCCAGAAGGGGGCGAAGGTCGATCTCGATCCGAAGTTCTTTCCCCAGGCACCGCAGGGAGGCGTTCCTCCGGGAGCTCCGGTACCGCAGCCAGGTCGCGGCACTCCACAACCGCAGTCCTGAATGTCGGAGTACACTTGAGACGATCCCTGACATGAGCGTGCGTAAAGTCCTCGTTGTCGAAGACAACGACATGAACATGCAGCTTGTCGAGTTCCTCCTCGAAGAAGGAGGTTTCGACATCGTGAAGGCGACGAGTGGCGAGGAAGCGCTCTCGATCACCCGGGATCCGGACGGCGTCGCCCTCGACCTGATTCTCATGGACATCCATCTTCCCGGCGTGGACGGTCTCTCGGTCGTCCGCGCCATGAAGGCCGAGCCGCGGACCAGCGGCGTTCCGATCCTCGCACTCACCGCACACGCGATGCGGGGTGATCGCGACCGCTTTCTCCAGGCCGGCTGCGATGGCTACATCTCGAAGCCGATCGACGTGAAGACGTTCATCGCGTCGATTCAGCAATATCTGGGGTGAGTTTCAAATTGAAAATTGAAAATTGAAAATGGGGCTAACCCACCATACGCCCTGACCTGCCTGTCATCCTGAGCCGCCGGAACCCCGGGGGTGGGGGCGTGGGTGGGAGGGGTGGAGGGCGGTCGAAGGATCCCCTCCCGCGCGACGCCCTTCGCCAAACATGAGATTTGTCGCCCCTCTCCCCGCGATCTTAGCGGGGAGAGGGTGGCCGAAGGCCGGGTGAGGGGCCGCGCGACACGCCACACCACGAGCAAAATGCAAGTGCAGGACGGTGGCTCGCCCCCCTCATCCGCCTTCGGCACCTTCTCCCCCCCGCAAAAAGCGCGGGGGGGAGAAGGGCAACGTGGCATGGGCAAGGAAGGACCGACAAGAGTGCGCCAGATTTGAAGTGCGCCTTCGCGCTCGGCGCGCTTTAGTTTCTTTTCCTCAGGAGCGGCGTCACGCCGTTGCCTGGCCAGGATGACAGGAGAGCGCTGCGTCGTGGCCCCGGCGTCGCGCGCGCCGTGCTCGACCCCAATTCCCCTCATTCCCTCCGCCGCATACAATCGCCCCATGAGAATGCTCGTACTGGGCGCCGGCCGGATGGGTCTGGGCGCGGTTCACGATCTGGTCGCGCAGGGTGATGTCACCGAGGTGACGATTGGCGACATGGATATCGGTAAAGCACGGGAGATCGCCGAGCGGTATCCCGATAAGGTGCGCGCCGTCGCCGTCGACTGTAACGATCATACGGCGGTCGTCGCGTTGATGAGAGGACAGGCATCGACGATCAGTTGCGTCAACTACTGGCTCAACGACCGGCTCGCCAGGGCGGCAATCGAAGCGGGAACGAATTTCTGCGACCTCGGTGGCAACAACGACGTTGTCGATGCAGAGCTGGCACTCGATGCCGAGGCGCGGGAGGCCGGAATCAACATCATTCCGGACTGCGGTCTCGCTCCCGGCATGGTGGCGGTCCTCGCCGCACACGGGGCCGGAGAGTTCGAGACGCTCGACTCGATACACATCAGGGTCGGCGGTCTTCCGCAGACGCCGAAGCCGCCGCTCGATTACCAGATGGTGTTCTCGGTCGAGGGGCTGATCAATGAGTACATCGAGCCGGCCCGCGTGATCCGCGGAGGCTCGATCGAGACGGTCGAGTCGATGACCGAACTCGAAACCCTGCATTTCGATGATCCGTTCAGCACGATGGAGGCATTCCAGACCTCCGGAGGCACCTCGACCCTCGTCGAGACGTTCCTCGGCCGCGTTCGCAACCTCGACTACAAGACGATTCGTTACCCCGGCCACTGCGAGAAATTCAAAACGATGATCGACCTCGGCCTCTGCAGCTCGGAGCCGGTGAACGCCGACGGCGTGGAGGTACGCCCGCGGCGGCTTCTAGCCGAGTTGCTCGTCCGCAACCTGCCGCACGACGAGCCGGATGTCGTGCTGGTGCGGGTGGAGTTCGTAGGGGGAGGCAGGCGGCTCCGCTACGACATCATCGATCGCTTCGACCCTGCGACCGGCCTTTCCGCCATGATGCGGACCACGGCGTTCCCTGCGTCGATCGTAGCGCTGATGATGGCGAGAGGGGAGACCACGGAGAAAGGGGCACTCCCGCAGGAGCGGTGCATCCCTCCTCAGCGGTTCATGGATGAACTGGCGGCGCGAAACATCGACGTGGTCGTGACGACTCCCGGCGGCGCGGCGTAGAATCGGTTTGACATGTATCTACTGATTCGCTGGGCTCTCAACACACTGGCGCTGTTCGTCGTCGTGAACGTCGTGCCGAACTTCTACTCGAAGTCGCTGGTCTCGCTTGCGATCGCGGCGGCCGTTCTCGGACTGCTCAACGCGATCGTCCGGCCGGTGCTTTTCGTGCTGACCCTGCCGATCACCGTCGTGACCCTCGGTCTGTTTCTGATCGTGCTGAATGCGATCATGCTCGAGCTGACGGACTGGCTCGTGCCCGGGTTCGAGATCGGCGGTTTCCTCTGGGCGATCGTCGGTGCCATCGTGCTCTCGCTCGTTTCACTCGTAACCGACCGGATCGGACGCCGCGGAAACGATTGAACCGCATCGTATGCTTCCGTCTGATACACTTCGCTCGCCTTATATGAACATCATCAAGAACCGGGTCAACGACGTCACCGTGCTCGACATCCAGGGCGTCATCAAGCTGGGGGAGAGCGCACGAGAGTTTTCGAGTTTTCTCGAGAAAGTGCTCAACGACGAGACCGGACCCGTAATGATCAACTTCGAGGCAATCAACTACATGGACTCCACCGGCCTCGGGGAGCTGATCGGCTATCTGCAGAAGTTCGAGGACCGCCAGCGGAAGATGGCGCTCGTCAAGCCGTCTCATCGCATCCTGGCTCTGCTGAAGATCACGAAGCTCGATACGATCTTCAAAATCTTCGAATCGCGTGAAGGCGCGATGGAGTACCTGAACGAAAACCCCTGATCCAGACGAGGAGATCACCGCCTCGACCGGACCCCGACAGGGCAACTGACAACCGCCGGAGCGCTCGCAGCAGGCCCAGCCGCGACGAACCGGCCAAACCAGCGGCAGCCCCCGCGCTACCGACTGGACACGAGTGCTGGCAGCTGTACTAAGATTCCCGCCGCTTTATGACCAATACCTTCGTTCCCATCCTGATCCTTCTCCTGGTCGCTGGCACGCTGGGTGGCGTATTCGTCGCGCTCAGCTCTGTTCTCGGTCGGAAGCAGCGCACTCCGGCCAAGCTCTCGCCGTATGAGAGCGGCGTGCCGCTGCTCGACGAGAACCGGAAGCGGGTCAACGTCCGCTTCTATCAGATTGCGATGCTGTTCATCCTGTTCGACATCGAAGCGGCCTTTCTCTTTCCATGGGCAGTGATTTACCGTGAGGCACTCATCGGCGTCGGAGGGGAGATGGCGTGGTTCATCTTCTTCGAGATGCTCGTCTTCATCCTGCTCCTGGGTGTCGGCTTCGTCTACGCGTGGAAGAAACGAGCATTCGACTGGACGTAATGGTGGCGTAGTCGCAGCGCTCCGCTGGGCGCGACGCGGACAGCGCGCACGACTCACGACGCATCCCGAGCAAGGCAATTCGAGACCGACATGGCTGACCTTCATCCCGACAATCCTTACGCCAGAGACCGTTTTCCGGACCCGACGAAGAAGGTCGAGTTTCCGGACGAAGTCAAGAAGAGGTTCGACTACATTCTGACCCGCTATCCGACGAAGGAGGCGGCTCTGCTGCCGACGCTTCACCTCGCGCAGGAGACCTGGGGATGGGTCTCGCCGGAGACGGTCCACTATGTCGGGGAACTCCTCGACCTGTCACCCGCTACGGTTTTCGGCGTGCTGTCGTTCTACGACATGTACAACCAGAAGCCTGTCGGCAAGTACCACCTGAAGGTCTGCACGAACCTCAGTTGCATGGTCTCGAATGCCTATGACATCTACGAAGGGTTGTGCGAGAAGCTCTCCATCAATCCCGGTGAGACGACGAGTGACGGCCGTTTCACGATCGGCGAAGTCGAGTGCCTCGGATCCTGCGGCACGGCTCCGGTCGTACAGGTGAATCACGACTATCACGAGAGCATGAGTGTCGAGAAGATGAACGAACTGCTCGAGAGGCTCAAGTAGGGGAGTGTCGATTCTTCACCTCCCGAATCGCTAAGGAAGGCACCCATTGGATCCAATCCGAGTACTGACTGCGAACATCGACAAGCCTGACTCGAAGTCGATCTCGACGTATCTCGCCGGCGGCGGCTACGAAGACGCGAGGCGTGCGCTGACGTCGATGACGTCCGACGAAGTCACGCAACTCGTCAAGGACTCGGAGCTCCGTGGCCGCGGCGGTGCAGGATTCCCGACCGGGATGAAATGGTCGTTCGTGCCGAAGAACGCACCGAAACCCACCTATCTGCTCTGCAACGCGGATGAGGCGGAGCCTGGGACGTTCAAGGACCGGGTCATCATCGAAAAGGACCCGCACCTGCTGCTCGAAGGGATGATCATCTCCGCCTACGCGATCGGGTCGTGCCCGATGTCGTACATCTACATCCGCGGCGAGTTCTACTACGGCGCAACCGTTCTTCAGAAGGCGATCGAGGAGGCGCGCGAGAAGGGTTTCCTCGGCAAGAACATCTTCGGAAGCGGCTTCGACTTCGACATCACCGTTCATCGGGGTGCCGGTGCCTACATTTGCGGCGAAGAGACCGGCCTGATCGAGTCGGTCGAGGGGCATCGGGGTCAGCCGCGGGTCAAGCCGCCCTTTCCAGCGGTCGTCGGCGTGTTCGGCGGGCCTACCGTCGTTCAGAACGTCGAAACGATCGCCTGCGTACCATTCATCATTCGCAACGGGGCAGAGTGGTTCAAGTCGTTCGGGACGCCGAAGAACACCGGGCCGAAGCTTTACTGCGTTTCCGGCAGGGTAAAGAAGCCGGGCGTCTACGAGTTCCCGATGGGAGTGAATCTGAAGGAGCTCATCTACGACCACGCCGGCGGCATGCTGGACGGTCGTCAGCTGAAAGCGGTCATCCCGGGCGGCGCGTCCGCTCCGATGCTCCTTCCGGACGAGATCGATCTGCCGATGAACTTCGATGCGGTCATGAAGGCGGGGTCGATGCTCGGCTCGGCCGGCATCATCGTCCTCGACGACAGCGTCTGCATCGTCGATGCGGTCTGGCGTCTCTCGAAATTCTTCGCGCACGAGTCGTGTGGCCAGTGCACTCCGTGTCGTGAAGGAACGAACTGGATGGAGTCGATCCTCGACCGTCTCGAGCGTGGCGACGGACGGCAACAGGATGCCGATCTGCTTCTCGACATGGCCGACAATATCGGCGGCAAGTCGCTCTGCGCCCTCGGCGATGCGGCGATCGGTCCGGTGATCTCGTCGGTGCGGAAGTTCCGCGACGAGTACGTTCACCACGTCGAGCACAAGAGTTGCCTACCGGGGACGAAGCGCTACCGGCGTCTCGACATGCCGGTCGCCGCGCACTGAAGCCCGGGCAAGGTCGCGCGAAGCGCTTTGGAGTGCGGCGGCCCTAGCCGCCGCTTTCCAGCACGTGCGCTCTGTCAAGAGATGAGATCGAGCGTGCTTCCGGCCAGGATCCGAACTCTCTGGCGGCTGCACGTTTTGTGAAAGCGGCGTCTGAGGCCGCCGCACTCCAAAGCGCTTCGCGCGACTGATCAAACTCATGACGAATGTCACTGCCGCACGTGGCGGCAGGGGTCGTACATTGTCCGGGAGGAGGCCTCTATGAGAATCGTACTGACTACGATTGCCCTGCTGCTGGTCACGATCTCCGCCGCTGCCGGCCCGAATGAAGAGATGCGGAAGCTCGACTTTCTGATTGGCGAGTGGGAAGGCGAGGCGACCGTCCGGATGGGCGGTCAGACGCACCACGTCCTGCAATTCGAGAAGGTTCAGTCGAAGCTCGACGGCAAGGTCCTGCTGATCGAGGGTTTGGGACGGCAGAAAGGGGAGGATGGCGCGGCCGGCGAGGTCGTCCACAATGCAATGGCGGTCGTCTCCTGGGACGAATCGAGAAAGCTCCACCGCTTCGCGACCTGGTTGTCCAACCGGGAGGGAGGCGAGATGACGCTGCGTGTGACCGGGAAAAACGAGGCGGTCTGGCAGACACCAGACGGGCGGATGCGATACACGATCCGGCTCGATGACGAGGGGCGCTGGTACGAGACCGGAGAGTTCACTCGCGACGGCGAGAAGTGGGAACCATTCATCGAGATGCTGCTGAGTAAGGTGCGGTGACAGGGGGTCGCGCGGCTCGCGCGATCG
>DASVLC010000271.1:0-1715 GCA_036385045.1 Thermoanaerobaculia bacterium | reverse complement strand
TCCCTTCCGGCTATCGCGCAGATACGTGCCGGGAGCGTTCCCGAACGGATCGTAGTGGTTGACCATCGCGCCGTACACCACCTCGGTCCGGCCTCTGACCTCTCCCACTCCACCGGCAGGGGCGATCGTGACCGCGAAGCCACCCGAGTCATGGACATTCCAGTTCGATGGATAGCTCATGCGGAACGCGCCGGTGCGGCTGGTGAACGTTCGCAGCGTCGTCGAAGGAGGTTGGACCTGCCCGACCGCGCTGCTGCTGGAGGGAGGATTATTGGCACTGCCTACACTGCGCGTTCGACCCTGCGCAATCTCGCCGAGTGGCGAGGAGCCGCCCATGCCTCGCAGCCGCGACTGGACCTGCGCCAGCTGCGACGTGTTCTGCGTCGGGGTGGCAGCCACGCGAAGAAGCTGACGCTCCTTCTCGATCCGGGCGATGCGATCCGGTGGAGCAGGGTGATGCGAGAGCCATGTCGTCTTCTTCGAGGTGTCGACCTTCTCGAGCTGACGGAAGAAGCTGACCATGTCGGCGGGCGAATAGCCGCTTGCCGCCAGGATTTGCGCGCCTCGTACATCGGCCTGAGTCTCGAGATCGCGGCTGTACTTCAGAAAGAGTGCATTGAGACCGACGCCGCCGACGGTATTCAGAATCTGTGCGGTGTTGTCTCCGACGCGTCCACCGAGAAGGCCTCCGAGAATCTGAAGCCCCGCCTGCGCTCCGTACGCTTTCGACGCCTGGTGGGTTCCGTGTCGAAGCGCCGAGTGGGCGATCTCGTGCGCGATCACACCCGCCACCTCTCCCTCGTTCTTCGCGTTCTCGATGATCCCGCGATTGATGTAGATGAAGCCACCGGGCAAAGCGAAAGCATTGATGTCCGAAGCATTCACTACCTTGAACTGATAGCGGAAGTTCGGTCCTCCTGCGTTCGCGGCGAGCCGCTGTCCGATGTTGTCGACGTACTGCTCGATCTGGCGGTCGCGGAGGATCGGAACCTGCTGCTCGGCAGCGGCCGCCGACTGCTGGCCGATCTCCACGTCCTGCTGCGGGCTGAAGAGGTTCCATCCCGGGTTGATCGCCGTCTGTGCTCCAGCAGCAGCCGTCAAACAGATTGCCGTCATGACGACGCCTACCCTGCCCACAACCCTCATTCGCATATGTTGTCCGTTGACCATACACCGGGCTAATGCATTGGAGGTGCCGAGTTGCAGATGCGTGAGGGGCTACGCACGGGGCGAGGGGTCGTACAGGAAGGTCTGGCCCTCTTGTCGGTTCGTCGTTCGCCGCAGGTCTGAAACACGGTACCAGCGGACACGTATGTAGGATCAATTCCGAACACAAGCGGGGGACTGCCGTGCACGAAACAGGGCAAGCGGACACGCCCGGGCGAACCGGCCTCGAGCTATTCTTCTTCTTTCTGCTTGTTTTCTGCGCGACCTGGGCCGCATGGTTTGCGGCTGCATCGGCCGCGGGCAACCGTCTCTCCGGATCCGGCGGACCTCTGTTTCTCGCTGGAGTGTTTGCGCCGGCATTCGTTGCATTGACGATGACGGCGTTAAGCGAGGGTCGTGGCGGAGTCGTACGGTTGCTCGTGGGGGTCGGCAGGTGGAAGGTAGGCGTTCGTTACTACCTGTTCGCGCTCGCATACCTGCCGGTGTGCAAACTGCTTGGTGCGTTGGTTCACCGGATCGCCAGCGGGAGGTGGCCAGCCTTCGACGAG
>DASVLC010000270.1:0-2465 GCA_036385045.1 Thermoanaerobaculia bacterium | reverse complement strand
ACCTGGAAGCACATGCTGGACTTCTACAGCTGTGTCGACTGCGGCCGCTGTTCGGATCGCTGTCCGGCGAATGTCGTCGGTCGCCCTCTTTCGCCACGATTCATCAGCATCAAGGCGCGCGACTACGCGTTCGAACACTATCCGATCGTCGGCAAGCCGAAGGAGAGTTCCGTTCCACTCGTCGGCAGCATCTACAGCGAGGACGAGATCTGGTCCTGCACCACTTGCGGCGCCTGCGAGGAGGAGTGCCCGGTAGGAATCGAATACATCGACAAGATGGTCGACCTGCGCCGCGGAATGGTCGACGACGGGCTCGTGCCGCAGTCGCTCCAGAAGCCGATGAGCGCGCTCGAGAAGAGAGGCAATCCGTGGGGCAAGCTGGAGAAGAAGCGCGCCGAATGGGTGGCTGGTGTCGGCGCCGGCGTCGAAGTGAAGCTCGTCGAGAAGGGTGAGACCGCAGAGACGCTCTACTTCGTCGACAGCATCACCTCGTACGACGACCGGATGCAGAAGATCGCACAGGCGACCGCACGCATCCTCGCGAAAGGTGAGGTCGACTTCGTCGTGATCGGCAAGGACGAAAAGGACAGCGGCCACGACGTCCGTCGCTTCGGCGAGGAGATGCTGTTTCAGAGCCTCAAGGAGCAGAACACCGAAGCGATTCAGGCGTCGGAAGCTCGCAGGATCGTCGTCAACGACCCCCACGCGATGAACGCGCTTCGCAACGATTACACCGGCATGCCGCCGGTACAGCATGTCAGCGAGATGATCGCCGAGGGGATCGACAGCGGACTGTTGACACTCAACGCGCTGGCCGATCCGTCGAAGACCTACACGTATCACGATCCCTGCTACCTGGGCCGCCACAACGGAACCTATGACGCGCCGCGCAGGGCGATTGACTGCATTCCCGGGCTGAAGCGTGTCGAGATCGAAGGCAACTGCCGCGACCGATCCTTCTGCTGCGGCGGCGGAGGGCTGATGCTTTTCTACGAGCCGGAGGAAGAGCAGCGCATGAGCGTCGTGCGCGTGGAGCAGGCGAAACAGGCAGGGGCGGATGTCATCGTCACCGGCTGTCCCTACTGTCTGACGAACATCGAAGACGCCATCAAGGTCGCCGGCCTCGAGGGGAAGATGGAAGTCCTCGACCTGGTCGAACTGGTGGATGCGCAGCTCGTATGAGACCTGCCGTGCGCTCTGGTGGCGTGAATGAAAGAGGAGATCGCTCATGGAGATCCTGGTTTGTGTGAAACGCGTTCCCGACACTGCCGAGAACGAGATCAGTGTGGCTGCGGACGGGTCCGACATCCGGCGTGAAGACCTGGTTTACTCGGTCAACGAGGGGGACAACTACGCGGTCGAGGAGGCGATCCAGATCGTCGAACGCGTGGGCGGAAATGTGACGGTCGTCTCCATGGGTGATGCTGAAGCCGAAGAGATCGTACGCCGGGAAATGGCCATGGGCGCGGCCCAGGGGCTTCTGCTGACGGATCGCGCGTTCGAGGGCTCTGATGGTCTCGGCGTTGCAACCGTTCTCGCTGCCGCCGCTCGAAAGGGACAGTACGATCTGATCCTCACCGGTGCGCAGGCCGATGACGGCGGCGGACAGGTGGGTGGAATGGTGGCGGCGCTGCTCGACTGGCCCTATGCCTCCCTTGTCAACAGGATCGACGTCAACGAAGGTCAGCCCCTTCGTGTGGGTCGCGAGATCGAAGGTGGGACCCAGGAGATCAGCGACATCGAACTGCCCTGCGTCCTCTCGATTCAGACGGGGATCAACGAACCGCGCTACGTTGGTATCCGCGGGATCCGCAAGGTCGCCTCGGTCGAGATCCCTGTCATGGATGCCGAAGCGTTAGGCCTCCAGGCGGGAACCGTCGGGGCGGCGGCCGCGAAGGTCAGACGCGTCGACTATTTCGTTCCGCAGGCAGAAGCAGGCGCCGAGATGCTGGAGGGGAGCACCGAGGAGCTCGCGGGCAAGCTGGTGGATCTGCTGAGAGCCAGAGGAGGAATCAGGTGATGGACTCGAAGGTCTTTGTCTACGTCGGACACAGCGATGGTAAGGCGGACGATTCGGCATCGGAGCTGGCGTCCGCTGCCCGGACGCTCTTTCCGGATAGCAGTCCCACCGCCCTCGTCGCCGGTTCCGGCGTCGATGGCGTCTGCGAGGAAGCGGCTACCTGGCTTAGCGAGGTGTGGAAGTTCGACCAGGAGGCGCTTGCCTATCCGAACGCCGAACTGCTGCGGCCTCTGCTCGTGAAGGTTCTTCCGGCCGGATCGATACTGCTCCTTGCACACGACACATTCGGTCTCGATCTGGGGCCCGGACTCTCCGTGAAACTGGGTGCCGCGTATGTGCCTGATGTAGTCGGAGGCGAAGCTCTCGAGGAAGCGAACCTGAAAGTCGTGCGACAGGAGTTCGCCGGTCAGGTCAGTGCTCACGTTCACTGCGACGTGAGCGGCGG
>DASVLC010000269.1:0-2430 GCA_036385045.1 Thermoanaerobaculia bacterium | reverse complement strand
CCCGTCCACCGCAACGCGCATCACAGCGAAAGGCCTCCGCGCGGCCGCCGATGTCGAAGGACTCCTCGGATTTCTCGACGCGACGGTCACGGCCTTCGATCCTGTCCGCGGCATTGAGCACGGCATCGTCTCGGCCACACTCTCTCCGGCATCGCTCCTCACGCTCGGACCGGCGTCCGGCATCGAGACGCTCGCCTGGCTCGGATTCGATCCCTCGATCTCCGATGCCGACAACGCCCGCATCACCCGTCTGCAGCGCAAATTCGCGCTCCTTCGCACACCTCTCTATCCTCCCGAACCGCACCAGCGTCTCGCGTATCTCGAAGACCGCAGCTACACCGCGAAAGCCACCGTTCTCGCAGACAACGCCCCCTGCTTTACCGAAGGTGCGTCGTACCATCTGCGGCCCTCGTGGGTGCGCAACCGCGAAGTCGCCTCGATCGAGACAGCGTGGGACGAACGCGAAGGGAAGGAAGTCCAGCTCATCACCTCGCTCGACCGCGGGTATCTCGCCTTCGAGGTGCTCACCGACTCAGGTCCGCGGACGTTTCGCGAAGTCGACGCTGCCGATGTCGAGCTTTTAACCTCTGCGTTCGATCTTCCGGAAGTCGCCGATCTCGAAGCCACCGTCCCTGAGCGCCTAACCCAGCACCGCAACGTCGTCGCGAAGCGTGCTCCGTTCCTCTTCCCGTTCCAGGCTGAGGATGTCGCCCGGATGGCCGTAAAACCCTCCGGGTATCTCGGCTACGAGCAGGGAGGTGGCAAGACCGTGACCGCTGCCTCCTGGGCGGCGACACGCGGCTTCAAGCGCGTGCTCGTCGTCTGCCAGTCGTCGCTCGTGGAGAACTGGATGTCCGAGCTCGGGCAATTCGGCTTCGCGCGCGAGAAGCTCACCACGCACGGCGCCATCACGCGCATTCAAGACGAGAAGCGCCGCAAGCAGTTGCCAGCAACCACCACGTTCTATATCACCTCGTTCGAGTTTCTCTCCCTCATCGGTCCCAGGCGCTACGATCCGTGGCGCTGCGAGACCTTCACCAAAGACGGCCAGGTCCATCACCGGGTCGAGGACAACACGAAGCCAACGTGTCGCGTCTGCAAGCGCAGTTACGAGGATGTGGTCACCTCGTGCCCGAAGTGCGCCGAGGGATCCGCGTGGACCGGGCGCTTCTGTACGTCGTGCCACTACCGCGCGTGGACCGCGACCGCCGACACCCACCAGTGGCCCGCCTACAAACGCATCCAGAAGCTCTTCGGCGCGGTCCTCGTCGACGAAGCGCAGCTCGCGAAATCGAAGAACACGCTGAGAGGAAGATCGGTCCGCGCGCTCAAACCACGCGGTCGCCTCATTCTCACAGGGACGCTCATGAAAGGGTACGCGCATGACGTCTTCTGGAATGTCGCGTCACTTCTTGGCTTCGACAACCCACTTTTTCCGTATGCGTACCGCGGTGGTGCGAAGCGCTTCCTGAACGAATTCGGCACGTACGAGTTCGTCACGCGCCAGTTCGAAGACACCCTCCACGAAGGTCGCGCCAAACTCCTCCCGGAAGTTTCGAACCTCAACCGCTTCTGGCGCCTCATGGCGTCATTCACGATTCGGCGCCGCAAAGACGACATCTACGTACTGCCGCCGAAGACCCGCCACATCGCCCTCCTCGACATGCACCCGGCCCACCGGAACCTCTACGCCTCCTACGCCGAGTGGGCGCAAAACGCCATCGCCAAAGCCCTGCGGGAAGCGCAGGGCGATGCCGTCAACATGGGCGTCATCTCGGGCGCTCTCTGGAAGCTTCGCTACGCAGCAACCTGCCCGGTCGCGGTCGACTACCTCGATCGCGGTGCGCTGACGGCCGAGAGCTGGAACAAACTCGAGAAGGTCGAGCAGCTCGTCCGCCACGCCGCCGACCGCGGAGAGAAGGTCATCGTTTTCTCCGGCCTTCGAACCATGGTCGCCGCGATCGTCCGGCATCTGCGCCGGCGCGATTTCTCCATCCTCCCCATCACCGCAGACGTCCCGGCGAAGAAGCGCTTCGCGCTCATCCAGGAGTTCTCGCGAACGCCTGGGATGAACGCGATCGTAGCGTCGCTCAACTGTCTCAACCGCGGCTTCACAATCACGGCCGCGAACCACGTCATCCTCGTCGACCTCGAGTACAGCCCCGAAGCCACCGAGCAGGCCGAAGACCGCGTGCACCGGCCCGGGCAGACCAAGCCCGTCACCATCACGTACCTGCTTTCGCGCGACACGATCGATCAGCTGATGCACGAGATCGTCTCGCAGAAGGCGGAAGCCATCCGGCACGCGATCGATGGCAAGGCGCGTTTCGCCGATGTCGCGGAAATCCTCCAGCGCGTGACGGGCGACGTGCAGATGGAGATCGCGAAGCGCATCCAACTCCAGCCCATCCTCACGACCGATCCCCTCCT
>DASVLC010000268.1:0-9220 GCA_036385045.1 Thermoanaerobaculia bacterium | reverse complement strand
CTGACTCCCCACACTCGCGGTCTGATGACACGCGAGCGGCTGCAGTCCATGCAAAAGACCGCCGTCCTGATCAACATCGGACGAGGCGCCGTCGTAGACCAGAACGCTCTGACCGAGATTCTTGCCGCGCGGCAGATTCGCGGTGCGGCGCTCGACGTCTTCGAAACCGAGCCGCTGCCGCCCGATGATCCTTTGTGGGCTCTCGACAACGTTCTCATCTCCCCCCATACCGCTGATCAGACTTCCGATTCGCACGAACGGGCGATGGAGTTTTTCATCGAGAACCTCGGACGATTCCGGCGCGGAGAGCCACTCGCGAACGTGGTCGACAAGGTCGAGCAGTACTGAGGTGCGCTAGCGATAGCCGGCGGCCTGCAGCTCGAACAGTTCGGCGTACCGCCTCGAGCTCGCGAGTAACTCCTCGTGCGTCCCCGCCGCCTCGATCATCCCCTCGGCGAGCACCAGAATCCGATCCGCCATCCGGACGCTGGAGAAACGATGGGAGATCAGCACCGCCGTCTTCCCATGGGTGAGCTCCTTGAATCGCTTGAAGACTTCGAACTCCGCCCGGGCATCGAGGGCGGCAGTCGGCTCATCGAGGATCAGCAGTTGTGCGCTGCGCATGTAGGCACGACCGATCGCGAGTTTCTGCCACTCACCGCCGGAGAGCTCCACGCCGCCGCGGAACCGTTTGCCGATCATCTGGTCGTAACCGTGCGGCAGCCTGCCGATCACTTCGTCCGCCATGCTGCTGGCGGCGGCCGACTCGATCCGTGGCCGGTCCTCCAGCGCTTCGATCCGGCCGACGGCGATGTTCTCCGCTGCGGTCATCTGGTAGCGGACGAAGTCCTGGAAGATCACACCGACATTCGATCGCAGTTCCAGCACGTCGTACTCGCGCAGATCGTGGCCGTCGAGCAGAATCCGCCCCTCGTCCGGATCGTAGAGTCGCGCGAGCAGCTTCACGAGCGTCGTCTTTCCTGCGCCGTTCTCACCGACGAGCGCCAGCACTTCACCGACCTGCAGACTGAAGCTGAGATCGCGGACTGCCCATCGCTCGGCTCCCGGATAGCGGAATCCGACGTTCTCGAAGGTGAAGCCTTCGGCGATCGGCACGGGGAACGGACGGGGATTCTCCGGCGAGACGATCTCCGCTTCGATCCGGAAGAACGAGAAGAGATCGTCGAGATACAGCGCCTGGCCCGCGACCTGGGAGAAGCTGATGAGCAGCCCCTCGAGCAGATTTCGCAGGCGGCGGAACGAACCCGAGAGGAACGTCAGGTCGCCGATCGTGAACTCGCCGCGAAGCGTTCGCCAGGCGATGAAGGCATAGGCGATGTAGTAGCCGATCGTCCCGATCGCGGTCAGGACGGCTCCCCAGAGGGCGCGACGCTGCGCCAGCCATCGGTTCGCCTCGTAGAAACGCTGCGCGAGCACGCGATAGCGCTCGAGCAGAAAGGCGTTCAGGCCGAAGATCTTCACTTCCTTCGCCGTCTCGACGCTCGCGCCGGTGAGTCTCAGGTAGTCGAGCTCGCGACGCTCGGGCGTGCGTCTGTGGTCGAGCGAATAGCTCTGCGCGTTGAAATGCGCCTCACCAAGAAACGCCGGCACGAGCGCGACCAGAAGAAGCACGATCAGCCAGGGGGCGTAGATCAGCAGGCCGAGCGAGAAGCTGACGATCGTCACCACGTCCTGCGCCTGCCCGAAGATCTGGGTCATCAGCGTCATCCGTCCGGTGGTCTGCCGGCGAGCCCGCTCGAGCTGGTCCTGTAGTTCGCTGTCCTCGAAATCTTCGAGATCGAGCGTCGCCGCATGCGCCATCAGTCGCATGCTCGTGGCATTGGTGAAGCGCTCGGAAAGGAGCGAGTCGAGCAGCGAGACGACTCGCCCCAGCACATCGGCCAGGACGGCAAGCCCGAGCTCGAGCAGAAGCAGCGCGCCGAGGTGGCTCAGTAGTCCACTGGCCAGCCAGGCGGAGAGACTCGCCGGAGGTGTGCCGAGACTCGCAAGCCTGATGACCTCATCGATGATCAATTTTCCGACGAACAGCGTCGCGACCGGGAGGAGCGCACGCAGGAGACGGAGCAGAAGATTGCCCGCCGTCAGGCTCGGACTCGTCTTCCAGATCAGCTTGAGAAAGGGAGGGAGGTTGCGAAGCGCACCGAATCGTTCCATCCACGACTTCGGCGGAGGAGCGTCTCCGTGGGCCGGTCCTCCCGGCATGACACGACCTCCAGCACTGTAGTTCTTAGGCACGGTCTTCCAGTCTGCCGAGGGCAAGCCACGCGATCAAGTTGAAATCGCGTTACCCGCCGCTCGCACTCTCCCGGATGCGATTAAGGTCCAGCTCTTCCGAGGGAGTAATGTCAGCCTTCAAGATTCTCTGCATCTGCTCGAGCGCGTAACGGTTCTCCGAGTCGCTGTTCGACACGACACAGTCGGCAGGCACGATGATGTTGAAATCGCGGAGGTAGGCGTCGTTCGCGCTGAACAGGATGCAGATGTTTCCGGCGATGCCGGTCATGATGAGAGTGCTGGCGCCGAGGTACTTGAGCAGTGTGTCGAGAGTTGTGGCGTGAAACGCCGAGTGCTTCGGCTTGAGAACGAAGTAGTCATCGTCCTCCGGCTGGAGAATTCGAGCCACGTCGGCGCCGCGGACGTCGTCGTTCAGGCAGTGATCGATAACGCTCCTGAAGTCGGATTGCCAGCGGCCGAAATTGTCGTTGACGTAGATCGCCGGTATGCCGGCGCTCTTCGCACGACGCTTGAGCGCCAGGATTCGATGAGCCATCGGCAAGGCCTGCTCGGCGAGTGCTTCGCTCCCCTCCCACTCCATATCGTTGATCACATCGATCAGCAACAGCGCCACCGGCGAGCTCTCCGGGACGTTTCCATGGAGGTCTTGATTCTTTGAGGGCACGCGTGCAATCCGAGCACGCATCGCGCCAGCCTGCCTCTCTCGTAAAATTAGAGCGCCAGGTCTCGGAAGGCTCGCGGCACGTCTGCCGTAAACCGCGTCATCTCGCCGCTCGTCGGATGCACGAAGCCGAGACTCTTCGCATGCAGGCCAAGCCGTCCGAGCTCGTCGTCAGGCCCGCGGCCATACATCGTGTCTCCGACGATCGGATGTCCAGCCTCGGACAGCTGGACGCGGATCTGGTTTCGGCGTCCAGTCTCGAGCGTCAGCTCGAGCATCGAGAAGCGCCGCCCGGAGGCGGTTGTCCGCCAGTGCGTGATCGCCTCCTTCCCCTCTGTCGGCAGCACGGTCCGAACGCGAAGGTCACGACCCTCGGCGAGGAATGATCGGAAGGTGCCGGAGGAAGCTTTCAGCTTGCCGTACACGATGGCGACATAGGTTCGTTCGATGTCATGCGACTCGAGCAGAGCGCGGAGTCGCTCCCGGATGAAGGTGTTGCGGGCGAACACCAGAACTCCGGACGTGTCTCGGTCGAGACGATGCACGTGGTAAACACGTGGCTTTCCGACGCTCCCGCCGTAGTGTTCATTGAGAAAGCTCTCTGCCGTCTCGAACAGCACTTCAGGACTCGGCACGGTCAGCAGCCCCGCCGCCTTGTCGACGACGACGAGATCCGCGTCTTCGAAGATGATCCGCACTCGTGGGTCGAGAGAGCGCACCGATCGCGCCGCTACCTCGACGCGGTCATCGGGCCGGATGATGCGCTTCGCGTCGCGCTCCGGAGAGCCATTGACCCGTACCCGGTCGCTCTGCAGCATCGTCCGCAACGTCGTTTTCGACGAGTCGGGAAACCGCTCCTGAAGAACGTCGAGTAGCTTCGCTTCGCCCTGATCACTCACACGGACAACCTACCATGCGGTAAGCGCGCCGGAGTACCCGGCGATCATCCTCCCATGACCCGCAGCAGCTCGCGATGAGCGAGTGCGCCGATGCGGTCGCTCGCAGGACCGGGATTGGCCCGCGCAGCAAAAGCAATCGCGTGGAGGAAGGCGAGGGTGTTGTGACGTCGCGAGAGACCTTCACGTGAGGTAAACGCGGCACGCCAGCTGGAGAGGGGAGCCGGATCACCAACCTTTTCGAACCACTGGCTCCAATATGCCTCGCCGAGCAGGTTCCTCCCGTGGACGAAGAACACCGCGCGCGCCAGGCGCTCGGGCTCACCGGCGTCGTACGCGATAGTCGTGGGGCCTGTCTGACTCGCAACCGAGTCGAGCAACAAGCGAACTTCTTCTTCCGGAATGTGCGGATTGAGGCCGAGCTGCAGCACGAGATCCGCACCATGCGCGACGCCATGACGCCACCCTTCGACCGGATCGAAAGCCCGGTAATCGCGCACGCCGGTGAGATACCGGGCCGCAGCCGGTGCAAGCTTTCGTCGAAGCGTTTCGGGAAAGACCGCATCGATCCGATCGGCACGTACGACTTCGGAAAGAGCGAGTGCCGCGAAGGGCTTTCGAAATCCTGACGGATCTTCACCGGCATCCTCGAGCCTCGAAACCATCGACTCAGCCAGCGCGATGATGGTTTCCTGTTCCAGCTCCTTGGCCCGCAGCCAGCGGGATATGACGGTGAAGGCGACGTCGTCTCGCAACTCGGGGTCAGGGCTGCCGAGACAGGCAACCAGGCCACGAGCGAGCTCGTCACGCTTCGCCGCATCGAGAGTAGAGTCACTCTCCTTTAGCGCGACGAGGTCTGCTCGCGACCATGGTTCGAACGGACAGGGATCGGTCGCGGCGAAAGCAGGCGAACTGAAACCCAGAAGCACGAGTGCGGTCGCGGCACGGAACATCAGACCTCCATCGCCACTGCGACTAACAGCAGCAGAGCCAGTCTGCACCCGACTGGACCGCAGGAAAATAATGTTCTGCAACTTTCGCGGCCGGCGGAAGTTACGAAGCCGGGCGAGCGGCCGCACGTGCGATCGCCCGCAACATCCCGGCAAATACGAGCTCGTGAACGGGATAGAGCGCGTACCAGTACAGCCGCCCGAACAGACCGACGGGGTCGAAGCTCGCCGTCTGCCGAATCGTCGAGCCGCTCCCCGCGGGCGTTACTTCGAACTCCAGCCACGCCCTTCCGGGCACCTTCATTTCGGCTGCGAGTCGGAGCGTCCGGCCGGGCTCGAACGCCTCGACGCGCCAGAAGTCGAGCGTGTCGCCGACGCGCAGGTTCGTCGGTGAGGGGCGGCCGCGCCGCATCCCGATCCCACCGGCCAGGAGGTCGAGAAATCCACGCAACTTCCAGAGCGTGTTCCATGCGTACCACCCCGTGTCGCCTCCGATTCGCTCGATCGGGACGAATGCCTCCGCCGGCGTTGCATCGACGTGCACGACGCGCGAGTCGACCAGACGCGAGCCGAACTGAACGCCACCCCACACCGGCAGGTCGCCCGACGACGACAGCGCATCCGACCAGCGGGTCACCGCGAATTGTTCCTCTTCGTTTCTGAGCGCGCGCCGTACTGCTTCGTCAAGTCCGATTGGACGGACGCTGAAGGCGGTCAGTGCCGAGTCATCCTGCACGACGGTCGAGTGAACGATACTTTCGATCAGCTTCCGTCCGATTCGTGCATAGAGCGGCGTGACGAGGCCTAACCATAGACTCGAGAGAAACGGAGTGAGGACCGGGACCGAAATGATCTGGCGCCTGAGCCCCCGCTGCCGCGCATAGGCGCGGATGATGTCTCCGTAGCTCGCACGGTCCGAGCCACCGATCTCGTAGATCCGCGACTCGGAATCCGGCAGGTCGATCGCCTCGATCAGATAGCTCAGCAGATCGTCGATCGCGATCGGCTGCGCCGGAACGTTCACCCACTTCGGCGTGATCATCACCGGCAGCCGCTCGACCAGAGAACGGATCATCTCGAACGAGAGACTCCCCGAGCCGATGACGATCGACGAGCGAAGCTCGATCACCTGCACACCCGACTGCCGGAGAATCTCACCGACCTCCTGCCGGCTGCGCAGGTGCGGCGACAACTCTTCCGACGCATCCCCCAGGCCTCCGAGATAGATGATCCGCTTCACGCCGGCAGCTTTTGCCGCTGCGCCAAAATTGACAGCGGCCTGTCGATCGGCCTCTTCGAACGAACCCGCTGAACCCATCGAGTGGACGAGGTAGAACGCAGTCTCGATCCCCTCCAGCGCCCGGTCGAGGCTCGCACGATCGAGCACATCGCCCTGAACGACGTCCGTCCCGCGGCGGAAAACCGCGGGACGTCGAACGAGGCAGCGGACCTGATGTCCCCGCCTTTCGAGCATGAGGAGCAGCCGGCCACCAACGTAGCCGCTAGCACCGGTGAGGAGGATCTTCATGGCGAACGGAGTATGTACGCAACTTTCGATCCGGTGGGAGCGCCGTGCTCACCAGCGCAGCCGTGGGGGTCGCGCGGCCTCGCGCGATCGCAGGCGGCGTCCCCGCCGCCGCCCGCGCTTTGCAGTAAGTCGAGCGTTCAACCCTGGTCGGATCATCCAAAGCCCACCGCCGGCCGGAGGCCGGCGGGGATCGCGCGAGCCGCGCGACCCCCAAGACCCTCCCCCTCACGCTGGCGAGTGCCACCCACCAACACTCTCGACCAGCTTGTCGGCCTCGGCTGGACCCCACGTTCCCGGCTCGTAGGGATAGAGCGGACTCGGTCCGTGGATCACCGGATCGACGATCGCCCATGCGGCTTCGACGACGTCCTGGCGCGCGAAGAGTGTTGCGTCGCCCGCCATCGCATCGCCGAGAAGGCGCTCGTACGCCTCCATGCGCCCGTGTGTCCCCTGCTCCGGCTGCTCGACCACGGAGAGCTCGACACGCTGACCCGTCATCCCCTCTCCCGGCTGCTTGGCTCGCGCGCCGATCGCGATTGCGATGTCGGGACTCAGCCGCAGCCGGACGTAGTTGCCGCGGTTCGGTTTCGCCTCTTTGAAGACTTTCGGTGTGGAGCGGAGCTCGACGAACACTTCCGTAGCGGTCGTCGCGAGGCACTTACCTGCGCGTACGAAGAACGGAACCCCTTCCCACCTCCACGAGTCGACCCAGAGCCGGAGGGCGGCAAAGGTCGCCATGAAGGAATCGGGCGCCACGCCCGGCTCCTCGCGGAATCCACGGAACTGTCCACGAACCATATTCTCGACATCCATCGGCCTGACGGTTCGCAGGACTTTCGCCTGCTCATCGCGCACCGCCTCGTCGTAACTGCCTGACGGCGCTTCCATCGCGAGATAGCTGACGATCTGCAGAAGATGGTTCTGGATGACGTCACGAATGACGCCAGTTTCCTCGTAGAACTTCCCCCGCCCTTTCACCCCGAAGTTCTCAGCCATCGTGATCTGCACGTTCTTCACGTAGTGACGATTCCAGATCGGCTCGAGGAACGCGTTCGCGAATCGAAAGTAGAGGATGTTCTGAACGGCTTCCTTGCCGAGGTAGTGGTCGATCCGGAAGATGTTCGACTCGGGAAAGTGCGTATGCAGTGTCGCGTTGAGCGCACGCGCCGAATCGAGATCACGACCAAACGGTTTCTCCGGGATGACGCGCGCCCCTTCCGTGCAGTTCGCGGCGGCGAGCTGACTGACGACCACCGGAAACATGCTCGGCGGGATCGCGAGATAGTGCGCCGGACGCCGCGCATCGCCGAGCGTCTCACGGAGACTCTGGAAGGTCGCTGCTTCGTTGTAGTCGCCATCGACATAACGCAGTTGCCTCGCCAGCGTCGTGAATGCCGCATCGTCGACACCGCCGCCGTACTGCTCGACACTCGATCTCGCACGCTCGATCAGCTGCTCGACGGTCCACTGCGAGTGAGCGACGCCTACGACCGGGAAATCGAGCCGTCCACGACGCGCCATCGCATGAAGCGCCGGAAAGATCTTCTTGTACGCCAGGTCACCGGTCGCACCGAAGAACACGAGCGCATCCGACGGAGGCCTTCCATTCTGCTCGCCGTTCATGATCACTTCTTCTCGACGTGGCCACCGAACCCGAGCCGCATCGCCGAGAGCACCTTGTTCTGAAAGAGGTCGTTGCCACGCGATGCGAACCGCTCGAAGAGCGCCGCCGTCAACACATGGGCCGGTACGCCAACATCGTTCGCGGCCTGCACCGTCCAGCGCCCTTCGCCCGAATCCGACACCCGACCCCCGAACTGCTCGAGACGCGGGTCCGACGTCATCGCAGTCGCAGTGAGGTCGAGCAGCCACGAGGTGATGACACTGCCACGCCGCCACACCTCGGCGATCGCGCCGAGGTCGAAGTCGTACTGGTAATGCTCCGGATTGCGGAGCGGCGTTGTCTCGGCATCGCTCGTTCCGCCGCCGCTCCCGATGTTCGCCTGCGCAAGGATGTTGAACCCCTCGGCGTACGCAGCCATCAGCCCGTACTCGATCCCGTTGTGAATCATCTTGACGAAATGCCCCGCTCCCGCTGGCCCGCAGTGCAGATAGCCGAGCTCCGCGCTTCCGCCGGCAGCGTCGCGTCCAGGTGTCGGCGGGATGTCACCACGGCCCGGTGCAAGGGTTGCGAAGATCGGGTCGAGTCGCTCGACCACATCCTTCTCACCGCCGAGCATGAGACAGTAACCGCGCTCGAGTCCCCATACGCCGCCACTCGTTCCCATGTCGATGTAGTGGATTCCATCGGCCAGCAGCGTCCGGGCCCGGTCGATGTCGTCGTGGTAGTGAGAATTGCCGCCGTCGATCAGAGTGTCGCCAGAGGCCAGCAGCGGCCGCAACTCAGCGATGACCCCATCGACCAGCGCCGCCGGGACCATCATGCAGATCACGCGTGGACTCTCGAGCCGCTCGACGAGCTCGGCGTACGACCCCGCACCCGTTGCCCCCTCGTCTGCCAGCTTCGCCACCGTGGCCGCATCGCGGTCATACACCGCACACGTGTGGCCAGCCCGCATCAGACGGCGAACCATGTTCCCACCCATCCGGCCAAGACCGATCATTCCGATCTGCATTGAAAGCTTCCTCCTCGTTTCGTGGGGAGTGAGAACTATGACATGGGTTTCCTCGGGAGTTCCTCGGAGTTCCTCGGTTGCGCGGAGTTCCTCGGAGTTCCTCGGAGTTCCTCGGGTTCCTCGGTTCCTCGGGTTCCTCGGGTTCCTCGGAGTTCCTCGGAGTTCCTCGGTTCCTCGGGGTTTCTCGGGTTCCTCGGGTTCCTCGGGGTTCCTCGGTTCGTCCGTTTCCCCGGCTGACCGACTGAGATAGGAACTGCGATGTCGCGTGACGGCCACTGACGACTTTCCCCACG
>DASVLC010000267.1:0-1657 GCA_036385045.1 Thermoanaerobaculia bacterium | reverse complement strand
GTCGAGACCGGAGGCCCGGTGCGCTATCTGAAGCCGGACGGCGAGATCGTCACGGTCGCAGGCTGGCGCGTGCAGCCGGGCCGCGATCCGGTCTGGAGCTCGAAGCCGCTGGAAACGGTCCGTTCGGTGATGGAAAAGCGCGGCCAGTGGGTCGACGGACGCGGCGAGTTCTTCACGCCGCTCGATGTGGCGATCGATCCGGAGAACGAGAACGTCTGGTACGTCGTCGGTTACGAGGATCATTGCGTCTGGAAGATCGAGATCGAAAGTCTCGCCTCGAATCTAGTGCGGGTCAGCGTCTTTGCCGGCGACCCGAATCACGCTCCGGGATTCGCGGACGGGACGCGGCACACGGCGCGGTTTCGCGGTCCTGCATCGATCGTCTTCGACCCGGTGAGCGACGCGCTGTACGTGGCCGATCAGGACAACGATGCCATTCGCAGGATCACGCGCGACGGCGTAGTCACGACGCTGTTCGGAAGTCCCGGCATGATGGAGCGGCTTCGCGAGCGCGGCGCCGCCGATGTGTTCGATCAGGACGCGAGCCGCGCCCTGAGCCGCTTCGTCACCGACTCCGCGCCCGACATCTACAAACCGCAATGCATCCGCGTCGACAGCGACGGCAATCTCGTGCTCCTCGAGCTCGGCTTCGGATCGATCCGCCGGATCGATCCCGCCACCGGCGCCGCCACACTCCTCGGCGATGTCCATCAGATCTTCGGGACCGGAGGGGAGGACAACTATCGCGGATGGGCATGGCTCGACGTCGATCGCTGGGGCAACAGCGGTCCAAAGAACGGCATCTACTGGTGTAAGGCGGTCGGGGAGGAGATCGACGGCGACAGCGGCGCGCACTTCAACGAGATCTACGCGTGGCTCCCGCCGGACGGAGGAGAGAGTCGCTTTCTCTTCGGCGAGCACTGGAATCCGTATCCCGATGGATGGGGTGCACGCGACGAGACGAACGCGCCGCATTACCCCTGGCTCGTCGCCGTCGATCCCCGAGGCGCGGTGCTCGTCGGCGGGTTCGGGACGCATGGGGTCTCGCGCCTGCGCGTCAGGCGGCCGTCTGATCCGGTTCCCGCGCACTACCATCCCGCGGGCCACGAAGACGGACGGTTCGTCTGGGCGAGCGGCGCGCCGTGGATCTGGCCGGGCCCTCCTGCATCCGCGCGCTACGCCAGCCGCCCCGCCTCACTCAAGTACGGTTGGAACGCACACAACTACCTCGGCTTTGCCGACGCATGGGAGCTGCGCGGCGACGAGAGCGACGAACAGTTGCTGAACTACTTCGAAGCACCACAGCCGGTGCGCGACGATGCCGAGGCGCGCGCACTGTGGCTCGAGTTCGTGCGTGCGAATCAAGGCGCGCCGGTTCCCGATTGCGCGAAGCCTGCGATCACGGCGCAGCCATTCACGTCCGGCGGACTGCTGCGCGTTTCTGCAACGGGAGAGTCTCCGCTGTCGTACGCATGGTTCAGTGGTGAGAGCGGCGATACGCGGGCTCCGGTAGCGCTGCCCGGCGTACCGGGCGTTCGCTATTGGGTGCGTGTGGCGAACCGGTGCGGGGTGGCGTTGAGTGCATCGGTGACCGCGGAGGCTCCGTCGCGGAGGCGGTCGGTCCGGCAGTGAGGAGGGGCTTCCAGGAGCGGTCAGG
>DASVLC010000266.1:0-21879 GCA_036385045.1 Thermoanaerobaculia bacterium | reverse complement strand
CCCAGCGCATCCTCGCCGTCGAACATCCAGCCGTCGGCTCCCGAGAGGAGGGCGTAGGCAACATTGCGAATGCCTGACTCAGTCGTTGACCGCGGTTTCGTCGCAGGCCCCGTCCCCTGAATCCACTGGCGCTGCAGATCGTGCGGAATCTCGGCGCCTTCGAAATTGCCTTCCCGAGCGTCGCGAACGCGAATCTCCGTTCGTGGAATCGTCGACTCGGGATCGAGGAAGTCGATGCGATGTCTCGCCTTTGATCGCTCGTTACGCCGAGCAATGCGCCGCGCCATCACGTCGAGCCGGGCGCTGTTGAGCGGCGCAAGTGCCTCGACCGCCGCCGCAGCCTCGGGGGTCCAGACGTCGGCATACGACTCGATCAGATACTTCGGGATTTCAAGGTTACTCGGCATTCTCAGCTTTCCTCCGGGAGGTCCAGAAGCTTACCTTCCAGAGTCGTGCCGGACTCAGGCTGAGGCCTGAGACAGGACGTTTCGGGGGGGAGTTTTTCTGGGCTTGGGTGCCGGTAATGTGAGCCGCCGGAACTCCGAGGGTGGGGGCATGGGAGGGAGGGGTGGAGGACGGTCGAAGGACCTCGTCATCGCGCGCCAGGGTGTGCGGGCCGTGCCTCTTGCTGGGTCGTCGGCAGGGGATCCCTCTCCGTCCTCCGCCCCTCCCGCCCTCACACCCTCCCCCCGGGGCTCCGGCTGCTCGGGATGACAGGCGCGTTAGGCTTGCGAGGTCATTCATCCCGTCGGCGACTTGGCGAGCCGCGCCTGCACCGTCGCTGTCATCCCGAGCGGGTGGCGGGTGGGTGGCGAGGGATCCCTGAATCGACGACCCGACAGGAACGCGAGTCAGCGAGCCTCGCTCAGAACCTCACCAGTCGCGCCGGCAGGAGCCGCACCAGCAGCGAGATCCACCTCCAGTACCCGGGCAGATAGACCGTGGCGCTCCTCCGTTCGATCGCCTTTTCGATGCCCCGCGCGATTGCCTCCGGATGCACGTACAGGGCGTTCTTTTTCGAGCGGATGGTCATCGGCGTATCAACCCAGCCGGGCTTGATCAGCACGAGCGAGACTCCCGCTGCCGAGAGACGCGAGCGGAGGCCGTCGCAGTAGGCGTGGACAGCAGCCTTGGCCGAGCCGTAGACGTAGTTGCTGCGGCGGCCTCGATCTCCCGCGACGGAGCCGATCACAGCGATCACGCCGGAGCGCTGAGCCTCCATCACCGTCGCGAAACGAGCGACGAGCGAAATGACTGACGTCGCATTGAGCTCGAACGCCTCGACCTGGGCCTGCGCGTCGTTGTCGACCTTCGACTGCTCGGGGAGAACGCCGTGTGCGACGAGCACCACGTCAACCGCAGAACCGGCCGCGGAGACGATCGCGTCATGAAGCGACAGGTCAGACAGATCAGCGAGGTATCGCTCGACCTGTTGCGCGCCACGCGCCCGGAGATCCCGCTCAACCGAGTCGAGCTTCTCGCCATCGCGTGCGACCAGAAACAACGCTGCGCCCCGCGCGGCGTAGATCTTTGCGACTTCCTTCGCAATGCCAGACGTGGCGCCGATGATCGCAACTTTCATCCCGTCACCCTTCTCCAGAACGACGATGAGTACCCTGGGTCTACATGCTTCTTCATCTCGACCCACTGCGGAAAGAAACGCTGGAAGCGCGACGCTGACATTCTCGCGTCCTTTGCCGGATAGACCGAGCCGCCCGCGGCTTCGACGATGTCGTCGAAGAGTTCGAGCAGCGGCAGGAGCGCGTCGCTCCGTCGCGTCGAAAAGTCGAGCGCCACGGTCAGTCCGGCTCGTGGAAACGAGAGCAGGCCCGGCGACGGAACCGAGCCGAATCTCTTGATGACCGTCAGAAATGACGCCCGCCGCGAGCGGGCCGCCCGATCGAGGATCTCCGCCACCGGCTCGAGCCCCGCCCCATCCGGAATCAGAAACTGATATTGAACGAACCCGTTCGCGCCGTAGATCCGGTTCCAGTTGGCCACCGCGTCCAGCGGATAGAAGAAGGGATCGTAGTCGGCGAGCCGAGGTTCGCCCCGCGCGTTCGCGCGAAAGTACGCGGTGTTGAACAGGCGCACAGCGACAGGCCCGAAGAAAGGGGAAAACGGTGCGATCGGCAGTCTCCTCGCTCGACGCCTCGTAACGACCGGCGCACCGGCCTCGGCGCCCGCGTGATTGCCCCGAAAGAAGATCCCTTTCGAGTTCCTCCCGGACGAGGAGTCGAACCAGGCGACCGTGAATTCGTGACTCGCGTCGCAATCCCGCGACAGCCGGTCGAACTCCTCGAGTGAACGAAATGGCTCGCGTTCCGCGACGATGGCAGAAGACTCGATCTTCCGCAGCCGGAGTTCGGCCGATACGATCAGGCCTGTAAGCCCCAGTCCTCCGATCGTGGCTGCGAAGAGCTCGGGATTCTCGCCGGCCGAACAGCGAAGCCGAGTTCCGTCCGAGCGAACGAGCTGGAATGAGCTCACGTGGCAGCCGAACGTCCCCGCACGATGATGATTCTTGCCATGCACATCGTTGGCGATACAGCCACCGACGGTTACGAACTTAGTTCCGGGCGTCACCGGCAGAAACCATCCCCGCGGAACGATCAGCCGGAGGATCTCATCGAGAGAAGCTCCAGCCTCGATGTCGAGGATTCCCTGCTCCACGTCGAAGTGGCGAATCCGATTCAGTCGCGAGACATCGAGAAGAGTATGTCCATTGTTGAGACAGACGTCGCCGTAGCTCCGGCCGAGACCGTACGGCAACACCAGATCGTCGACTCGCGGAAGCTCTGACGACCACTGAACGTCGATGACCCGCGCCGGCTTCGAGCGAACCCATCTGCCCCACGACTCGTGGTTCGACCCGTACGTCGTCACGGCTGAACCGCCAGCCAGGCGATCACCATGATCAGAATACCGACGACATAACTTGCCGGATCACGGGTCGCGACCACGATCGGATCGTCCTGAATCTCACCTCGGTGCGCAAGGAACCACATGTGAGCGATCCAGTAGAGCAGCAGCGGACAGATCAGCCAGAGCAGCCGCGGCGACCCGTATAACTCCGCGACCTTAGGACTGCTGAGGTAGAGCGCCAGAACCAGCACCGCGAGGTAGCTGCTCGCAACCCCCATCGACCGAACCAGATCGCGATCCCCGGGCATGTAGCCTCGTCCCGGCACGACGTTGACCTCGGCCGTATGCAATCCGAGGTCTGCGTAACGTTTGAGAAGGGCGAGCCCGACGAACAGAAACACAGAGAGCGCCAGCAGCCAGTCCGACACTTCGACGCCGGCCGCCACACCTCCGGCAAGGACGCGGATCGTCCAGAGAGCCGACAGAGCGAGAACATCGAGGAAGACCCGCCTCTTCAGAACGAACGAATAGGTCAGAGACAACAGCGCATAGCCGGCGAGGTACCAGAGCAGCTCGAGCGAGACGGACGCTGCGATTGCAACGCCGCTCGCGATCAGCAGCACGCCTGCGATGAGAGCGGTGAGCGGCGCGACTCCACCGGACGCGATCTCGCGGAAGCGTTTCTTCGGATGCGAGCGATCGTGTTCGCGGTCGCGAACATCGTTCAGCAGGTACGTCCCCGATGCCAGCAGACAGAATGCCGTGAATGCAAGCAGAACTGCCAGCAGTGCATCGCTGCTCGTCTCATGCGCCAGCAGGACCGGTGCGAATACCAGCAGGTTTTTGGACCAGTGCAGCGGTCTGAGAGATTTCAGCAGTCCCCTCATCGTCGGGCGGATGATACGGTACGAGGGTGAGTGTTCCGCATCGATCCTGGCGTATCGCGATCGCAGTGGCCATCGTCGTCTGGCTCATCCTCGCCTTCCGCCTGATGATTGCGGACGTCTGGGACGAGACGAACGGTCTGCTTTTCTTCGGAGCCGACACGATGAGTCTCCGAGAGAAGGTCCACTTTGCTCTCACTCAGCCGCTCGGCTTCTGGCGCCCTCTCCCGACGCTGCTGGCCGCTCTCGTGCTCCACACCGTGCCCGATTTCGACCTTTCGTGGCGGGTCATGCGCGGCATCAACGCGGCGATGCTGCTTGGCACGCTCGCCCTGATGCTGGCACTGCTCCGACGTTGCCGGCCCGAAGACGACGTGCCAGCCGGTTCGGGGCCACGCGAGGCCTCGCTGACCATCGCGTTCCTCTTCTCCGGGTCAGCCTTCATCACCGTCGGCTGGTACGCGAACGTCTTCGATGCCGCGGCGCTGCTGTTCATCGCCGGTGGCCTGCTGCTGCTGATTCGGGGTCGCGACCTCGCGGCGGGGGTGCTGATCGGAATCGCGTTCTTCTGCAAGGAAACGGCGATCCTCGCCCTCCCCTTTCTCCTCATGTTGTTCGCCGCAGGCAGGATCACTCTCCGTCAGACACTTCGAGGCGGGATCCCTGCGGCACTGGCGGGAGCGATTTACTTCGCCATCCGTTCGACGATCGTACCGTTCGGGTCAGCGGCCGACGTTCACGGTTTCGCCGCGCATGAGCTCTGGCCCACGGTCGTCAACTTCGGCGAGAGTTTCTGGCGTCAGACGCTGAAGGGCTCCGGCCCGGGAGTCGCAGGATTTCTCTGGCTTGCCCTCGGTCTCGCGGCTTTGCGGCGCCCGCGGCTGATCGTGGCCACCCTCCCCTTTTTCGCCGCCTCGTGCCTGATCTACTGGGGCATGTTCAGCGAATGGCAGAACGGCGTTTTGATCCATCACCTGAACTTCGTCGGCCGTCTCTACCTCGTGCCGGTCACGCTGATGCTGCTGCTTCTCGCGCTCGAGCGACGAACGATCGCGATTGCCGCACTCTGCATCCCGATCGTCTACGGGGCGTTCACCACCTGGCGGGATCATTTCCGATTCCAGGAAACGTACGCCCACATCTATCGTCTGGGCGCGAACGCAGCAGAGCCGATCACCGTGCACTATCCGCCGAAACCGCTCGAGGATGCGGTGCGCGGGGTACGGATCGGTGACTATCCGGATGCAGGTCTGCACATCGATGCGAAGAGTGGCGAGCTACTCCCTTCAGCTGCAGGAACGAATCGCGCACCCTGAAAAGTCGCGCTGTGGCGGCCGCACAGCAAACCAGGACACTCCGGATTGGATCGTCTGACGGCAAGCGCCGTAGGCGCGATTGAGCTTAGCCCAGGACGCCAGTCCTGGGATGCTTGCGATCGAATGGAAGTCCCGTAGGGACGATTGACGGTCGCAATCAATCGTCCCTACGGGACTGTTTCTCAGCGGATACTCTCCCAGGACTCCGTCCTGAGCTAAGGTCAACCGCGCCTACGGCGCTACGCGGTGACGACGTCATTGAAAGCGTGGCGAGGCGTGGGAGTGCGGTACATCCTGCCCCGTCGCCGATGTGGGGGTCCTTCATCGTCCTTTGCCCCTCACACCCTCACGCCCACCCCCGGGGCGTCGGCGATTCAGGATGACAGCGAGGGGCGGCTTAAGTGAAGGCCATTGGGATGACAGGCTACTTTCTGTCATCTCCCGCCACTACGTCACCCCGAGCGGGAGGGTGGGCGGGCATGCGAGGGGCCTGGCAGGCTGCGTACTCCGTAGCCACAGGCATAGCGAGTGCGGCTACTTCGCCTTTCTCTAGGGCTAGACCGCCGCCAGAAGCTGACGATGCCACGACTCGGCAGCGCGACGTTCCCACGAGCCGCTCCGAATCTCCTGGAGATGCTCGGCCGTGGTGTCGAAAACGGGAGTCTCAGCGCTCGCAACGCGCGGAAAAGCATCGCGCGCGACTCCGCGGACCGTGTCGCCCTCGCGAAGAAAGATACGGCTCGAGTCTAGGATCGCTACCTGCAGTTCACGCTCGAGGTCGCGGAGGGTGCCGAACATCCGGTCGATCGAGCAGCCCGACTTCTCCCGCTCCTCGTCGGCAGCGATGATCAGAAAACTCCCCTCCCGCAACTCGCGTGCGCCGCGAATCGGGACGCCATGGGCGGCCCACTCGTCGAGAAACGCGTCAATGCGCCGCAGGAGAATTGCTCCGCCGCGCTCGTCGAGTGAGGGAGAGATTCCGAAGATCCAGATGTGGGCCGAGTCGCCGAGCTGATCGATATCTACGCGCATGTGCCCTGATGAACGGCGGCCACCCCGGCGACAATTTCCCCACGGCGCTTCTCACGATAGACTCCCGCTCGTGAGCATAGCCAGGATTCTCGACATGCTGACCGGCCGCGGCTCCGAGCCCGAGCCTGGCCAGCAGCAGCATGACCCTCTTCGCCTCGCTACCGCGGCAGTACTGCTCGATGCGGCCTATGCCGACGGCGAGTTCTCGCCCGCCACCGACGACGACATCGCCGGCTTTCTTGCGAACCGATTCGGCCTCGACCCCGAAGACACCACAGAGCTGATCGAGGCGGCCGAGGAGATCAGGAAGAAGACCGTTGACCACTTCGCCCTGACCCACTACATCCGCAAGAACTCCGCGCTCGAGGAACGGCTCGAAATCGTGAAGACGATGTGGCGAATCGTCTACAGCGACGGCACGCTGACCAATTACGAAGGCTATCTGGTCCGCAAGATGGCAGACCTGCTCGGCGTCGAACATCACAGGATGATCGAAGCGAAGGTCGCCGTACTCGCGGAGCGTGGCGAGAGCAGCGGCTGACCAATGCCCTGAATGGCACTCAATCGAGGTGTTCGTTCAGGAACTTCAGATACGCCTCCGAAGCCGTGATCCGGTTCTGCTTCCGCAAAAAGCCGTGACCTTCGTCTGGAAAGAGGACGTACTCAACCGGAACACCGTTCGCGCGAGCGGCTGCGACGATCTCGTCGCTTTCGGCCTGGAGCACGCGCGGGTCATTCGCACCTTGCACAACGAGCATCGGCCGCCGGATCCTGTTCGCATGGAATAGCGGCGAGATGGCGCGATGCCTTTCGCCGTCGGTCTCCGGATCGCCCATCTCATCGAGTAAAGCGGTGCGTTGCGCGCCCCACCACGCCGGAATCGAATTGATCGTCCGTACCCAGTTCGTGACACCGAAGATGTTCACGCCAGCGTCGAAGACCTCGGGATGAAACGCGAGCGCCGCCGCGGTCATGAAGCCACCGTACGACCCGCCCATCACGGCGATCCGGTCGGAGATCCAGTCGTGACCCGCGAGCCAGTCACGTGACGCGACGACGTCCTTGAGGTCGACGTCGCCGTGCTTCCGATCGTCGAGGTGATAGAACGTCTTGCCGTAGCCGGAAGAGCCGCGATTGTTGATCGCATACACGGCGTAGCCGTTATTCACCAGGTGCTGGATCGCCGCCGAATAGCCGCGGCGGCTCTGACCACCAGGCCCGCCGTGAACCCAGACGATCGCCGGCACGGGGTTCGTGGCGCTCGCCTCGCGCGGCCGATAGAGAACCCCCGGAATCTCGAGACCGTCGTAGCTGCGGAATCGTGCAACGGTTGCTTCGACCAGCTCACGCTCGTCGATCGCCGGGTTCAAAGCCTTCGTCAGCCGCCGGGCCTGACCGGTTGCGAGATCTGCGACGAAGATGTCGCTCGGGGAGGTGTCCGACGCGACGGTGAACGCGATCGCCGTTTCGTCGCGGTTGAATCGGACCGAACCGAGGTTTCCCTGAGGGATCCCCGTCAGCGTCGCGGGCCGGCCGCTGCGCAGGTCGGTGATCATCAGCCGCGTCGAGGCGTCTTCGTTCAGTGCATGCACCCGGTAGCGTCCCGATGGCGAATCGTAGACGAACATCACGTCCCAGTCGGCGGCGATCAGAGGACGTTTCTCGCCCCTGGCGAGGTCGTAGCTCCATGCCTGGGCAAACTCGCTCGTCTCGTTAGTGCCATAGATCAGCGAGGAGTTGTCTGAAGCGAAGCCGTAGACCTCGTACGCAACGTTCCCATCATGCGGGGTGATCAGACGCGGCTCGCTCTGCGCTCCGATCGTGGCGAGATAGACGTCGCTGTTCGCGCTGCTGTGGGCTTTGACCAGCGCGAGGTGGCGTCCATCCCGTGAGATGTCGCCAAGCACGTATCCCTCATTCTGAAAGATCAGGCGTCGCTGGTATCCGTCGGCGTCGTAGGCATAGACGTCGAACATCTGAGGATTCCGCTCGTTGGTCGAGACGAAGAAGGTCCGGCCATCGTCGCCCCAGCCGAGGAAGCTCGCTTTGAGACGTTCACCGGGCGTGAGATCGCGCAATGTGCCGTCGAGCTCCCGAACGTAGACGTGCGTCAGCTCGTTACCTCCCCGATCGGCGGTTACCAGCACGCGGTCGTCCGCCGGAAAGAAACTGGCGGCGAACGTCGCGTTGTCGGGGGACGTTGTCACCGGAACCGGAGCGCCGCCCGCCACCGGAAGCATATACACGTTGAACACGCCGCTGGCATCGCTGCTGATCAGGACGTTCCGGCCGTCGCGGGAGAAGGCGATCCCGTTGCCCGAGGCGAGACCGTAGCTGGTGGTTTCGAAGAACTGCGCGGCCGAGTAGCGAACCGGCTCTGCCGCCGCCGATGCTGTATGCACGGCGGCCGACGGCGTGTCATGGGTCGCGCAGGCGCTGAGCGCAAGAAGCGCAACCAGAGGGACGGCTCGAAACATTGTCAGACGCATCGGATCTCCTTTGAGGATGGCCATCCTACCAAAGGCGTTCAGCCATCGTCTTGCCGCAAGGTGGGCGACGCTTTGGATCACGGCGATCGCGCAGGAGTCAGGCTTGCGTATCGCTCGATAGTGGGTCGTCGGCAAGGGATCCCTCTCCGTCCTCCGCCCCTCACACCCACACACCCGCGCCCGGAGCTTCGGCGGCTCGGGATGACAGGCTTGGTTTCGGCGGCTTTGCAAAGCCCGTCCGCCGAGTAACCGAGGAACTCCGAGGAACCGCTACTTCACCACGTGCCACTGCGTCTGGCGACCGGCCAGGTAGCGAACCCGCTGACCATCGAATACCGCCGACTGCTCGAGCTTGATCTGGACGAGTTGGCCGTCCCATTCGGGAACAGCGACTTTGACGTCGCCCTCGATCGCGTAGGCGGTGTTGGCTCGGAGCGTCCAGTCGCCGTGAACGGGCCGTGCGCGCTGTGCGTCCCACATGCCGATCGTCGGTCCGGCTCCGTGACCGTGGAAGCCGAGGGGGTGGGTGTAGATCGTGGAGAGGATGTTCTCTTTCGTAACTGCGGCCTTCGCGGCGGCGAAAATCTCGTTGCCGCTGCGGCCGGTCACGAACTCGCGCGTCAACAGATCCTGCCAGCGGTTGCCGGTTGCGAGCGCGCGTTTAAGGGAATCGGGCACGTCCGTCTCGCCGATCCGGAGGACATAGCCCATCTCCTGCGTGTCGGTGTTGAGGCGCAGGTAGGTGATACCGACGTCGGTGTGCAGGACATCGCCACGCTCGATCACGCCGCTGACACCGCAGAAATTCGTGTCGGCATCACACGCCTTTCCTGGTCGCTGCAGGTTTACGTACGGCATGAACCAGATTGGCAGCCCCAGGTCTGAGTAGCGCTGACGGATGTACCAGGCGACGTCATCGGTCGTCGTCACGCCGGGCGTGATGACCTTTTCGGAGAACGCCTCGCTGATGACCGAGCGCGCGAGCGCGACGACACTCGGGTAGGCCTGCAACTCCGCCGGTGTCCGCTGCTCCATCCAGCGGACGACGAGGCTCTCCGCGCTGACGAGCCGTCCACGTAGCGTTTCGTCCAGATGCGCGACGAGCTCGTCGTACATCGCCTTCGTCAGCCCATCCGCAAATGGCCAGTGGCGGCTGACATTGATGCCGATGCGCTTCGGGTCCTTTTCGCGGATGACTTCCGCAAGACGTTTCCACTGCGCGTCGATCTCGCCTCCCTCCCAGGCAGCCTCATAGAAGCCGCGCATCGGGTAGCGCGAGACGGTCAGCCGCTCGACTCCGGCATCCCCGCCGCGGTCGAAGAAAACGAGCATCGTCGTTCTGCGTGCCGCGAATACCGGTTCGGGGACGATGGTGAGGTACACCGGATCCTCGGCGTACTCACGATTGATGATGATCCACATGTCGAGCCCCGCCTCCCGCATGAGCTGCGGAAGGAGGTTGTCGAGGCGGTCACGCAGCATCGCGTTCACCGGCTCGATGCGGGCCCGCTCTGGAAGCACGGCGCCGGGCGCGGCGATGAAGCGTCCCTGCTCGAACTGCGGAGCCGGCGGTGGTGTCGTCGTCGGTCTGGTCTGCGCCGCGAGCATGCCCGCCGCAAACAGCATCACCATCAATCCGCCGGCTCTTCGAGTCATCCCTTTTTCTCCTGTTGCTTCTTCCAGAGCGCGAGCACCTCGGCTTCGCGTTCAGGTTTGAGTCCCGCCCGTAGGGTCGCTTTCCGCTCGGCCGGACGCGATTCGTGCCAGGCGAGCGTCGAAGCTGCGGTGTCGGCGAGGGAACGGAATGTGAGCCCTGCCGCGATCGCCTTCCGGTTGCTCCGATTTCCAAACCCAGCATACTCGTCCTGCGGCGGAATCCAGACCGGCATGTCCGACCAGGGTGCGACCTTCTGCTCGGCGAGGAAGCTGGCTGGTACCCACGTGAACTTCACGTCCGAGGTCGTGACGGCGCGGATGCCGTAGAGCATCTCGGCCAGCGACATCGGCGAGGAGGGTCCGACCGCATTGAAGATGCCGTAGGCCTTCTGCTCGATCAGGCGGATCGTCCACTCGCCCAGGTCTCGCGCGTCGATGATCTGCACGGGATCGGTCGGGGTGCCGGGAGCAAGCACCTCGCCTCCCCGCGCGATCCGGACGGGCCAGTAGGTAAAGCGGTCGGTGTTGTCTCCATGGCCGACGATCAGTCCTGGGCGGACGACGGTTGTGCGGCCTGGGAACGCCTTCTCGGCCTCCTGCTCGGAAAGAGCCTTGAGCCCACCGAAGGTCTGGCCATTGATCGTTTCGATGGTCGGATCCTCGAGCTTCGCGGTCGGCGCAGTCTCATCCATCCCTGGCTGCGAGTTGTCGGCGTAGGCGGACAGCGAGGAGATATAGAGGTAGTGCCCGACCGACCCTTTCAGGACCGCACCCGCGTCGCGAACCCAGCGCGGGAGGGTGGCCGGGTTGTCGATGACGGCGTCCCAGGTGCGTCCCTCGAGCGCCTTCAGGTCATTGTTGCGGTCGCCCTCGAGGTGCTCGACCTCGGGGAAGAGATCCGGATTCGTCTTTCCCCGATTGAAGACCGTGACCTTATGTCCTCGGGCTACGGCATAGCGGACCTGATTTGGTCCGATGAAACCGGTACCGCCGAGGATCAGGATGCGCAGAGGTTTCGACGGAGATGCTGCGCTCGACGGCTGGATGGCTCCGGCGATTGCAACACCCGCAACACCCGCGCTCGTGGTGGCGAGAAACGTACGGCGGCTGACATTAGACATGGGTGCTTATGGTAGCTGCACCTTAGCGTCCGCGAGCAGACAGCTGCTACAGAACTGTAAAGCTGTGGCTGATCACTCCCTCTCGCTCGAGCTTCTCCCCGGACAATCGCTCACGCTGGAAAGCGGCGGCTAAGGCCGCCGCACTCCATAGCGCTTCGCGCGACGTCATGGGCGCATGAAACACCTGTCCCATTTCCACTCATCTCCCCACCTTCGAGACTCTGCCCGGGTCAACCCCGAGCGGGCGGCGGGCGGGCATGCGAGGGGGCCTGGCAGGCTGCGTACTCCGTAAACCGTAGGCCATAGCGAGTGCAGCTACTTCGACTTCGTACTCTGAGAGGGAACACTGGTATGAGATGCTGCGCGCGAATGCGCCTCGTCCTCTTCGACATCGACGGCACCCTCCTCTCCGACGGCGGAGCATCGCGTGAAGCGTTTGCCGCGGCCCTGAAGATCGTTTATGGGTATAGAGGCGATGTCGAGGCCTACGACTTCTCCGGGCGGACCGATCCTCAGATTGCACACATGGTGCTGGCAGACGCCGGATACTCGCACTCCGAGATCGAGGGTTCGATCGGCGGGCTGTGGGAGAACTATCTCGAAAGACTCGCCGGCAGCGTGACTCGCGAACGCGTCCGCGTACTTGCTGGAATCCGCGAGCTGGTCGACATCCTCCACTTGCACGACGATGTCGTGCTCGCGCTGCTGACGGGCAACATCGAGCAAGGCGCGAGGCTGAAGCTCGGCGGAGCCGGGCTGAACGATTACTTTCCGTTCGGCGCCTTCGGGAGCGATTCATCCGACAGGACGGAGTTGCCACCGATCGCGGTCGCTCGCGCCGCCGCGGCTCGCGGCACCCGGTTCGACGGCAGAGACGTCGTGATCATCGGCGATTCGATCTATGACGTTCGCTGCGGCGTTCCCTGGCAGGCGACCACCATAGCTGTCGCTTCCGGGAGGACACCGATCGCCATTCTCCGCGAGGAGAACCCGACACATCTGTTCGAGAGCGTTGCCGAGACGGAAGCAGTCCTCGCGGCGATCCTCGATCAGCCGTTGAGCCCGACAGGCCATGCGGGGCGACTCGAGTCGTAATGGGGGCAACTTTAATCTCTGCCGCTGTAAATCTCATCGCCCGGACGGATCGTGTGGGCCGCGGCCGCCCTTCGACTGTGCCGATTCGTCACATCACATCGGTGCGCATCATCACATCCCGATGATCACGGTCCCCGCGACACTCTCCAACGGAGGAAATCGATGAAGAAAACCGCTCTGATTCTCGTAGCAATGATGCTCCTTTCGGTCACGGCCTTCGCCAGTGACGGCCAGGCGACCTATGACGCCAAGTGCAAGATGTGTCACGGCCCCGACGGAGCGAAGGTCGCGAAAGCCGACCTTTCGAAGCCGGAGGCTGACCTCGTGAAGTACGTGATGTCCGACGCGAAGCACAAGACAAAAGTCAAAGATGAAGCGACCGCCAAGGCCGCGATTGCCTACATGAAATCGCTGAAGAAGTAGTCGCAGCCGCTACACGATGTAGCAGTAAACCGCGGGCCCCAGGCCCGCGGTTCTGTTTGAGGGACCTCTCTCCGTTCTGCATCACCCACCGCCTGTCTTCACTCTCACCTTCGTCACCACGACTGCATCACCGTTGCGCTTCTCCATAGAGCGTACGAATGCAGTGCAAAGGAGACGAAGATGAAAAAACTCACAACACTCACGATTCTGGTACTCGTACTCGCAATGTTCCCGGTCGCCACGTTTGCCGACCAGGCAGCCTACGACGCAAAGTGCAAGAGCTGCCACGGACCCGACGGCAAAAAGCTCGCGAAGGCCGATCTGACCTCGGACGCCATCCAGGCGAAGAGCGAGGCCGATCTCGTCAAGTACATGACGACTGACGCCAAGCACAAGAGCAAAGTCGCCGACGAAGCGACCGCCAAGAAGTTCGTGGCGTTCCTCAAGACCCTGAAGAAGTAGTCACTCCAGGTGGGGCGGCGGCTCCCGTGTGGGAGCCGCCGGACGTCTCTTCGGCGGCCCGTTCGCCGCTTCACGGTCCGAGTCAAGGAGTGAGTCATGAGTAAAGCAATCCTGTTCGATGCGACGGAATGCATCGGCTGCCTCGAATGTGAGGGAGCTTGCGCGCAACAGAACGGCCTGCCCTACGATGAAACGATCGCGCAGGCCAAAAAGATGTCGGAGACGAAAGTCACCTATGTGGCCACCGGTCCGGACGAGACGTACATGCGCCGCCTCTGCATGCACTGCGAAGACCCCGCATGTGCCTCGGTCTGCCCGGTCGAAGCGCTGGTCAAGACTCCGGAGGGCCCCGTAGCCTACTACGGTGACAAATGCATGGGCTGCCGCTACTGCATGGTCGCCTGCCCCTTCAGCGTTCCGAAATACGAGTGGTCGAAGGCGATACCCCGCGTCACGAAGTGCACGCTCTGCGGAGACCGGACCGGCATGACCACCGGATGCGCGGAAGCCTGTCCGACCGGCGCCACCATGGTCGGTGACCGGACGCAACTCCTCGCCGAGGCTCACCGCCGTATCTCGCAGAACCCCGGCACATACCTCAACCATATCTATGGAGAGGACGAGGTGGGCGGAACCAGCGTTCTGATGATCTCGGCGGTGCCGTTCGGCGAATTCGGCCTTCCGACACAGTACGGGCCGACACCCCTGCCCCAGCTCACCGGGGCGGTGCTGGCGCACATTCCCGACGTCGTCACCGTCGGCGGAGTCGTTCTCGGAGGCATCTACTGGATCACTCACCGTCGAGAGATCGTCGCGAAAGTTGAGAACGACGAGAAGGACGAGCACTAGGTGAACGCCATGAACATGAAACTCCCGAAACTCACTTTCTGGCGCACCGTCTTCGTGCTGATCCTGATCAGCGGCGCCTTCGCCACGTACATCCGCATCTTCGGCGGCCTCGGTGCGTCGACCAACCTTTCCGATGAATTCCCCTGGGGGATCTGGATCGGATTCGACATCCTCTGCGGCGTCATGCTGGCAGCCGGCGGCTTCACGCTGATGGCCACGGTGCATATCTTCAACGTGAAAGAGTACAAACCGATCGCCCGTCCTGCGTTGCTGACGGCGTTTCTCGGTTACCTGCTCGTCATCGGCGCCTTGATGTTCGATCTGGGTCAGCCGTGGAACGTCTTCCGCGTGATGGTCACCTTTCAGCCTCGCTCGGTGATGTGGGAGGTCGGCTGGTGCGTGATGCTCTACACCACCGTCCTTTTCCTCGAGTTCCTGCCAATCGTCTTCGAGAAGCTGCGCTACGAGAAACCGCTGCGCATCCTGCACATGATCTCGGTACCTCTCATCATCCTCGGAGTCATCCTCTCCACGCTGCACCAGTCTTCACTCGGCAGCCTGTATCTCATCGTCCCCGGGAAACTTCACCCGCTCTGGTACACCCCGATGCTTCCGGTCTTGTTCTGGATCTCGGCGATCACGATCGGATTGGCGATGACGATCTTCGAGTCGACGATGTCGGCACGTCACTTCCCGGGTCATTCACTGGAGCCGCGCCTGATCCGTGGACTTGGCGGCATCATGATGGTGTTCCTGATCATCTATGGCGTGGTACGCATGCAGAACCTCTTCAGCCGCGATGCGCTGCAGTACGCGATGCAGCCGACCTACGAGGCAACCATGTTCTGGGCCGAGGTAGCTCTCGGCTTTGCGATTCCGATCGCTCTGCTGATGTTCCGCCAGATTCGTGAGAGTCCCGTCAGGCTCTACATCGTCTCGATCCTCGTGATCTCCGGTTTCCTTCTGAACCGCCTGAACGTAGCAGTCACCGGCATGGAAGGTTCGGCCGGAGTCCGTTACATTCCAAAGTGGTCTGAAGTCTCCATCACTCTCAGCATCGTTGCAGTGGGAATCTTCCTGTTCACGATGGCAGTGAAATACCTGCCGATCTTCACGCATGGCCACGAGATGCCTGCTGAAGAGAAGTCTCAGGACAAACTCACGCCAACGATTCCGGTGCCGGTGGGGTGATGTCATGCCGGCCCTCGATGTCACAGTCGGACGGACCGCGGGTCCGTCCGGCACCTTCTCACACGAAGGGACGACATCGTTCCTCCGGCGTGTGACCCACAGCGTCGCCGGCAAGCTGTTCTTTGTCGTATTTCTCGTCCTCGTGCTGACCCTCGGGGTGCTCGGTTATGTGAATGTCAGACTTCACCGCCAGCACCTCGAGGCAGCCAGGCTGGCCGCGGCTGAAAGGATGACCGACGTCGTCCATCACAGCACCTCCTACTACATGCTGCGGAACGACCGGGAGGCGCTCGCCCATATCGTCAGCACCCTCGGCAAGGAGCCCGGAATCTCACGGCTCCGCATCATGGATGAAAAGGGGCGAGTCGGCTTCTCGACGCAGGGTTCCGAGATCGGGACGCTGGTCAATCTCCCCGGCGCACGCCTGCCCGAGCAGCAGACCAATATCGTTTCGACGCCCCAGGGCCGTCACCTCAGCATCGTCAGCCCAATTCCTAACTCCCCCTCATGCTCGAGCGGGGCCTGCCACTTCCACCCCGAGTCCGAAACGATTCTCGGGACGCTGAACCTCAATCTCTCCCTGGCCGAAGCCGACGCCGACGTTCGGAAAGCCTCGGTTCAGTTCGTCTCCTACAGCGCGCTTGCCATTCTCTTCATTCTCGCGACGATCGGAGGCCTCGTCTGGTACTTCGTCCACGAGCCTGTGAGGCTGTTGCGAAACGGTACCGAACGTCTGGGCCATGGTGATCTCGGTGTTCAGCTTCCCGTCCGTTCCGACGATGAGCTGGGAGAGCTCGCCACCTCATTCAACGAAATGTCCCGGCAACTCCACGACGCACGAGAAGAGAGCAACGCCTGGGCACAAAGCCTCGAAGATCGTGTTCGCCGCAAGTCTGCAGAGCTCAAGCGTGCACACGATCAGATGATGCAGGCCGAGAAGCTGACATCCCTCGGCAAGCTGGCCGCCGTCGTGGCGCACGAGATCAACAACCCCCTTTCCGGGATCCTCACCTACGCAAAGCTCCTCCGTCGCTGGATCGAGCGTGGAGATTCTCTGGAAGGGCATGCGATCGAGATGCGAGACTCCCTGCAGCTGATCGAAAACGAAAGCCGTCGCTGCGGTGACATCGTCCGCAATCTGCTTACGTTCGCCCGGGTGCAGCCGCTGAACATCTCCGACTTCGACGTGAACCGGATCGTCATCGCGACGATGAAACTAGTCGAACACAAGCTCGATCTGGGCAACATCACACCCCGGCTGGAGCTGGGCGAGAATCTCCCGCCACTCCGCGGCGACTCAGGCCAGATCGAACAACTGCTGCTCGCTCTCATCATGAACGCCATCGAGGCGATGCCACGCGAGGGCAACCTTCACGTCACGACGTCGTCTCCTGACGACGAATCGATCGTCATCCGGATCGAGGATGACGGTATGGGTATCCCGTCCGACATCCTTCCCCGGCTCTTCGAGCCCTTCATGACGACGAAGGAAGAGGGAAAGGGCGTAGGTCTCGGGCTCGCGATCAGCCGGGCGATCGTCGACCGTCACGGTGGCCGCATCGACGTCGCGTCCGAGGTCGGCCGTGGTACCACCTTCACCATCACGATTCCGTGCGGAACCGGCGCGCCGGCGGAAGGTGAAACCAGCGCCAGCGTAGCCCCGCACCCGGAGGTAGCATGACCCAGAGAGGAAGCATCCTGATCGTTGACGACGAACCGAGCGTTCGAGACTCGCTGAGCCGCTGGTTCCGGGACGATGGCTTCGAGGTCGCCGTCGCTGAGGGAGCGAATGACGCTCTGACGCGGATGGCCGAGCGGCGCTGGGATCTCGCTCTGCTCGACATACGGATGAGAGGTACCGACGGCATCGAGCTTCAGCGGCGGATGAGGGAAGTCGATCCCGAACTGATCGTCATCATCATGACCGGCTACGCATCGGTCGATACCGCCGTCACAGCGCTCAAACAGGGCGCATACGACTACATCACCAAGCCGCTCGATCCGGACGACGTGGCTCATCTCATCCAGAACGCGCTCTCTCACCGGAGATCGAAGGAAGAGAACGTGCGGATGAAAGAGGTCATCGAACATCATTCCGTCCGCTCGGCTGAGATCGTCGGGCAGAGCATGGCGATGCAGAAGGTGTTCGACTCTATCGAAACCGTCGCGCCGACGGATGCGACCGTGCTCATCACGGGCGAGAGTGGCACCGGCAAAGAGCTGGTCGCGCGCGCGATTCACTCGGGCAGCCCGCGCCGCTATCACCCGATGGTCGCCATTCATTGCGGCGCTCTCACCGAAACGCTGCTGGAATCCGAGCTGTTCGGCCACGAGAAGGGAGCATTCACCGGTGCTCAGTATCGAAAGAAAGGAAAGTTCGAGGTCGCTGAGGGGGGAACGGTATTTCTCGACGAGATCGGCGACATCAGCCTCAAGACGCAGACTGACCTCCTTCGCGTTCTCCAGGAGCGTGAGATCGTGCGCGTGGGAGGGCACCAGCAGCTCAAGGTAGATTTCCGCTGCGTCGCCGCGACCAACAAGGACCTCCAGGAGTTGATCCAGATGGGTAAATTCCGCCCGGATCTCTTCTACCGGCTCAACGTTTTCCACATCGTGCTGCCCCCCCTGCGCGATCGGCGCGAGGACATCCCGATCCTGGTCGACCACTTCATCCGCAAGTACGCCCTGCAGATGAACCGCAAGGTCGATCACATCTCATCGGCTGCGATGAACCTCATCCAGCGGTACGACTGGCCCGGCAACATCCGAGAGCTCGAAAATGCCATCGAGCGCGCGATGGTCGTCGCCCGTGATACCGAGCTCAGAGAAGAAGATTTCGCGATCAAGAGCACGGCTACCGCGGAGCTCCCTCAAACCGAAGGCAAGACGCTCGACGAGATCGAAAAGGCATATATCCTGCGCATCCTCGAGGAGTGCAGCTTCAACCAGACGAAAGCCGCCGACGTGCTCGATATCGACAGAGTGACGCTTCACAACAAGCTCAAGAAGTACGGGTGGAGCCGCTCGCTCGTCGGAACGAAATGAAATCGATACGTGTACTCCCGGCCGGGGAAGTCGAGCGTCCGCTGCTCGACCCCGTCGTCGCCGCCCTGGCGCGGGAGTACCGCACGAGCAGTCATGTCGCCGACCTCGAGATCGAGCCGTCGTTCGCCCATCATCCCGAAAGGAATCAATACCACTCCACCGCCATCATCGAGCATCTGAGCAAACTGAACGGCGGCTCTCAGATCCTCATCGCCGTGACCGGATTCGATCTCTACATCCCGATCCTCACCTTCGTCTTCGGCGAGGCCCAGCTGGGCGGCACCTGCGCGGTCGTCTCGTACCATCGCCTGTCGCAGGAGTTCTATGGACTGCCCGCTGACCGGTCGCTCCTGAGGGAGCGGCTGGTGAAGGAAGCGATTCATGAAGTCGGTCACACGCTCGGCCTGACGCATTGCGAGGATTACGAGTGCGTCATGGCCGCCAGCTACGGAGTGGAGCTCCTCGACATCAAAGGCCCTCAGCTCTGCTCCTATTGCCGGGAACTCGCCGGCTTGTGGTGAGCGCGCCCGGCGGGAGCGGCCGGTTGGCGGTCAATCGTCCCTACGGGACTTCGTTCAGAACGCCGGCACCGTTTCCGCTGCTCACAAGAGGTCGAGCGGACGCCAGATCCTGGGACTCAAAATCGAGTGTCCCTCGAATACAATGACCACGTGGGAAGAACACTATCGAAGGAAGAGATCCAGGAAATGCCGGTACCGCAGCGTATCGAATTGATCGGAGAACTCTGGAACAGCGTCATCGCCGCCGAGGATGCGCTTCCGATCACCGACGAGCACCGGAGGCTTCTCGACGAATCGATCGAAGAGTATCGCCAGAATCCGGATGCCGCACGGCCGTGGGATGACGTGCGGCGCGAGGTCTTCCGCTCCAAGAAACGTTGATGCGCGTCCTGCGAGTCCTGCCTCGTGCGTCGCGCGATCTAGCGGAAGCTTGCGAGCATTACGAGGCTATCTCCACCAAGCTGGCCAGCCGCTTCGAAGCAGAAATCGATGCGGCTTTCGCTCGCATCCTCGAATACCCTCTCATGTATCAGATCGTGCACCGCGAGATACATCGTGCCGTGCTACACGACTTTCCCTACCTCGTGTTCTATGAAGTCGAACAGGACGCCATCGTCGTCCACCGCGTGCTTCTCGGCCTCCGCGACCCGGAATACTGGCCGCGCTGACAGGGATCCGGTCGAGGCTGCGGCGATTCAGGAGGGGATTGGTTGGCGTCGCGGTCAATCGTCCCTACGGGACTTTGCTCAGAGCGCAATTTTTTCAGGACTGCGTCCTGGGCTGAGGTCAATCGAGCCTACCGACGCTGAAGCAAGCAGCGTGTTTCTTGTAGCGCGGGCGTCCTCGCCTGCCGTACCGCGGACGTCCTCGTCCGCCGGCGCTACCTTGCTCGTGCGAAACGCGATGAACGCGGGGGCGGTGGCGCGTGCCGGGCGCTCGATGAGGGGGTCCTTCATCGTCCCTTCGTCGCGTTGCTCCTCAGGGCAGGCTCTCCGCCCCTCGCAACCAACCCCGCACACCCTCGGGGCTGCGGCGATTCGGGATGACAGCCGAGGGATTAACTTCAAGCCACAAGGCTGTCATCCTGAGCGTAGCGTGAGGATCTGGGTGGGCGGGCGGTGCGATGCTCGTGTTTGGCACCGCCCATCCCCCAGATCCCTCGCTACGCTCGGGATGACAGGGCCTTGACCCGACGCACACCGCGTGCCCCATCTGGCTCGAAGCGTGATAGACAATCCATCACGATGATCGCAGGAATCTCCCGTCTCGCGTTCGCCGGCTCGCTGCTGCTCGCGTGCGGATCGCAGACCACTGAAGCTCCGGGCGATGCCTACGCCGCCCAGCGTGCATTGATGGTCGATCGCCAGATCGCCGCCCGAGGGATCAGCGATCCGAAGGTGCTGTCAGTCATGCGCACGGTGCCGAGGCACCGCTTCGTTCCGGACGAGCTGGCGGGAGAGGCGTACGCGGATTCACCGCTGCCTATCGGACTGAGACAGACGATCTCTCAGCCATACATCGTCGCCTACATGACCGAACAGCTGCGCGTTCGCGAAGGAATGAAGGTGCTGGAGATCGGTACGGGCTCCGGATATCAGGCGGCAGTGCTCGCCGAGCTCGGAACTGAGGTCTACACGATCGAGATCCTCCCCGAGCTTGCCAGCCGTTCACGGAAGACGCTCGAAGCGCTCGGCTATCGAAACGTGCACGTCCGCTCCGGTGATGGGTATCGTGGCTGGCCGGAGGCGGCTCCGTTTGACCGCATCATCGTGACCGCCGCTCCCGATCACGTTCCCCAGCCACTGATCGACCAACTCGCGGGGGGGGGACGCATGGTGATCCCCGTGGGCAGACACTTTCAGCAGATGCTTCTCGTCGAGAAGACGGCGCGCGGCGTTGTCCAGCGACGCACGATCGACGTCCGCTTCGTTCCGATGACCGGCGAAGCAGAGAAAAAGTAATTGATGTGGCCGGACGGCTTCCCCGCTCGATCGAGCGAGGAAGCACTGAAGCCGAATCACGACCACATCGCAGAGAGCGTCAATCAGCCATCTTCTTCGCCGGCATATTGCGCCCTCCCTGGTGAAGCGTCAGCGACTTTGCGTTGCCGCTTTCGTCGAAGTCGAATGTCAGCTGCGCGTCGACGACCTTGAGGAACCACTTCGCCTCGGACTCGGGGAAGAGCTGAACTTCCGGCTGGCCGGTCGCCGCGCTCCAGAGCTCGTTGCCCTTCCGACGGACCGTGAGCACGAATCCGGGCGCAAGCTCGTAGCGTCCCGCATAACGACCGAGAGTTTCGGGATCGATCGTGATCTCCTTCCGCGACGACGGCTTCTCGTCGGTTCGCGAAGCGCGGGAGACGCTGTCGCCCGTATCCATCTTCATCCCGGTGATCTTTCCGGCTTCGTCACGCTCGATCGTCATCTTCGTGAACGAGTTCTTGAAGAAGAATTCGTCCTTTGCGCTCGGAAAGATCTCGAAACGCGGACCATTGGTGCGTTGGGAGTAGAGTTTCCCGTTCTCGAGTGTCAGCGTTCGAGTCGCCGTTTCGTCGATCCGATAGACGCCCGGATACTCAGCCAGCGTCGCAGCCGGGAGAGAGACCGCAACCGGGTTCCACGGCTTGCCGATCGCGAACGAGGCAAGCTGGAACGCAACGAACTCCGGCGAAGGATCGCCCGATTCGCTGTTCTGGAGCACGGTAACGAACACCTCGTGCTCGGGCAGCCAGAGGGCCATGGTAACGAATCCGTTGATCCCTCCGCCGTGTTGAATCATCCGTTCACCCATCAACTTCCCGATGACCCAGCCGTAGCCGTAGCTCGTCGCCTCGCCGTTCGAGAGTCTGTAGGGAGTCCACGCCTTTTCGATCAGCGCCGGTCCGACGACCCGCCCTCGCACAACGGCGTCATTCCATTTCGCCAGATCGT
>DASVLC010000265.1:0-2210 GCA_036385045.1 Thermoanaerobaculia bacterium | reverse complement strand
GCCGCCTGTCAACGTGACCCCTGAAGAGGCGGCCGACATTACGGCCTATATGTTGACGCTGCGGTAGACCACGCGGACGCGCTCGCCAGCGGAAGTGCCGCGGCGGCGAAGTAGGCATGAAGTCCGCACCGTTGAGAACGCCGTGAGCTTTAACGTACAGAAGTCACTGGGAAACAGCGCGTTCTCCTTCTCCGTCGGCCGCCGTCGTGATTTCCGTTCCATCGCAGATGAGACGGATCTGAGTACGGGATCATCCGGAGAGTTCATCCGGCACCGTCCCGAGATTTTCTACTCATCCGATCTGAGAACCATCCACAGCCCCGAGGTTCCGAAAGGACGGTCGATCAGTTCCACCCCCTTCTGGTCGTCTCTCGTGGACGGAACGAAGAAAGGGTGGCTGATGCTCGGCGCGATGGCGTTCGGAACACTGCTGATCCTGATCGGGCTGGCAGTGGTGGCGAATGGCCAGGCCGTCGGCTGGCTCGAGGTGATCCTCGGTCTTGCAATCGCCGGGACGCCGATCGTGATGACGAGCGCGCAACGCCGGCAGATCCGCCAGCATGAGGAACGGAAGAGGCGCGAGCGTGCGGAGCGCGATGCCCGCGACCGCGAGTTACTCTCGGTCTACACGACATCGCTCGAACGACTACGTGAAGACCCGTCACCCGAAACGTTGACGCAGGTTCAGAATGAGAACGAAAAGCTGGACCTCCCCTACGCCGTCTGGGCGGACACGGCCATCGGTACGGTTCTCTACGTCGGCTTCTCGACACTGGCTCGCGTCGGCCCTGAGCGTTCGGCTGAGGTTGCGGACCTGATGGACCGGTCGAGTGATGCGGCTGGCCTGATCGCAGAGGACGCGCTCGCCGTGAAGCTCGCCCTCTATTCGACGATCCTCTGGCATCTACTCGCCGACGATCGTCTCGGAAAATCACAACTCCAGATCGTACGCAGCATTCAGGAGGGCTTTGGCATTCGGGACGAGGACATTGCGGGCGACGTATCCGCTGAGTCTCAATTCGAGCGACTCCGCGGAATCGACCATCGGAACGCTCCCCGCTGCGAATCGCCAGTTCCGCTGGGACTCAACGAGCACTGCCTGTACGCGGCTGAGATTCGCATCGGAGCCTCAGAGGCCACCACTCAGCTGTTCATCACAAACAAGCGTCTCGTCATCGAGGGCAATCGCCGCATCGAAACGCAGATCCCATCGGTCGACGACGTTCACGTCGATGCCGATTCGAGCCGGATAACCATCCGGGCGGCGTCGCTCAAGGCACCGCTCAGCTTCACGGTTGCGGAACCGATTTATCTCGCCGCGATGATCGATCTGGCCACACGCCTCGACGACCGGCCGCGCGGTTTCGCCTGAGTCAACAGCTGATCCGGTTTCGTCCGTCTCGCTTGGAGCGGTACAGCAGTTCGTCTGCTCTCTCGAGTACCGCTTCAGCCTTCTCGAACGGGTCGAGTGCGCCACACACGCCGAACGAGGCTGTGAGCCTGATCGCCGTTTCGTTGTAGTGAAACGAGCGGGTCTCCAGTGTGTGACGGATCGCCTCGGCCGTCGCCAACGCGGTCTCGAGCGGAGTCTCCGGGAGGATCATCACGAACTCCTCTCCTCCAACGCGCGCGAAGAGGTCCGCTGGACGGACGAAACGTTCGGCGATCATCGAACAGGTGACACGAAGAACGTGATCGCCGGCCGCGTGGCCGTAACGGTCGTTGACCAGCTTGAAATCGTCGTAGTCGAACGAGATGACACTCACCGGGTGCTCCGCGGAAGCGGTGTCGATCGCGAACGCGAGGCGCGAGAGAAGATAGAGCTTGTTGTGCAGCCCGGTGAGCTGGTCCGTCGTGCCGCGGGCATGGAGCGCTTCCGTGAACTCGACCTCGAGAAGCGTCTCCACGTAACGGAAGACGCAGTTGCCCACTTTCAACACACTACCCTGCACGAGCGGCGAGGGCTTTTCGACCCGCAGACCATTAATCAGCGTGCCGTTGGTGCTCGCCAGGTCGTTCACACTCACCTGCTCCCGGATCCTGATTACTTCCGCATGGATGCCGCTCACGGCACGCTCACGGAGCCGGATGTCACACTCGGGGCGCCGCCCGACGATCTGACGTCCCTCGCGGAGACGGAAGACCTGACCGGGAAGGTCCCCCTCGATCACGATGAGGGCCGGCTCATGCGTGTTGCTGCGTCCCAGCAG
>DASVLC010000264.1:0-7055 GCA_036385045.1 Thermoanaerobaculia bacterium | reverse complement strand
GGGAGAAGGTGCCGAAGGCGGATGAGGGGGGTTGAACAACCGCCCTGCACTTGCAACTTGCTCGCTTGTGGTCGGTTGCACGGCCCCTCACCCGGCCTTCGGCTTCGCTCAGGGCCACCCTCTCCCCGCTAAGATCGCGGGGAGAGGGGCGACAAGTCTGGTGATGGAATCCCCGACGTGAGCAATGCGCGTCAGGTTGGCCTGCGCACATGGCCTCACCCTCACGCGCTGAAACCCGCATAAACACTGGGAGCTTCTCAGAATCGTAGCGAGGGATCTGGCGGATGGGCGGTGTCACACACGAGCATCGCACCGCCCGCCCACCCAGATCCTCACGCTACGCTCAGGATGACAGCCTAACGTTCGAGAATGAGAACGGGTCTTTCATACGCCCAGGACGTCGCGCGAAGCGCTTTGGAGTGCGGCGGCCACACCCGCCGCTTTCCAGCGTGCGCGGTTCGTCGGAGCAGAAGATCGAGCGGTAGAGTATCGCGCCGGCGAGTTTCCCTACATCTTCACGGCGAGCTTCTCGTACGAGACGACCGGCGAGGTGAAGTTCATCTCCAACCCCTCGATGTCGGGACGCGCGAATCGGTACGCCTGTTCATAAAAGAGCGGTTGGATGAGTGCCTGGTCGTGAAGGATTTCCTCGATCTCTCGATAGATCTCGTGGCGGAGCGAAGGAGACGGCTCGACCCGACCGCGCTCGATGAGCAGGTCGAGATCGGGGCGTCCGCAGAGCTGGCCGAGCAGCCCGCGCTGGGTGTGGAGCAGGGAAGCGAAATCATCGGGGTCGGGATAGTCGGCGATCCAGCGCGTGAGCACGAGATCGGCCGACGCGAGTGCCGCCGCCTGATTCGCGAAGTACTCCGAGCGGCTCTCGAGCACACGCACGGGATAGCCATGAGTATCGAGCATCGAGAAGAGCTCCTGGGCGACGCCGGCGTACTGGCCGCGATATGACGAGTTGAGCATCGCGGTGAGCTGTTCGACCGGAGCCACGTTGATCCGTGATGTCTCGTCGAAAGCAGGATCGGCGCTCTCGTCTTCGTGGCCGATCAGTCCGGGAGGGATGAATCCGTTCGCGCGGATCGCCTCCCGTCCGACGTGACGCGCAACGATTCGCTCGACATCGATCCCTCTCAGTACGTCGCGCCTCATCTCGAGGCTCGTGAGCGGTCCGCGATTCGCGTTGAGAGCGACGTAGTAGGTCGAAAGCCGCGGGACCTCCCGGTAATTCGACGCGAACTGGCGTTCGAGACGCAGTGACTCGACGTGCGCGGGATAAAGGTCCCAGACGATCGAGTATCGCCCGCGCAGAAACCCGTCGCGGCTCTCCTCGGGAGCGACACAAAGAACGAACACGAGCTTCTCGCACTTCGGGAAGCCCGCGCGCCAGTAGAAAGGATTCGCCTCGAGCTCGACGCGGCGCCCCGGCTCGAAACGGACGACGCGGAACGGTCCGGTACCGGCACAGTCCTCACGCCAGTTGCTGGTGAAGCGGCTCGCGCTCGCCGGCACGATCGCCGTTGCGATGTTCGTGAGCAGCGCGGGAAAGAATGCGACCGGGATGTCGAGAACGATCGCGAACTCACGGTCGGAGATGATTTCGAATCCCTCGAGGGGAACCGGCTCGCCGGCGAGTAACCGCGAGGCGCCCTTGACCGTCGCGAGAATCGCCCGGCCTTCACTCTTCTCGTTCAGCAGCAGGCGCTCGAACGAATGTCGTACGTCATGAGACGTGACCGGCCGCTCGTCGTGGAACCGGATGCCACTTCTCAGGCAGAAGTCGTAGCGAAGACCGTCATCGCTCGCGCTGAAGCTTTCCGCAAGCCACGGCTCGATCCGTGCGGCATCCGTGGCGCGTGTGAGGGTGTCGAAGATGGCGGGGAGGACTTCGTCCTGTGCCATCGTGAATGCGACCGACGGGTCGAGCGTCTGGAGGTCTCCAGCCAGGGCGAGATGAATGACCCCCGGAACGGGGCCGCTTCCCGACTCGTCAGTTTGTGAGGGTGCCGGTTCGAGAGCATCGGCTTCGGCGAGGCGCAACTGAGCGCTGGAGTGTTCCCCTTTGATGTTCGCGATCGTCGCGGCCAGTAGCAGGAGTTTGCGCAGATCGCCCGGCTCCGAACCGCGGCGGCCAGCCGCGATTCCCTTCTCAGCCCAGCGTCGTGCGTCGTCGAAGCGGCGGCGCTCCCATGCCGTTTCCGCGGCGAGTCTGGCGGCCCGGCAGGCTCCCGATCCATCGCCGCACGTTTCCAGCAGGGCGTACGCCTCCGCGGCACTATGGAGCGCGCCGTCCGTGTTTCCCAGCAGACGATGGCCGGCGGCGATCAATCGATGCGCTTCTCCGGCGATCGCGCATTCGTCCGGGACATCTTCGTCAGTAAAGTCGAGCACGATCCGTGCGACGCGGACCGCATCCTCCGCGCTGTAGTTCTCCAGAAACCGCGATGCCAGTCGCAGGCCGTGGTGAAAGACCTTCTCGCGTTCGTCGGCGTTCGCGTAGTGATGGAGAAGGTCTGGTTCGATCCGGTCGGTACGGCTTCCGTGGCGTTTCTCGAGATTCCCGGCGTGGCGCAGATGGAGCGTTCTGCGACGGCGACGTGGGATCGAGGCGTAGAGCGCCTCGTAAACGGCACCGCTTGCGAAGCGGTAGACGTCGCCTCTCGCATCGCGCGGCTCGCGGATCAATCCGGAGTCGAGCAGAGGCTGCAGCGTCGCATCGACATCGACCTCGTCATCGAGGAGTGCTTCGAGGTCTGCGAGATCGAACCTTCGCCCGATCACCGCTGCGACCGAGAGTAGTTTGCGGGTGTTGTCCGGCAGACGCTGGATGCGCCGTTCGATCGTCTCCTGAATCGTGGCCGGAAGCTCCTCCCACTGCGAGTCGGTGCGCCTCGAAAGCTGCCAGGTACCGGCGGAGTCGCGGAACAGAGTCTTGCTTTCGACCATCGCCTTGACCAGCTCGCTCGTGAAAAGCGGATTGCCTTCGGCACGCGACCAGATCTTCTCGAAGACCGCGGGATCGACCTCGCGGCTGCGCAACAGCTCTTCGACGAGCTCGCGTGAATGGTCGGCGCGCAGAGGCTCGACCTCCACCGGGGTGAAGCTCGGATCGCCGCGCAGGTTGCGAATCAGAGCCGCCAGCGGATGCGCCTTGCCGACGTCTTCGGAACGATACGTCGCCAGGAGCAGCACAGGGCTGCCCCGCAGACGCCGGAAGAGGAAGTGAAGTGCCTCGATCGAGATGTCTGCCGCCTGAAGCTCTTCGAGAATGAGCATCAGAGGCCGACCCGCGGAGATGCGGATGAACGTCCGGCCGAGCTGTTCGAAGACGTGGGCGCGATCGCCTGAGCCGGTCGCACTCCGCTCCGGCGGTCGATCGGCCGTCGGCAGCTGGGAGCGGACGGATTCCATCTCGCCGAGGATGGGAAAGAGAGAGACGAGATCGTCGGCGAGATCGCGGAAGTTCACGCCGCTCCGTCCCGCGGTACTTCTGCCGAAGTATTCCTGGATTGCCTCGCAGAACGCCTGGAAGGGGAAGCCGCGATCCTGATCGTAAAAACGTCCGCTGAGGACCAGGACGTTGCGACGCTGCGCCTCGCGGCGGAGCTCTTCCAGCATGCGGCTCTTGCCCACTCCCGACTGGCCGCCGATCAGGACGAGCTGGGCATCGCCGGCTGCAGCGCGATCGAGCCGTTCCCGGAGAAGCCGAAGTGGCTCCTCACGACCGACCGTGCGGACTTCCTGGATTGCGTTAGGCTCGTTGAACGATCGCCTGTCCGATGCGAGACGTGCTTCCTTCGCGTTGCCTCCGGGCTGCATTGCGCGTAGAGCGATGGCCACTTCCGAGGCCTGCTGCGGCCGTCGAGCCGGATCCTTGGCCAAACAGCTCATGACGAGCGCAAGGACAGCAGAATCGAGATCCGGCCTGAGGTCCGACAGTTCGGCCGGCGCCTCGTTGCGGATTGCATAGAGAATTTCCGGAAATCCCGCATCGAACGGAAGCCGTCCTGAGAAGCATTCGAACAGCACCGTACCGAGCGCGTAGACATCGCTCCGGCGATCGGTTTCGCTGTCGCGGCCGACCTGCTCGGGTGAGAGGTAGAGGGCGCTGCCGACGATCGAGCCACTCTGTGTATGCCTCTGCTGAGAGGCGACGATTGCGAGGCCGAAGTCGGTGAGCCGTACGCGCAGCAGCTCGCCCGCCTCCCGAGCCAGGATGATGTTCTCCGGCTTCACATCCCGATGAATGACGCCGCGCGTGTGGCTGTAGTCGAGGGCCTCGGCGACCTGCGCTCCGATCTCAATTACATCAGCATCGGAGAGGAGCCGCTCCTGAATGTGACGGCGGAGATTCGCGCCGCGAACGAGCGGCAGCACGAGAAACATCGCCCCCTCATGCTCCCCGATGTCGTAGACCGGGACGATCCCGGGATGGTCCATACCGGCGACGATCCGCGCCTCGCTCCGGAATCGTGCTTCTGCTGCGCTGCTCAGAGACGTCGGGGTGAGGACTTTGACCGCGACGTCGCGCTCGAGCAGCGGGTCGCGTGCGGCATAGACCACACCCATCCCGCCGCGCCCGACCTCCCGGGCGATTTCGTACCGATTCGAGAGCCGTACACCGATCATCAGGGTCCTGATCAATGATAGCGCGCCGGTTCCGCCCTCGATGAAACGGCTCTGCTCGCCATACCAGACGGCTGGCTGCATCAGTCCGGCACGTGTTCTGCTAAAGCCGAGGCCGGAGGAAATTTGTATGAAGAAATCCCTAATGTTTGTGCTGGTCCTGATCACAGCACTCACCTTCGCCGCGTGTGGCCGTGATGAGACGGCGGAAGCGCCGGCAGACACGACGACAATCGAACAGCCCGGAATGGGTAGCCCGTCGGATGTTTCGCCGATCGTCGCGCAGTCATGGATTGACGATGTCACCATCGGCAGCGAGCTCGGTCCGGATGGATCGATGGTCACCGGTCGAACGGGCGACGATTTTGCGCCTGGTCAGCCGATTCATCTCGCGATGGAAGTGGGCGACGCACCGCCGAACTCGACCGTCAAGGTGGTCTGGTACGGCCCGAACGAGACGAAGATCAACGAAGAGGACAAGCCTGTCGTTGCCGGTCAGAAGTACCTGAACTTCACCGCTCAGGATACGAGCTCGTGGTCACTCGGTGACTATCGCGCCGAAGTCTGGATCGGAGACGAGAAGGTCAACACGCAGCAGTTCAATATCGTGGAAGCCAGCCAGGCTGCCAGCTGATCAGTTCCCTCGAGTAACCATGCGGGTGTCGGTGGCAACGCCGACACCCGTTTCTGTTTACGTGGTCGTCGCTTCGCGCGACGTAGGAAAGCGGCTCAGGACGCGTCGAGCGAACTGCCCAGCGCGCGCAACAACGTGGCGCCATCTCCTCGCCACGCGCTCCCGTGCATGCAGGCAAGTGTGTCGGGACCGAAGGCGGCGAGCTTTTCGATCAGCGCTCCCGCGTTCCTGCTGTGCGAGTAGTAATCCATCGCCTGACGGAAGGCTTCGCTCGGTCCGAGAATGTCCGTTTCGACGAGCGGATCATCGCCCCGTCCCGGCTGGCTGAAGAGATCACCGCAAAACAGTGTTCGAGAGGTCTCGTCGGCGAGGTAGCCGGTCTCCCATCCGTGCGGAAGATGGGGCGTATCGAACCATCGCATCGTCTTTCGTCCGAGCGAGAGGGTTTCTCCGTCGGTCATGCCGTGTGGCTCGCGGTCGGCGAGATCGGCCACCGAAACCATCGCTGCCGTCGCGCTGCACAGCGGCCGTGCGTCGGGCGCTATAGCGAGCCATTCGTTCAGCGATCCGCACTCGTCGGACTCAACGTGCGAGAAGGCGATCCAGCGGAGTTTCTCGGGCGCCAGAACGCGCGACACCGCATCGCGGACGAGCGGGAACGATCGACGCGGTCCGGTGTGAAACAGGAGCGGCTGGTCGTCGACGACCAGATACTGGTTAAACGAGAATGCGCCGCCCGGAATCTCGATCGGTGTGTTGATGCGGTAGATTCCGTCTACGACTTCCGCGATGTTGGTTCCGGTCTGCTCGTTGGTGATCATCGGCCGTCCTCCCTGATTGGGAACGATAGCAGCGCGAGATTCGGCGGCAAGCGAGCAGGAGCATTGAAACCGGCGCCGCTTCTCACCCTTCCCTGTACATCGCCTCGATCAGCTCTCCGTACTTTTTCTCGAGCACACGTCGCTTGACCTTCATCGTCGGCGTGACGTCGCCCTCTTCCTCGTAGAGCCGGTTTGGAAGGATGGTGAAGGTCCGCACCTGTTCGACTCGGGCGAGCTCGTCGTTGACACGCTGCACCTCGCCGTCGATCAGCCGCCGGACGTCCTGACTGGCGGCGAGGTCGGCATAGGTGGAGAACGGGATCCGCTCCTCCTGCGCGAACTTCGAGACGTTCTCTTCGTCGAGGACGATCAGCGCGGAAACGAACTTGCGCGCATCGCCGATCGCGATGGCGTCGTTGATGTATGGACTGAACTTCAGCTTGTTCTCGATCACCTGCGGCGCGATGTTCTTGCCGCCGGCCGTGATGATCACGTCCTTCTTCCGGTCGACGATCCTGAGGAATCCATCCTCGTCGAGCGCTCCGACGTCGCCGGTGTGCAGCCATCCATCCTGCAGTGTTTCTGCGGTTGCCGCCGCGTCCCCGAAGTAGCCTGCGAAGACCCCGGGCGAACGAACCAGAATTTCCCCATCCTCGGCGATCTTCAACTCGCACCCCGGCAGCGGCCGCCCCACCGTTCCCGGCCTGAACGCCGCGACGGTCGATGCGGTCGTGACTCCGGTCCCCTCCGTCTGCCCGTATCCTTCGACCAGGTGCAGCCCGATCGCGTGAAAGAAGCGAAGCACGTCGGGAGCGATCGGTGCGGCACCGCTGAAGGCGAGCCGCATCCGGTGAAAGCCGAGTCGCTCCTTGACCTTCCTCATCACCATGAAATGGGCGAGCCACCAGCCGAGTGAAAGCAGCGGAGGCATCCGTGTCCCTGCGATGTGATGCTCGGAGCGGCGA
>DASVLC010000263.1:0-19459 GCA_036385045.1 Thermoanaerobaculia bacterium | reverse complement strand
CGCGTGCATCAGGCTCGTCCGCGCCCGGACCCGAGCCCGAGCCCGGTCTTTGACTCTCTCATTCAAACATCTTTACGGGGGCGGTTACCCCAGCACTCCGAACTCCTCCGCCACCTCGACAATCGCAGCAATCGCGCGATCGAGGTGCTCGCGGGTGTGCGCGGCGCTGATCTGACAACGGAGGCGCGCCTGTCCCTGCGGAACTACCGGGAACCCGAAGCCCGAGACGTAGATCCCTCGCGCGAGGAGCTCTTTCGACATCGCGATCGCCTTCGCCGTATCGCCGATCATGATCGGGACGATCGGATGCATGCCTTCACGGACTCGAACGCCCTTCGCGATCAGGCCGTCACGGAAATGCCGGGTGTTCTTGTGAAGCCGTGTAATGAAACTCGTGTCGCGCTGCAGCAGATCGATTGCCGCGATCGAGCCCATCACTACTGCAGGCGGCAGTGTGTTCGAGAAGAGATAGGGCCGCGACTTCTGCCGGAGGTATTCGACCAGGACTTTCGGACCGGTGGTGAACCCGCCGTGTGAGCCCCCGAGCGCCTTTCCGAGCGTAGACGTGTAGGCATCGATCTTTCCGAAGACTCCGAGCTCTTCAGGGGTTCCGCGTCCGGTCTTACCGAGAACACCCGTTCCATGCGACTCATCGACAACCAGGAAGGCGTCGTACTCGCGCGTGAGCTCGATGATCTCCGGCAGAGGAGCGAGCGAGCCTTCCATTGAGAACACGCCGTCGGTCATGACCAGACGGTTACGACTCTCCTTCGTCGCCTCGAGCGCCCGCCGCAGATCGTCGAGATCACGGTTCTTATACCTTTCCTTCTTTGCTTTCGCCAGGCGGATGCCGTCGATGATCGAGGCGTGATTCAGCTCGTCGGAGACGATCGCGTCCTGATCGGTCGTGACCGTCTGGAATAGCCCCTCATTCGCGTTCCAGCACGAGCCATAAAGAATCGTGTCCTCGGTACCGAAGAACTCCGCGATCTTCTCTTCCAGCTCGCGATGGATCGTCTGTGTGCCGCAGATGAACCGTACCGAGGCGAGACCATAGCCGAAGTCATGCTCTCCCTTTTTCGCCGCCTCCTTGATCGCCGGATGGTTCGCGAGGCCGAGATAGTTGTTCGACGTGAGCATAACCACCTCGCCGAAGCCTTCGACTTCGACGACCGGCCCCTGCGGCCCTTTCAGGGCGAGCTCGCGTTTCATGGTTCCAGCCGCCGACATCTGACTGAGTTCTTCGGAAAGCGTAGAGAGAATCGTCATGGGGGAATGATATCTGTGAAGCAGGGCCGAGGGCCGAGGGGGTGAAACAGGGAGTCGCGCGTGTTGGGGGTCGCGCGGCCCGCGCGATCCCCGCCGGCCTCCCGGCCGGCGGCGGGCTTTGGAGGTGCAGGCCAACCCATGAGTGAGCCAACTCCCAAGACACGCCCATCAATGGGTCGTCGACCGTCTCCTGAGCGCTCCGATGGCGAAACGCCATCGGCGATCGCGCGAGCCGCGCGACCCCCTGGCGCCCTCGTCGCTCAGCCCTGCCTCCTCGGCCCTCGGCCCTGCTACTCGTTGTCGTACTTGAGGTCGCGGCGATAGCAGTGCTGCGCTTCCATATCGAAGACAACGCAGGAGTCGATCGGCAGCGAGTAGACATGCATGCTGACCGCACGTTCGTTCCACTCGCGATCATTGCGAATGCGGTGGATGGTCTGGGTCTTGTCGACTGTATTGAGAGGACCACCCGGGATGGCGAACTCGTTGGCGAGATGCTCCATCTCGATCTTCGTCGCGCCAGCGAGACAGTCCATGCCGACGACCTGCTGGTTCTCCGGACGGTTGCACTCGATCTTGCGATAGTTCTCGACGACCAGTTTCCCCTCGAGCATCGTCATCCAGCCGAGCTGTCCGTTGTGCGTGTGGAGGGGAGTGACGGCACCGACGGGCCAGCAGATGAGCATCACCTCGATCATTTCGTTGCGGAAGATCTTGTTGCGCGTATGGCGGTCGGGCAGCCAGCTCTTGTAACGCTCGAGGTCGTCGGGACGGATCTCGTAGGCGACCAGGTAATCGTAGATCTTTTGTTTGGTGATGACTCCTTCGGAAAGGGCGCGGACGCCATCGACGAACTGCTCGGCCGTCACGGCGGCGGGCGAGTAGATCGGTTCCGGAACCGGTGTAAGGTTCTGCATCTCCATCTGGGCCTCCGAAGAAGGGCAATATAGCGCCCCGGGGGATAGGCGAGCAATTCCGACACCACGCGTCAATGTGCTAGTCTCCGCGCCGTTCAATGAGAGACCAGGTTCAGAATGTGGCGGTTGTCGGGACGCAGTGGGGCGACGAAGGGAAGGGGAAGATCGTCGACCTGCTCTGCGAGCGCTTCGACGTCGTGGCTCGGTATCAAGGGGGCCACAACGCCGGTCACACGGTCAAGTTCGCCGACCAGCATTTCGCGCTGAGGCTGATTCCGTCCGGCATCCTCCATCCCGGCAAGCTCTGCCTGCTCGGAAACGGGATGGTCATCGATCCCGAGGCGCTTCTGCAGGAGATCGACAACCTCCGCGCTGCCGGAGTCGTGATCGAGGACAACCTGCTGATCAGCGACTCGGCGCATTGCATCCTCCCCTACCACAAGGCACTCGACCTGGCGCGCGAGGAGGCAGCCGGCACAGGGAAGATCGGTACCACAGGACGCGGCATCGGCCCTGCCTACGAAAGCAAAGTCTCGCGCTTTGGAGTGCGGATTGCCGACCTGCTCGATCCGGCCGTGCTGCGCGAAAAGATCTCGCGCGGGGCGAGCGAGCGGAACGGGATGCTCTCGCAGATCTACGGCAAGGAACCGATCGATCCGTCGAAGGTTGCCGACGACTACGTCCGCTACGGTGAGATTCTGGCGAACCGCATCACCAACGGAATGCGCTGGATCAACGACCAGATTCGTGCGAAGAAGCGGGTCATGTTCGAAGGGGCGCAGGGAACGATGCTCGACATCGACCATGGCACCTACCCGTTCGTCACCTCTTCCAACACGGTCGTCGGCGGCGTCTGCAGTGGCCTCGGCGTCGCTCCGAAACACATTCACCAGGTCATTGGCGTCGCAAAGGCGTACACGACGCGCGTCGGCAGTGGAGCGTTTCCGACCGAGTTACACGGCGAAGAGGGCGAGCATCTTCGGAAGCGCGGCAACGAGTTCGGCACCGTCACAGGCCGGCCGCGGCGCACCGGCTGGCTCGATCTCACCATTTTGCGCACCTCGGCGATGTTGAACGGTCTCGACGAGATCGCTCTAACGAAACTCGATGTTCTCGACGAGCTCGACGAGATCCGTGTCTGCACCGGCTATCGAGTCCGCGGCGAGGAGTGGAGCACATTCCCCTCTTTCGCCTTCTCGGAGAACGAGTGCGAGCCGCTGTATCGCACCTTCCGCGGCTGGAAGCGCTCGACCATGGGCATGACATCGCACGAAGAACTGCCGGTCGAGGCTCGCGACTACATCCGCTTCGTCGAGGACGAGACTGAGACGAAAGCGGCGATCGTCTCCACAGGGCCACGACGCGAAGAGACGATCCTCCGCTGACGGCAGGTCACGTACTGGCGAGGCGGGGCCGGATCACGCAGCCAGTCCCATACTGTTCGATGGCGTGAGCAATCCACCCGATCGTCCTGCCGATGGCCAGGATTATGAGCGCCGAGCCGCCAGGCAGACGCATCGCGCGCTCGAGCACGACGAGGGCGAACTCGAGATTCGGCTTCACTCCGGCCACAGCTGCGGCCGCAGCCTCGATTCTCCTCGCGGCGGCCGTCTCCCTCGATGCCGGGAGCATCTCCAGCAGCAGCGCGGCCCGAGGATCCCCCGCGGGGAACAGCGGGTGACCGAATCCCTCGAGTCCCTCGCCACGATCGAAACGTCTGACGAGCGCTTTCTTTCTGTCGCGCACGTCTGCGAGCTCGTCAAACAGTGACGCGACCCGGCCGATCGCAGCGCCGCTCCGTGGGCCTCCCATTGCGGCAAGGCCTGCGAGAACGACCGAATACGGATTCGCTCCGGCCGAGGCGATGCAGCGAGCGGCAATCGAGGAGGCGTCGAGGTCGTCGTCAGCGCACAGGATCAACGCGACCCGCAGAAACTCCGCGAGAACCGGCCCCTTTCCTTTCTTCAGGGAGGGGCCGTTGTCACGCGACCAGACTCCTGCAAGCGTCTCTTCGATCGCAGGAGCAAGGTCGGAACTGTCGGCCGCCACGCTCGCCAGCAGGTTGAGAATGCGCCAGCCGCTCTGAGCGACCGCGAGCGGCTCGAGGTTCAGCGCAAGGGAATCACGCGCGCTGACCATTGGCAGGACCGCCTGCGCTTTGCTGATGAATGGAAGGTCGTCGCCCGCCGCACCTCCCGCGATCGCGTGAAGAGGCGTGTCGCCAATCTCACTTTCGAACGATCCCGTCCAGAGAAGCGAGGCCACCTCATCGAGAGACCGTTCCGCAGTCAGCTCACAGACGTCGTGTCCGCGATAGAAGAGGCGTCCGCTCGCGATCCGGGTCGTCCCGCTCTCGATCGACGGGAGATCCCATCGCGCACTCTCTTCATCGGCGCCTGCACGATCGCGGAGGGATAGAACGTCGGCTCGCAGATAACGACGCTCCGCAGCGGGGCGGTCGTGACCGTTGGATCTTATGTAGCCGCGGCCGGCATAGGCTGCGATGACCGGAGGAGCAAGCCGCAGCAGCCTGCTCGCCCCCTCCTCACTGACCCACTCGGACCGACGTACCACGAACCGATCATACAACGGGGTCCGAACCGGAATCGGTGACGCCAACTCCAGCACATTCACGGACGTCAGCGATCAACCGCGCGACATCGAATGGCTTCGCATGGACCCGGAATACCGGCATATCGAAACGCTTGAGGATCTCGCTTTCAGGTACAGCGGAAGCGATGATGGTGCAGTCGAGCAACTCCGGTCGCGTCGCCTTCAAGTGCTGGAGAACACCGTAGCCATCAACGCGCGGCATCATCAGATCGAGGAGCAGAACCGAATAGCCGTCGGCGTCGAGCTTCTCAATCGCTTCGACGCCGTCGCGCGCCGTGTCGACGTCGAGATCCTGCCGCTCGATGATCTTGGACAACATCGTCCGGATCGGATCGTCGTCATCTACTACAAGCGCACGTTTTCGTTCTTCCACGCGATCCGCCTCAGCAAAAACGGCTCCAGCCAGGGTTTTCCGGCCGTCACGTCGTTGTCACGCAATCGAGGCGATCACTGCAATTGGAACAATGACCATCGCCGCAACGACGGCAAGCGGGACAAGCACGGCAACCATGACACCGACGACCGCCACACCAACCGTCAGCAGAACCGCCAGCTTCACGAGTACCAGAATGGCAATGATCGGCAGAAAGATGATCTTGACCGGCAGGAGTATCACGTTCAGAAGCAGCTTCGCGAACGCGAGAACCGCGATGAAGGCGCCGATCACGATGCCGCCAACGACTAGAAATGCGATCAGCCCGAGGAGCTCGAACATGCCAGGTACCTCCCGAAATGAGATACGGGGGGATGGGACGGAGGTTGCGTGGGGGTTCCTCGGAGTTCACGGAGTTCCTCGGTTTCTGGAGTTCCTCGGTTCCTCGGGTGGCTTTGCTCGCCACCCACATGCCTGTCATCCCGAGCCGCCGGAGCCCCGGGGGCGGGCGTGTGGGTGTGAGGGGCGGAGGACGGAGAGGGATCCCTTGCCGACGACCGGGCAGAAAACATCGCCCAACCACCCTCGCGCACGATGAGGGGGGTCCTTCGACCGTCCTTCACCCCTCTCGCCCACACACCCGCCCCCGGGGTTACGGCGGCTCAGGATGACAGGCAAGATTGCGCCGCCCCCTCACTCAACCCGAGGAACCGAGGAACTCCGAGGAACCCGAGGAACTCCGAGGAACTCCGAGGAACTCCGAGGAACCCCGAGGAACTCCGAGGAACTCCGAGGAACCCTACCGCCCGGCGTACTGCTTCTCGTAGTACGCCCGGTATTCGGCGCTCCGCTCTTTGATGGCGCGCCACCACGGCTCGTTGTCGATGTACCAGCGGACGGTTTGCTCGAGACCTTCGTCGAAACCGGTGGCGCAGTGGAATCCGAGGCTCTCGAGTTTCGTGGTGTCGATCGAGTAGCGGCGGTCGTGCCCCTGCCGGTCGGCGACGCGCTTGATCAGTGTGTCGGGCTTTGAAAGGAGCTCGAGGATCCGCGCGGTGATCTCGCGGTTCTCCATCTCGTTCCCGCCGCCGATGTTGTAGGTCTCCGAGTTCTCACCATGCTCGATGAGGAAATCGATCGCGGCGCAATGGTCGGTAACGAAGAGCCAGTCCCGCACGTTCTTTCCGTCGCCGTAGAGAGGCAGCGGCTGGTCGTCGATCGCGTTCGTCACGAAAAGCGGAATCAGCTTCTCCGGATACTGGAACGGGCCGTAGTTGTTGGAGGCGCGGGTCACGATGACCGGCATGCCGTACGTTTGCGCGTAGGCGTAGGCCATCCGGTCGCCGCCTGTCTTCGAGGCTGAATATGGATTGCGTGGATTGAGCGCATCCGTTTCGTGGAACGAGCCGCTGTCGATCGAGCCGTAGACCTCATCGGTGGAGATCTGAACGAAGCGCTTCAGTCCGGGGGCGTGCTTCCGCGCTTCCTCGAGCAGGACGAGCACTCCGTGTACATCCGTCTCGATGAAGGTACCCGCCTCCATGAGTGAGCGGTCGACGTGGGTCTCAGCCGCGAAGTTCACCACGACGTCGACGCCGCTTCCGTCGACGCCACGATACGCCTCGGCGACGTCCTCAGGCTTCGCAATGTCGCCATGCACGAAGCGGTAGTTCTTCTTTCCCTCGTACTCCGCGAGGTTCTCGCGGATGCCGGCGTAGGTCAGCTTGTCGAGGTTCACGACCTGAGCGTCGTCGCCGTATTTCTGAAAGATGTATCTGACGAAGTTCGATCCGATGAAACCGGCGCCGCCGGTGACGAGATAGCGCATGTTGGGTTCCTGACTGGCGAGGTTGAGCTGCCCGTTCTGCCGGCAACTCCCGCAAAAGGCTGGTAATCCTACTAGAATCCCGCCTCTCATGCCTGCAGCGGTCTTTCGTCACGAGCTGCGCGAGTTGTTCCGCCTGGCTGTCCCGCTCGCCGCCGCACAGGCCGGCTCTCAGCTCATGGGGCTGGTGGACGTCGCCGTCCTGGGCCGGTACGGAGCACGTGAGCTCGCCGCTGCCGGTCTCGGGAATGCCTTCTTTTTCGCCTTCGCCATCATCGGGATGGGAATCGTTCTCGGGGTTGATCCGCTGGTTTCTCAAGCCGTCGGCGCCGGAGATCACCAGGGCGCTCGAAGAATTTTCTGGCAGGGGATCTGGCTTGCCATCGTGATCGCCGGCGTGCTGACGGCCATCCTTCTCGTCGCCACGCTTCTGCTGCCCGCGATCGGGGCAGAGGCGGAACTGATCGATCCGGCTCAGACATACCTGTTCATCAGAATAGTGAGCCTGCTTCCTCACCTGCTCTTCTACGTAGCGCGGTCCTACCTGCAGGCGCTCGGAATCACGAGACCACTTCTCGTTTCGATGGTGATCGCGAACGTGTTCAATCTCTTCGCCACCGTGGTGCTGGTGTTCGGCGGGAGTGTCCTTCCCTCCTGGACCGGACCTCTGCGGGTGATCCCCTCTCTCGGAATCGCCGGTGCTGCGATCGCGACGGTTCTCTGTACGACTCTTCAGCTCGCGATCGTCGCGTTCGCTATTCGCGCAATCGAGGTTCCGGGGCGGGTTAATCATCGGTGGAGCAGTCGCGAGGTGGCACAGGCATTTCGAGTAGGCACACCGGTCGGACTCCAGATGGGAGCAGAAGTCGGGATTTTCGCTCTCGTCGGCGTGCTCGCCGCCCGTCTCGGCACGATGCACCTGGCCGCACACAATCTCGTCATCGCACTCGCATCGTTCACGTTCACCGTGGCTCTCGGCATCGCTGCCGCCGGCTCGGTGCGAGTCGGAATCGGGATCGGCGCCGGCGATCGTCATGCGACCAGGAGCGCGGGTCACGCCGCCTTCATCGGTGGCATTCTGGTCATGGGCGTCGCGGCATCTCTCTTCGCGTTCATGCCGCGGGCGCTGGCGCGCATGGTGACCGACCAGGAAGCAGTCATCGCCACAGCGATCCCTCTGATGCTCGTGGCCGCGGTGTTCCAGCTTTCCGATGGCATTCAGGCGGTCGGAGCCGGTGTCCTGCGCGGCGCCGCCGACACGACGTACGCCTTCCTGGCCAACCTGATCGGACACTGGTTCGTCGGACTACCCACCGCGCTCTATCTTGGTTTCTACAAAGAGATGGGAGTGGTCGGACTCTGGTGGGGACTCTGCGCGGGCCTGACCGTTGTCGCCATTCTCCTGTTCATTCGTTTCGAACGCCGTTCGGCCGGACTCATCGCCCCGGTCGGCAGACAAGTTTCAAGAGATTCCGTGAGTTGAACAGCGTCCTGACACCACTCAACTCGATCTCTTGCGCGACATGACGCCTCGCCGAACGTGAGATCTGTCGCCCCTCTCCCCCCGCAAGAGGCGCGGGGGGGAGAAGGGCAACGGTGGCACGGGCAAGGAACGACCGACAGATCAGCGCCAAATCGTGTAGTACGCCTTCGCGCTCGACGTGCTTTATTTTCCCTTCCTCAGACGCGGCGCCCCGCCGTCGGTGGGCAGTGCCGACGCATCCCACCACGGTTGGAGTTCTGAAACTCACCGTGACGGGTGCGCTCCCCGGTTGCGACTCAGAGAAGGCGCTGCTACCGTCACAACGACGATGGCCCGGCAGTTGTACTCAGGCGCTCATCTCAGTAGCAGTCAGGTGGCTGCCGCTCTGGGCGTAGGGGTCTCGACGATCAAGCGGTGGACCGATGAAGGCGCCCTTCGATCGATGCGGACGCTCGGAGGACACCGGCGATACGACATGAATGATGTCGCCGCATTTGCGCGCGATCGCGGATTCGTATCGCCCGAACTCCCTGATCCGCTTCTGACCTTCACTCCCTCCGTCGCCTCGGAAGCTGACCGGTCAAACCTGCTGCTGATAGCGCTGCAGAAATGCGACGAGGGCCAGCTGCGACAGGCACTCGGCCAGCTCACCAGCGAGGACCTCGACACCCTGGTCGGCCCGACGCTCAGGAAAATCGGTGAACTCTGGGCAAGTCAGCAGTGGTCGGTCGAAGACGAACATCGAGCTTCCTACCTTCTCGCTGAGCTCATCGACTCACACCGCCCGCGCCCCGGTGCCGGAACGTCGGCACCGCGTGCGATTCTCGCCGCACCTCCTGACGAACTGCACGATCTTCCATTGCGCATGGTCAGGCTCGCGCTGGAACGAAACGGCTGGCGTGCTGATTATGTCGGCGCAGACGTTCCGTGGGGCGCACTTGCCGCCACCGCGTTCCGCGACGCACCCGCCCTGGTACTGCTGACCGCGCGCAGTGGACGTCCATTCACCCAGCCCGATTTCTACCGCTTGACGGGGATTTGCCATGAACGTGGAGCACGTGTCGGTATCGGAGGCTGGTGGGCACGCGGGGGCAATGTTAAGGACGACCAGGTGCTCCGGTTTCGATCGATCCGAGGGTTCGAACGATGGCTGCGCAGCGCAGAAGCGTTCGATCTGATCAGTCGCGTCGACCGGCGGCGCAACTGAAACGAATCAGCATGACCTGTACCCCAGTCTTCGCAACTCGAACGATCAGCTCTCCTTCTCCTGATACGCGTCGTGCAGCTTGACCGGCGACGAAATGCCTCTCAGACGGACGTTCAGCAATTCGACGAACACCGAGAAGCCCATCGCAAAGTAGATATAGCCCTTCGGAATGTGGACGTCGAACCCCTCGGCAATCAGTGCGAGTCCAATCATCAGCAGAAAGCTCAGCGCCAGCATCTTCACCGTCGGGTGACGGTCGACGAACGCACTGATGGAGCCGGCCGAGAGCATCATCACGCCAATGGAGATGACGACTGCCGTCACCATCACGCCTATGTCCTTCACCATCCCGACTGCGGTAATGACCGAGTCCAGAGAGAAGACCATATCCAGGATGGCGATCTGAAACAGCACGGCCCCGAAAGATGGCGCGATGGCCGCCACCTTCGTTCCCTCGGGCCCTTCGAGCTTGGCGTGGATCTCGTGCGTCGCCTTGGCCAGGAGGAATAACCCTCCGGCCAACAGGATGAGGTCACGCCCCGATATCTCATGCCCTGCGATGGAGAACAACGGCGCCGTGAGCCGGATGATCCAGGCGAGCGAGAAGAGCAGTACGACGCGCATCCCCATCGCCAGCGCGAGACCGATGAATCGTCCCCGCGCCTGCTGGTGGACCGGCAACCTTCCGACGAGGATCGAGATGAAGATAATGTTGTCGATCCCGAGGACGATCTCGAGCAGAGTCAGCGTCAGAAGAGCGATCCACGCCTGTGGATCCGACAACCATTCCATTCATCGCCTCCGTACGGCAGCAGAGCTGCTGCTGCTTATTCTAGCGATAGAGGACGAAATCGCGATTGTCGGCCGTCGAGCGCTGCGGACGTGCGGCTACGGCCTGCGCACACTGCTGCGCGGCCGGACTGTCGCGGGACGCCGGTGAGGGCATCGATCCATGCGCAACTCGGCGCCCGCTTCCACCCAGGTCCATCCGGTGGCGCCGCAGTTCTCGCAGTTCCAGGGCGTGCGTTGGAACAGGCGGGGAGCCGGGAGCTCGTCGAAGTGCCCTTCGGCACGGGTCATCTGTCCGGCACCGCTGTGGCGCGGGATCTCGAACGAATCAGCCGCGTTCTCGCCCTGCACGCAATCGGGCCACGGGCAGGGTAGCTGCCGGTGCTCGTGACGATGTTGCTCGCAGACCTTCATGTGTCGATCACCTTCGTGAAGAATTCCTGAGAACAAGTTCTCAGTCGAGTGAAAGCCGGTAGCTCTGCGCGCCGGCATCCAGAGGCGTGAATCCTATCCGCTCGAGGTAGCCCTCGTGAATCCTGCTGAAGGCCGGACAGACGATCTCGCGAACACCGCGGCGGCGGAAAAAGTCGGCCTCATCGCGAAACAGGAACTGGCCGATCTTCAGGTCGCGGTATTGCGGAACCACATAGTCGAGATCGATTTCGAAGCGACCCTCCCGGATGGTTCCGAGCAGTACGCCCGCTGGCACGAGGTCGCGAAGGACGAAGAGCGCGACACGTTCACCGTCGAGAGACTCCTCTGCCGTAACTCGAAACGTCGGAAAGAAGCGACCGATGTCCTCTTTCTGGAACTCGAGGAAGTAATTCAGATACTGGGCCTCCGGCCGTACTTCCAGAATGCGGAAGATCTCTCGCCGTCTGCGCAGCCGGATGAGCTGCACGATATTGATCGACGCCGTCAGCAGGTTCAAGACGCCGACAGGAATCGCGCCGATCAGAAATCCGTAAAGCGAGAACGTCGCCGCTCCGGCGAGATTGAAGATGCGAAGACGAACGATCGAACGCATCATCAGCGAGGTGGCGATGAGCACCGAGGCGGCGTAGCCGAGAATCTCGAGGCCGAGCGAACCGGTCATGACGCGGAGCATAGCGCGACATACGACTGCTCTCGTCCGTGGATCCGGGGGAGGCTTCTCATGCGCGGCGTGGCCGCTCAGGTGGCAATCTGTCGATAGCGGGCATTGACGAGCGCATAGACGCCGTAGGCTGCCAGCCCGAAGCCGACCGCCACGAGGAGTGGAAGCGGCAGAGCATCGAGCGCGCCCGCGGTTCCATGCACCTCTGAAGGGGTGTTGCGTGTAGCTGCAACGACGAGCGATCCGCCGATGATGAAGAACACCACCCCACGCGCTGCGATCCCGAATCGGGAGACCGCCACGACGTTCCGTCGTACGCGTGGGTCGAGAGCGCCGAGCCGCAGCTTCTCGCTCAGTCGCGATTCCCACGCCGCGTATAGCTGGTAGGCCCCGTAACTCACCACCGCCAGGCCGACGACCACCATCACGACCCCGCCAAAGGGCGCGGCCAGTACGCGCGCCGCGAGGTGATCTGCCTGCGCGTCGCCATCGCGACTGCCGCCGCCGCGCGCAACGAGTCGAATCAACTCCGCGAGGAACCCGGCATACACGAGGCCACGCAGGATGCTGCCGAGGCGGGCGGCGACTCCTTTCGCGTCCTTCCCGTTTCTTTCCGAGTCGGTCACCCCGCTGACCAGGCGCCAGAGCACGTAGCCGGCAAGTCCGGCCGCCATCACCGCGAGGATCGCGCGTCCGAACGGTTGCGCGAGGATGAAGGTTGCAGCATGGTTCTGATCCCCCGCCGTGCCGCGGCGTCCCAGCGCCGCCGTCGCAGTGAGGCCTCCGATCACCAGGTAGACGATCCCGATCGACGCGTATCCGAGCCGCGCCAGCTTCTCCAGCGTCACGAACTTCGCCAAAGAACGAATCGTGCCACTCTGCGGCTCGATGTTCAGATCATGGAGGTACCGCCGCCGGATCGATCAGCGTTAAGTGGTCACCTCGACTGAATGGCCGGACGCCGCTGAACCTCTCTGGCTCGCCCAATCGGGACGGAGCAATCCGTACAACGCGGCGTCCTGAATCTCACCGCTTACCTGGTATCGCTCGCGCTGATATCCCTCTCGCATGAATCCCAGCCGCTCCAGAAGCCCGATCGAGCGCTCGTTCCGCGGGTCGACATCCGCCTCGATCCGATGCAGATCGAGCGTGTCGAAAGCAAACGCCAACAGCGCCGGCAGCACTTCAGCCATGTACCCTCGTCCCCAGGCGCTACGCGCCAGCGCGTACCCGAGCTCGGCGCGCCGGTGCTGAACCGATAGAGCCGCGAGCGTACACGTACCAACCACCCGGTCTGTGCTGCGCTCGGCGACACCCCACTGAAACAGCGAGCGCTCCTCGAAGTACTGCGCGATCTCCTTCTGCAGTACGGCGGCTGCGTCTAGATCAGGAAGAGGCCCCCGGCTCCAGTACCGGCAGACCTCCGGGTCACCGAAAATCTCGTACAGCGCCGGCACATCCGTCGACTCGAGCCAACGGAGACACAGACGCTCGGTGGTAATCGTCGGCAGGCAGTCGGCACCGGAGAGCATAGAAAACACCGGAAAGGCGTGACGATCCCACTGTCCGACCGATCTCGGCGAAGCCGGCAGTATAGGGCGGCGACGCTGCAAACGTGGCGGCGTCCTCAAGCACCCTGTAAGAAATCCTCGGCCGGTGGGACTACACATTCATGCGATGGATACGACTGGCTCTCCTGTTTCTGATCTCCCTCGGCGTCCACGCCGAGCAGCGGTGGTATGTCTTCTCGGTTGGCGATACGCCGGTCGGATATGCAGTGGAAGAGGCCGAAGCCGGCAGAACGCGCAACGAAGTCTTTGCGCGGCTCGCAAGAGCATTGAGATGCGCTTCGAGACCGTATCGGTAGAGTCGGATCGAGGCGATCTCGAGTCTCTGACATTCGAGGCCGTTCTTTCGAAGCAACCGATGCGCATCGAGGTACGCGTCGACGGCGACCGCATGCCGTCATCGCCGGCTTCGCATGGCTCACGTACTTCGTCCTCCGGAATGGCGTCGAGGCGTGGGAGATCGTCTGGGTGGTGACCGTCTGGACGTTCGTCGCCATCGCCGTTGCCTTCGTCGTGTGGAATCGCCGAGGTACCTGGCGGAACATCGGCGAGAGCACCGCGGACTACGCACGCCTCACCACGCTACGCGCGCGCCGGCAGCGTCAGTCGCTGCGATTCGGGCTCGCTCTGTTCGTCGTGGAGGTGATCGCGATCGTCGGTCAGCTTGCGTGGTTTGATCGCCTCACGCTTCGTTCCGTGCTTCTGCTCGGCGCTTCTGCGATCGTCGTCGGTGGCTGGTTCTGGATCGTACGCCGCAGAATCGCGAGTGAGCTCGCGATGGTGGCTGAATACCAGGGCGACTGAGGAGCGTCTGCGAACGCGACCGTGGTCAATCGACTCGACCGGAATTCTCTGGCGAGGAGGGCGTTGTAAGAATCGAACTGGTAAGAATCGTACAGGTAGGAATCCTACAACGAGGTGCGACCCGATGAGAATCACATCGAAGGGGCAGGTCACAATCCCACGTGAGGTTCGGGAGCGACTCGGTCTGTTGCCCGAGACCGAAGTCGATTTCGTCATCAAGGGGAACGCGGTTCAGATCGTCAAGGCGAAAGGGCGGAGCTCGCGCGCCGCAAACGTCGTCGGAAGGATTCGAGGCCGGGCCACGACGAAGCTCTCCACCGACGAGATCATGAAACTGACCCGAGGCTGAGATGCCCGCCGCCGTGCTGGTAGACAGCAATGTCATCCTAGACATCGCTACCGACGATCCTGTCTGGAGCCGATGGTCCTCCGAAACCCTCGCCCGGCTCGCGGAGGCATCACTTCTGGTGATCAATCCGATTGTTTACGCTGAAGTTTCGATCGGCTTCGAATCGATTGAAGAACTCGACGAGGCGCTGCCGGCGGAGTTTTTCCGGCGAGAGCCGTTGCCATACGAAGCCGCTTTCCTCGCCGGCAAAGCGTTTCTCGCGTATCGCCGTCACGGTGGAACGCGCCGCGCCCCGCTCCCCGATTTCTACATCGGTGCGCACGCGGCGATCGCGGGGCTGCGGCTCCTCACTCGTGACACGCAGCGCTATCGAACCTATTTCCCGGGTGTCGAGCTCGTGGCCCCCTGAGAAAGATCTGACGCCCTGTGCAGGTGCAGTAATGCAGCGCCCGCCTCCATGTAAAAAAGAATCGAAATGGGGCGCCGGGTGGTTGTCGGCCGAGGATCGATCTGCGATCATTCGATTCCCGACTCATTTTCAAATCCAAACTGCCCGGATTCTTGGAGGATCGTTCATGCGCCGTTTGCTCTCACGCGGAGCTCTGCTCGTCGTAGTCTGTCTGTTCGCACTAACCCCCGTCGCTACGGCCTCGGACATCGTAATCAGCCAGGTGTACGGGGGAGGGGGCAACAGCGGAGCGCCCTACACCCACGACTACGTCGAGCTCTTCAACCGTGGAACTTCGGCGGTGAGCATCAACGGCTGGTCGATTCAGTACGCCTCGGCGACTGGAACCGGGAACTTCGGGTCAAGCGGCACGCAACTCACGGAGCTTCCGAATGTCTCCATCCAGCCAGGCAAGTACTACCTGATCCAGCAGGCTGGAGGCTCCACTGGCTCCGCTCTGCCGACACCGGATCTGATCGACCCCACTCCGATAGCCATGGCTGCCGGAGCCGGAAAGGTCGCGCTGGTCACGGGAACGAGCACTCTCGGCTGCAACGGCGGGTCGACTGGCTGCACCGCGGAACAGCTCGACAGAATCCTCGATCTCGTCGGTTACGGCAATGCGAATTTCTTCGAGGGCTCTGCAGCCGCACCTACTCTGACCAGCACCCTCGCCGCCTTCCGCGCCGACGCTGGCTGCACCGACACGGATGACAATGCCGCCGACTTTTCCGCGGCCGCTCCTGCGCCACGCAATTCGTCGACTGCGGCGAACGTCTGCGGTGGCCCTGCCGTGCTTTCGCTTTCGATCAGCGACGTGACACTCCCCGAGGGCAATGCCGGTACGACCTCCTTCGAGTTCACCGTGAGCCTCAATGCACCCGCGCCATCAGGCGGCGTGACGTTCGACATCGCCACTTCGAACGATACGGCGACGACGGCTGATAACGACTACGTCGCCAAAACCCTCATCGGACAGACCATCCCCGAGGGACAGACCTCCTACACCTTTGAAGTCCTCGTCAACGGCGATACGGAGATCGAGTCGACCGAGACCTTCTTCGTCAATGTCACGAACGTCACCGGCGCGGAAGTATCGAAGAGCCAGGGCGTCGGCACGATCACGAATGACGACTTCGCGCCGCCGGTGTACACGGTCGTCATCAGTCAGGTCTACGGTGCTGGTGGTAATTCAAACGCTCCGTTGGCCAACGATTTCGTCGAGCTGTTCAACAACGGATCCTCGAGCGTTAGCCTCGCTGGGTGGTCGGTCCAGTACGCGTCATCCAGCGGCACAACGTGGCAGACGGCACCGTTGAGCGGATCGATAGGACCCGGCCGCTACTACCTGGTAAAGCTCTCCGGCGGGGCCAATGGAGAGCCGTTACCGGTCGAAGACGCTTCGGGCAGCATCAATCTTTCCGCAACCGCGGGCAAGGTGGCACTCGTCTCGAGCACAACCGCCCTCAGCGGATCCTGCCCGGCAATCGGAGTCATCGATCTGGTTGGGTTCGGAGGAGCGAACTGCTTCGAAGGAACTGCCGCTACTCCCGCTCCGAGCACCGCGAACTCGGTCCATCGCAAGCGGGGTGGCTGCTTCGATTCGAATCAGAACTCGATCGACTTCCAGACCGCGCCACCGAACCCGCGCAACAGCAACACTCCGGAACGGACGTGCGAGTACACCCCCGCCTCGATCGCGCAGATTCAGGGCAACGGGCTGGTTACGCCGTACCTCGATCAGGACGTGAGCACAACCGGAATCGTCACCGCGAAAAAGTCCAACGGATTCTTCCTTCAGACGCCTGACAACGCGGTTGACAGCGATCCCGAAACCTCCGAGGGAATCTTCGTGTTCACGAGCGCAACTCCGATCGTGACCGTGACCCCCGGCGACTTCGTCACGGTCAAGGGGACCGCGACGGAGTTCTTCGACCTCACGCAGATCTCGAGCACCCTGCCCGGCGAAGTGGAAATCCACTCGACGGGTAATCCTCTGCCAGCACCCATCACTTTGACGATCAGCATGCTCGACCCGAACGGCAGCCGCACGCAGCTGGAGCGGTTTGAGGGCATGCGACTCTACGCCTCCACTCTGACCTCCGTCGCGCCAACGAACAACTTCGGGGAGACACACACAGTTCTCCCGGGAGTGCCGCGGCCGATGCGCGAGCCCGGCATCGAAACCGGGGCGCCGATCCCACCCGATCCGGTGAGCGGTGTCCCCGACTGCTGCATCCCGATCTGGGACCGTAACCCGGAGAGGATCATGATCGACGCCGACGGTCTGCTCGGTGCGCCGTTCGTCAACGTCACAACCGGCGTAACGCTGTCGGATGTTACCGGTCCGCTCGATTTCTCGTTCGGCGACTACAAGATTCTGCCGGAGACACCACCGGTCACGTCGGCCAACATGAGTGCGGTCGCTGTGCCCGAGCCGCTCGCCGGAGAAGTGACGATCGCTACATTCAACATCCAGAATTTCACCAACAACGCGACCCAGCGACAGAAGGCGGCCCTCGCCATCCGCAACATACTCCGCTCGCCCGACATCATCGGTCACGTGGAAATCGGAAGTCTCGCGGCCCTCGAGGCGCTTGCTACGCAGGTCAACGACGATGCCGTCGCCGCGAGCGAGCCGAACCCCGGCTACGAAGCAAGGCTGATTCCGTTCGGGACCGGAAGCCAGCATGTCGGGTTCCTGGTCAAGACTTCGCGCGTCACGATCGACTCGGTGACTCAGGTCGGAGCCGACGAGACGTTCATCAATCCGGAAACCATCCTGCACGACCGTCCCCCGCTGGTGCTCCGCGCCACCGTCGATCCCGCGACGCCGCGGCGCCGCGCGCTCATCGCGGTCCTCCTTCACAACCGTTCGTTCATCGATTCCGAGCTGGTCGACGGCGATGGTCCTAGAGTTCGCGCCAAGCGTACGGCACAGGCGGAGTCGGTAGCCGCAATCATTCAGGGACTGCAGACCGACAATCCCAACACCCCCGTCATGGTCGTCGGCGACTACAACGCCTTTGAGTTCAACGACGGCTACACCGATCCGGTTTCGATCATCAAGGGGACGCCGACTTCCGGCGACCAGGTCGTCGTTGCTCAGAGCCCCGACCTCGTCACTCCTGACTTCATCAACCTGACCGATGGATTGCCGGCCGATCAGCGCTACACCTACATCTTCGAAGGGACACCGCAGGCGCTCGACCACGTCCTGGTCAACAGCGTCGTGGAGGGATACGTGAAGCGATACGCCGTCGGAAGGGCGAACGCCGACTTCCCGGCCGTCCCCTCTTCCCTCTTCGCCTCCGACGTTACGCGCCCGGAGCGGAGCTCCGATCACGACATGCCGGTCGCCTACTTCAAGTTCCCGTCGATCACCAACCTCTCGGTCAACAAGCCGGTGCTGAACCCGCCGAACCACAAGATGGTGAAGGTCAATGTCTCCTACACCCCGGTCGACCGCTGCGGTACGTTGACGAAGAGCCTCAGCGTGACCAGCAACGAGCCGGTGCTCGGCGTAGATGACGGCAATACGTCTCCCGACTGGGAGATCATCGATGGACACAGTGTGTTTCTCCGCGCCGAGCGTTCGGGAGTTGGCACCGGCCGTATCTACACGATCACCGTGAAGGTCGAAGACAGCTGTGGCCTGATCACGGAAGACGACATCACCGTCCTCGTGCCGCTCGAAAGTAAGAAGAAGTAGTCTTTCTGACTTCTATGCAGTGAGCCCGCGAAGGTTCGAGCCTTCGCGGGCTTTTCTTTATCGGTACCGTTCACTCCATCACCGGCGCAAACTGTGTCTGCGAGCCTGGCTTTGTGTTCTCTCTGTTCTCTGTGTTTGATTCACCACAGAGGACACGGAGAACACAGAGGATGCAGGAAATCTGGCGTCGCTGGCGGGCATGCAGATGAACATCGAGGCTCCAGGACATGACGGGACGCTCTACCTGCTGAGCGCCTTCACCGAGACGCCTGAAGGCGGGAATCCCGCCGGCGTCTGGATCGGCGACCAGCTTCCCGAGTCCGAGGCGATGCAGCGCATCGCTTCGGACGTCGGCTTCTCGGAGACTGTCTTCCTTGCTCCGCGAGAGGGTGCTTTACGGATCGCCCGGTACTACAGTCCCGAAGCGGAAGTGCCCTTCTGCGGGCATGCGACTATCGCCGCGGGAGTCCAGCTCGGCGCGTTGCAGGGCGACGGTCGCTATCGCTTCGATACCGCCGCCGGCGCGATCATGGTCGATGTCCGCAACAGCGGGACGCGGCCGGAAGCATCACTGACGTCGGTCGAGCCGAGACACTCGGTCGTAGAGCCTCTCCTTCTCGAGCAGGCGCTTGGGGCACTCGGATGGAAGGCGAACGAGCTCGATCCTGCAATTCCTCCTGCGATGGCCTTCGCCGGTGCCTGGCACCTGGTGGTCGCCGTCCGAGAAGCCGAGCGTCTCGCGCAGCTCGACTACCACTTCGCTCGCCTCAAGGCGCTGATGCTCGACGCCAATCTCACAACCCTGCAGCTCGTCCGGCGAGTGTCCGCCGATGTCTTCCTCGCCCGCAATCCCTTTCCGGTCGGCGGCGTGATCGAAGACCCGGCAACCGGCGCCGCTGCGGCGGCGTTAGGCGGCTACCTTCGCGATGCGAGGCTGATCGAGGCGCCGGCGTCCATTCTGATCCGGCAGGGGGAAGCGATGGGACGCCCCAGCCGGCTTCACGTC
>DASVLC010000262.1:0-15037 GCA_036385045.1 Thermoanaerobaculia bacterium | reverse complement strand
GGGAGGGGGAGGCAGGCGCTCGGTCATGTGTTCATGGTATCTAAAAAACTGGGAAGAGAGTCAAAGACCGGGCTCGGGTTTTAAGGGGCTTCAGGAAATTCCGCGGTTAAGCGGCCGGATCCGGCGCTCACAATGAGCATCTCAATGACATCGTCATCATCACGTAGCGCCGTAGGCGCGGTTGACTTTAGCCCAGGACGGAGTCCTGGGAAAACGTGCGATTAGAATCAGTCCCGTAGGGACGATTGACCGCGCACGTCAATCGTCCCTACGGGACTCCATTCGATCCCAAGCTGCCCAGGACTAGCGTCCTGGGCTAAGCTCAATCGCGCCTACCGGCGCTACTCGATGAGACAAAAACTAGCGGCGAGCACTCTCGCGTATCAGTGATCCCGTCGCCGTCCCGCCAGAGCCGCGAGCGTCGCGAAGACCAGCGGGATCAGACGTTCGGCCGCGTCTCCGGGCGTGTCAGGCACGAGGTAAAGGACGACCGTCAGTAGAAACCCGGTGGCGATCGAGGCGATGAGTGCACGTGGATGGATGCGCACACCCGCGAGCTTGAGGACCAGGGCTGGCCCGAATGCGGCGCCGAGTGCATGCCAGGCGAACAGCACTCGCGAAAAGATTGCCGCAGGAGCGAACATCGCGATCAGCATCGCGATCACACTCACGCAGAGAACCACGATCCTCGTTACGCTGAGTCCGTGATGTGTTTGCCCTGATTCCGAAGGCTTCGTGCCTCGCCAGTCGAGAGAGATCGAAGACGAGGCGACGAGCAGTTGGCTGTCGGCGGTCGACATGATCGCCGAAAGCACCGCCGCGGTCATGATGCCGGCAAGTGCGGGGGCGAGCGTCTGATTCGCCGCCTCGAAGAAGATCTGCTCGCGGTTGTCGATCGTCCAGAGCAAGCGTCCGCAAAGTCCGAGGAGCAGCATTCCCGCATAGATCAGCACGGCCCAGGCGATTGCGATCAGGCGCCCGCGACGCAACGCCTCCGGGTCACGCAGTGCCATGAAGCGGTTCACGACATGAGGCTGGCCGGGATATCCGAGACCGATCCCCAGCGTTCCAAGAACGAAAGCGAGCCCAAGGAGTCCGGGATACTCCCTCGTCATGCTCAGCCCCTCGGGTGGCAGTGTGGCTGCGAGGCGTTGCACCATCTCGACCGGTCCGCCCACTTTGACGAGCACGACGAGCGGCAGAAAGACGGCAGCCGTCACCATGAGGAGACCCTGCAGGGTGTCAGTCACGCTGACGGCCCAGAATCCTCCGAGAAGCGTGTAGAGGACGATGATCGCGACGCCGATCGCGATGCTGCTGTTGGCCGAGAGCCCGAATGAGCTCGAGAACGCGTTTCCCGCCGCCTGAAACTGGGCCGCGATATAGAACATGAACGAGAAGAGAACGACCACCGACGAAAGCCGCACGATCGTCAGGTGTTCCCGCCCGGCAGAGTCATGCGCCAGAAACTGCGTGAGCGTCAGGCTGTCACCCTCGCGACTCATCTTCATGAGGCGCGGTGCGATCCAGAGCCAGTTGATCAGGAATCCGGAGAGTGTGGCTGGAAAGAGCCAGAGAGCCGAGAGACCCCAGGCATAGGCCGCGCCGCTGACTCCGAGTAGCGTCCAGGCCGAGGACGAGCTGGCCGAGGCGCTCAGGGCGGCGACCCACGGTCCGAGCCGGCGCCCCCCCAGGAAGAAGTCGGAGTCATTCCGCGTGCGGCGGCTCGCCCAAACGCCGATTCCGACGAGGGCGATCTTGTAGCAGAGAAGCGTGACGAGAATCGCTTCGGCGCGTGACATGGAGTTTCGTCACGGTAGCACGACGCTTCACTTCTTCACGTGGCATCCCGCGCAAGCCACGGGCCCTTTTTTCTCCGCCTTGTGGCAGTCGACACAGGAGGTGTGGAACGGGTTCTTCTGCATGCTCATCTCGCGCATGCCGGGCACGTCGCCCTTCGGGTCGAGATGGCAGGTCGTGCACTTCACGACCTTCGTTTTCGTGGCGTCGGTCAGCCCCTTCTGGGTGTGGTGGCAGGTATCGCAGCTCGACACCAGCTTGGACGCGTGCTTGCCGTGTGTGAACGGGACACCCGGCTGACGCTTAGCGGCCGCATCGATCATGACGTTATCCGGACCGTGATGGGCGGCAATCTCAGTTCCGCAGAGGAAGAGAGCCAATACCGCAATCGTGATGGCGATCGTTCGTTTCATCGGAGATCTCCTGTTCGTTAGTTCGCTCTCGCGCGAAGCGGAGTCGTGCATCTTCTGAACTGCAGGCTCCGCCGCATCGGTGCGAATCATACGCCTCGTCTCGACGTCCGGGTCAGGAGGAACTCACTAGCTGCCGCTCATCAGCAGGTTACTGGTATGAACCCTGCTCGGGCCGTGAGAGCGCAGCGGAGCCGAGGTGCGCGCCCAACACAAGGAGCCGATATGAAACGCTACCTGATCCCGTTCGCGTTTGCGCTCGCAATTCCTCTTCTTGCCTGCGGTGGCGATGCACGATCCGATGTCGCCGGGCCTGCCGTGGCAGACACGGCAACCGAATCGCTACCTGCTCCCGAAACAGTGATGCCGGTGGCGATGAGCGTCGAGGAGTTTGAAAGTGGGGCGGTGAGGAAGGATGTCCCTTATGTCCCGACACCGCAGGCCACGGTCGATGAGATGCTGCGGATGGCCCGCGTTTCCAGCAAGGATCTTCTCTACGATCTCGGTTCGGGGGATGGTCGAATCGTCATCACGGCGGCGCGGGAACATGGTGCGCGCGGAATTGGAATCGACATCGATCCTCAGCGGATCACGGAGGCCAACGCAAACGCGGAAGCGGAAGGTGTCACCGACCGCGTCCGGTTCGTCCAGGGTGACCTCTTTCAGACGAACCTGAGAGAGGCGACTGCCGTGACGCTTTATCTGCTGCGGAGCGTCAACCTGCGCCTTCGTCCCAAACTGCTCGAGGAGCTGCGCCCCGGCACTCCGGTCGTTTCTCATGACTTCGACATGGGTGAATGGGCACCCGATCAGGAAAAGCGGGTAGGCGGCGATCAGCTCTACCTCTGGATCATTCCCGCTCGCGTCGATGGCGACTGGAGCTGGAACGGCGCCGAAGGTGAGCGGCGCGTGCGTCTCGACCAGGACTTCCAGAGGTTCACCGGCCGCGAGGACGGGGGCGGCATGGAAGTCCGAAACGGCCGCCTGAACGGTGCGGAGATCACGTTCGAGCTCATTCGCGGAGGTGCGAACGAACAGTATCGTGGACGCGTATCGGGAAACACGATCCAGGGAACGGTGGAGTCGGGAGGGCGACGGACTGCCTGGCGGGCACAGCGTGGCTGAGGCTCATTTCGTCCAGCCGCCTCCCGCGGTCCAGCGGCCCTTGCAGGCGGCCGAAGGTCGTCCTCGGCCACTGCTGTCTCTGACCGACGGCATCGCGATCGTCATCGGGATCGTGATCGGTTCCGCGATTTTCGAAACGCCGGCACTCGTCGCTGCGAACGCGGGGAGTGCAGGCAACGTAGTCTTCGTCTGGATACTCGGGGGAGTGATCTCGATCATGGGAGCTCTCTGCTATGCGGAGCTCGCGTCGGCCTATCCGCACACGGGAGGCGACTACCACTATCTCGACCGTGCCTACGGAAAGAATGTTGCGTTTCTGTTCGCCTGGGCGCGGATGACCGTGATTCAGACCGGATCGATCGCACTGATTGCATTCGTATTCGGCGATTACGCATCGCAGATCTTCCGGCTCGGGCCGTACTCGGCGTCGATCTATGCCGGATCGGCTGTCGTGCTGCTCACTCTCGGCCATCTCGTCGGCGTGCAACTCTCCGTCAACGGACAGCGCTGGCTGACGGCCGCGCAGATCGGTGGCCTGCTGCTGCTCGTGGGGGCCGGATGGCTGTTCGCTTCGGGGACGCCCGCTCCCGCGGAGGCGATGCGGCCGATGAGCGCCAGTTCGTTCGGACTGGCGATGGTCTTCGTTCTCCTGAGTTATGGCGGCTGGAACGAAGCTGCCTATGTTTCGGGCGAACTGCGCAAGCCTAAAAAGAACATCGTCCGAGTGTTGATCCTCAGCATTCTGATCATTGCGTCGTTCTATGTCGTGCTGAACCTCGTGCTGCTGCAGCGGCTCGGAATCGAGGGAATGGCCGGATCCGAAGCGGTGGGTGCCGACCTGATGCGTCTGGTGGCGGGTGAGAGTGGTGCTGTGATGGTCAGCCTGTTGGTCGTTGCCTGTGCTCTCGCTTCCATCAACGCGATGATCTTCACGGGCGCGCGTACGAGCTATGCGATGGGACGTGACTTCCTGCTGTTCTCACGGGTAGGACGCTGGCGGCGGGGAGGGAGCGTTCCGGTGAATGCTCTGCTGCTGCAGGCCTCGATCATTCTGTTTCTCGTGCTGTTCGGAGCCGTCCGGCGGAAAGGCTTCGAGACGATGGTTGACTACACGGCGCCGGTTTTCTGGCTCTTCTTTCTGCTCACGACCATCTCTCTGATCGTCCTCCGCAGAAAGGACCCGACACCGAGGCCGTTTCGAGTCCCGTTTTACCCTGTAACGCCGGTACTGTTCGCGCTGACATGCGCCTACCTGCTGTACTCCAGCATCATGTACACCGGAGTCGGCTCTTTCATCGGGCTCGGGATGGTGATCAGCGGAATCCCGATTCTGCTCATCTGCCGGAGGCGGGAAGCTCGCAACGCGAAGTAGGCGAAATGACGCTCGATCGGCGGGCAGTACGAAGGGGAACGTAGCCGCACTCGCTCTGCCTGCGCGTTACGGAGTACGCAGCCTGCCGGGCCCCTCGCATGCCCGCCCGCACGCCCGCTCGGGGTGACGTCTGGCGTTTTATCCTTGCTTGTCATCCCGAGCCAGGGACGGCGGCGGCGCCGCGACTGAGGGTGAGAAACCCGGGCCCGAGCCCGCGCCCGGGCCCGGGCCCGGCTTTTCGGGATTGCGACTCGGGCACGGGCGCGGGCTCGGGCGCGGGCTCGGGAAACCCGCATAAACACCGGGAGTTTCTTGAAAGCGTAGCGAGGGATCTGGGGGATGGGCGGTGCCAAACACGAGCATCGCACCGCCCGCCCACCCGGATCCTCACGCTACGCTCAGCATGACAGCCTTGTTGACCTGAAGTTAAGGCCATTGGGAAGACAGCCTGAAGCTCTGCAGCAGCAGCACGCTCTGCCCATCGACTACAATCCGGGGTTCTGGAACCCCTTCGATGACGATCAAGAGTGCCGCAGACGAAGCCGCATTTTCTGCCTCCGGACAAGACCACTCGGCTGATACGACGGGACAACGGGCGCTCCTCGCTCTGCTCGAGCTTTCCAAGGCGCTCGGTTCGACCGTTGATCTCGACGCCCTGTTGCGTGTGATCGTCGAGAAAACGTCGGACATCGTCGACGCGGAGCGGACCAGCATCTTCATCTATGACGCGGTTAATGAACGACTTTGGAGCCGCGTGGCTCAGGGGCTGGGAGTTGCCACCATCGAGCTCCCGCTCGGGTCGGGAGTCGCTGGCGACGTCGCAAGGACTGAGAAGATCGCGAACATCGAGGACGCCTACCAGGACTCCCGGTTCAACCCTTCGTTCGATCAGCAGACCGGGTATCGAACGCGATCCATCATCTGCGTTCCGGTACACGACTCGAGCGGACAGCGGCTCCTGGGTGTGATCCAGAGCGTCAACAAGGCGACGGCCGAGCGATTCGACGAGCGCGACGAGTCAATGATGAAGGCCGTCGCCTCTCATGTTGCGGTCGCGCTCGAACGAACCCGCCTCACCGAGGTCACGATGGAGAACGAGCGCCTCGAACAGGCGCTACGGCTCGCGAGCGAGATCCAGATGCGGATGCTTCCCGCCGGTTCATTCGCGGCGCCCGATGGCTCGTTTGAAGTACGTGCCGCTCTGCGTCCGGCAAGAGATGTCGGCGGCGATCTCTACGACTACTTCCAATCCGACGATCGTCTTTTCTTCTGCGTCGGCGACGTCTCCGGAAAGGGCGTGGGGGCGGCGCTGGTCATGGCGATGACCAAGACGCTGTTCCGTGCGAATGCTGCGCTGCAGGCCGACCCCGCGGCGGTGATCACGGCGATGAGCGCACGCCTGTACGAGGAGACCGATCCCTCGATGTTCGTGACCGCCTTCTGTGGATCGCTCGATCTCCGATCGGGAGCCCTTCGTTACTGCAATGCCGGTCACGACCGCCCCATCCTCGTGCCGGGCGATGGAGGTCCGATTCAGGCGCTCGACGCGCGGCCGGGAATTGCACTCGGCGTTTTTCCGGGATTTCGCTACCAGACAGGGGAGACGACCCTGACGCCCGGCGACCAGCTGTTTCTCTTTACGGACGGTGCTACCGAAGCGACTAAAGATGCGGACCAGCTGTTCACGCTGGATCGACTCTGGGAGACGGTGAGTGATTTCACCTCGCGCGGCAGCCGGGATCTGGTCGAAGACGTGCTGCACACCCTCGACGACTTCGTCGCCGGCGGTCCTCAGTTCGACGACATCACCCTCATGATGATTCGTTTCAATTCACCGGCGCCCACGAGTTGAATTGACCGAACCCATGCCGGACCTTAGACTGCCAGCACTCCGTACGTAACAGACGTAATCAACCGAAACGCTGGACGTGGAGGCCGGTGTGCGCCATGACCGAAATGTCGGCAAGATTCAGGAGAGACATCGAGGCCCTGCCTGAGGTTTTCGACCTCGCGGCTCAGTTTCTCTCGTCGCAGCAGCTCGACTCCGAGCTGCGCTTCGCCGTCGACTTTGCCCTCGAAGAGGTGTTCACCAACTTTGTGAAATACAACCCAGGGGGCGTGAGCGATATCGGCGTCAGTCTGAGAATCGAAGACGATCAGCTGAAGCTCGTGCTGACCGATTTCGATTCTCCTCGCTTCGATCCCAACAGCGACGCTCCGGTCGTCGACATCAACAAACCGCTCGCGGAGAGAAAGCCGGGCGGACTCGGCGTGCATCTGGTCAAGACCATGATGGACCGCGTCGAATACGGACACGAAGAACGAACCAGCACGATCACGCTGTACAAGCGTTTGAGGGGAACATGCTCGACATAACCAGAGGATCGAATGACGAAGTGGTTCTTGCGGGCCGCTTCGATGCTGCGCAGGTAGACAAGGCCAAGACTTTCTTTTCCGGGATCAACGAAGGAACGACCATCGATTTTGCCAGTCTGGATTACATCTCCAGTGCGGGGCTCGGAATCCTGCTCGCGACGCAGAAGAGGCTTTCGGACCGCGGGACGGGGCTTCGCCTCGTCAACGTCAACCGTCACATCCGTGACGTCTTTCACTTTTCCGGATTCGATCAGATCTTCGAAATCGTGTGATCTGGCTGTCGATATCGCTGTCGCGCGTCTCTGGCACTTCAGCGAAGAATTCGTGCTCTGGCCAACTTTTTCCCATCGGGCGTGTAATTCATGAGTGACGACCTGGATGAAGGCGCAGTCGTAAAGCGATGCGTCGGAGGGGACTCGGAAGCATTCGGCCTGCTGGTGGACCGTTATCAGCGCCCGATCTTCACGGCGATCTTCCATATGGTCGGCCAGTACGAAGACGCGTGTGAGCTGACACAGCAGGCATTCATGAAGGCATTCGAGCACATTGAATCATTCGACCCGTCCAGGAAGTTCTTCAGCTGGATGTATCGGATTGCGATGAACGAGACGATCAACCACGTCCGCGGGCGCAGGCACTTCGAGACGCTCGATCGAGAGGATCTGCCCGGTTTTCCGCGTTCCGAGCCGTTCGAGGCGGTAGAGACGAACCGGGCCGTCAGACAGGCGGTGCTCTCGCTCACGCCCGAGCACCGAGCCGTCGTCGTCCTCCGCCACTTCCTCGACTGCTCCTACCGCGAAGCCTCTGAAGTCCTCAAACTACCCGAGAAAACCGTCAAGTCCCGTCTCTTCGAGGCGCGACAGCAGCTGCGCGTGGCCCTCACTCCGGCAGGCGAAACGCCGGAGCGGAGGGCGCAATGAGCCGGGCGGTCGAGTTGATCAACCTCGCGGTTGACGGGGAGGCCTCGGAGAGCGAGCTCCGCGAGCTGGATACGATCCTCGCCCACTCTCCCGAGGCCGTTGCCACGCTGGAAGCCTACGAGCAACTGACGTCGCAGCTGGGCAACGCCAGGGATCTGGCACCTCCCTCGTTCCTCAAGTCCAACATCCTGAGAGAGATCGCTTCACGCCGGGAGCCCCGAGGTGAGGGGTTCTGGGCGACGGTGCGCACCTTTGCGACCACCCGCCGGCCTGTGCTCGCCTTTGGCTCTCTAGTCGCTGCCGGGCTGATCATCGTGCTGGCGACTCCGCTGCTGCACGATTCCTCCACACCGCCAGCTCCCGACTCGACCTACTCCGGCGCCATGCGGAAGCTCGACACTGCCGAGCAGCTCTATCGCTCCGCCGACGGATCGTTGTCGGCCACCGTGCGGCAGACCCCGACCGCCGTGACGATCGAGCCGGCTACGACCGACCCTGTGGAGCTGACACTGCACTGGGAGAACGCGCCCGCGCTCGATTCAGTGGCCGCGGGAGGGTGGCTGTCGGTTGGCCCCCACGCGCTGAGAGGATCCTGTGCGGGTGGGGTTTGCCCCTCCGTGACTTTCTCCAGGGAGAAGCTCCAGGGCGCAATTCTGACGCTGACACGCCCGGATGGAGTTATTCTGCAGTTCTCAATTTCATCAGAGTGATGTTTTTTTTGTGGCCGGCCAACTTTTGGTCCGTCATTCCTGTACTTCATTCCAAACGTCAACAAACGACCCTCGACGGCGAGGAGGAGGAGATCATGAACGTCAGTAAGAGGCAGCGCGTACTCATCGGACTAGGAGCTGTGGTCATCGCCATGGCAGTGGTATTCAGTGTGTGGCCCCCGGCAGTATCAGAGGACGATGCGGTCGGTACCATCGGCGCCGTGCAGAAGTTCCGCGCCAAACAGATGGGCGCCGAAGACATCGTGCTCGGTGACGAGACCAGCAGGCGTGAGGCGAAAATTCTCTTCGTCGATCACCTGACCGACGCGGCAAAACTCCAGAACATTGCGGCCGATCTCGGAATGGTCACCGACCTCTCCAACCGGCAGCAGCTCGGCAGCTTCGACGCGGCGCTCGCGAGTCACCAGGCCGACTTGCAGTCCCGCTTCGTTGCGAACGCCACCCAGTCGCTCGAGATGGCGACCCAGATGCTCGGCAGTGAGAGCCTCGCGCTTTCGTCGAAGCAGCTCGGCAGCCTGACCGCGGAGCTCCAGAGTATCTCGGCCGACTTGAACAATCGTCTCGGCAGCGCCGAGATGCAGAATCTCAGCAATCGCCTTGGCAACGTCGCCGCGGAGCTGGGCATGCAGGTCGAGCTCTCGAACATCGAGACTCAGCTTTCGAACAGCCTCGAGATGCTTCAGAGCAGGAACCTCGGCGTCCAGTCAGTCGAGCTCGCATCCAAACAGCTCGGCATGGTCGCCGCGTCGCTGAACTCGCAGTCGCTCGACGTTACGCTTCAGAACCGGTCCGCTCACCTCGGAGCGATGGCACTGGAGTCGATGACTCTCGAGAACTCTCGCAAAGAGCTCGGCGCCATCATCGAACTCGGCCAGGCAGCGAACCTCGAGAATCAGGTTGAGCTTCAGGGCCGCCTTGCCAACATCGTCGCCGAACTCGGCAGCCAGGCCAGCCGCCTGGAGTCTGCAGCACTCGATCAGCTTCAGTCCCGGCTTGCGATGCAGAGCGAGCTCTCCTCGCGACTCGCGAACATGCAGGCCGACCTCGGCTCGTTCAGCCTGGCCAGCATTTCACTCGAGAACCGCCAGTCACTCGGTAACGTCGAGCAGCTCCTTGGCAGCATCAGCTCACGCCTCGGCAGCTTCGAGGCAGCACTTCAGTCCAAGGCACTCGGCAGCATGCAGGTGCAACTCGGCATGATCGGTGCGCACCTCGACCACCTCTCGCAGCTCGAGTCGCGGCTCGGGATGTCGGCCGAGCTCGGAGCCAAGCAGCTCGGCATGCAGGCGAACCTCGCCAATGTCGCGGAGCTCGGTGCGAGGGGCAATCTTGGACAGGCAGCGGAACTCGGTGCGAAGGGCAATCTTGGACAGGCCGCGGAACTCGGCGCCCAGTCCAGACTCGGCAGCATGCAGCTCGGAATCGCCGCGAGCCTCGGCAGCTTCCAGCAGCACCTCGGCAGCCTGAGCCAGTCTCTCGAAGCGCAGTCGAGCCTCGGCTCACGCCTCGGCAACCGCCAGGAGCTCGCTTCGCAGGCAGTCGAACTGCAGAACAGAGTCTCGAATCTTCAGAATCGCGCGAACCAGAACTAATCGCGTCGCAGAGAGTTGTACGGAGGCCCCGGAGCGTGAGCTCCGGGGCCTTTTCCTTTTGGAGTTCCCTTTGGAGTTCCTCGGAGTTCCTCGGAGTTCCTCGGGGTTCCTCGGAGTTCCTCGGGTTCCTCGGAGTTCCTCGGGGTTCCTCGGAGTTCCTCGGGGTTCCTCGGGGTTCTTTATCCTCCTCGGTTCTTCGGCTTTTCGTAGCGCAGGCGTCCTCGCCTGCCGTACCGCGGACGTCCTCGTCCGCAAGGGGGCGTCTCGCCCCCCGTACGCCAACCAGTCGTGCTGCACGCGCACCCTTCGGCGCGAACGGGAACCGTTTCGTTGCAGGCGTAGCGAGGATTCACGCGACGTTCGATCTCCCTCCGAAAACCGTTGCTCCACGTGCGTCCGCGCGCTATAAGCGTTTTCAACCCCAGTGAGAAATCGCCGTCCCGAAACAGGCTGCCGGAGGAATCGTGCGACTGCTTTCCAGTTTGGTGCTCGTGCTGTGCGTCTCAGCGTCGTCCCTGTCCGCCCAGGAGCTCTGGTCCAGGCGGACCGAGGACATGAACCTCATCTACTACGACAAGGCGCATGAATACCTGACCTACCATCTGGTTCGCTCCTTCGACAACTCGCTCGCATTCCACAAGAAGCTCTTCGACTACACGCCGTCTGAGCCGGTGACGGTTCTGATGCAGGACTTCGGTGATTACGGGCACGGCGGAACTTCAACGGTCCCGTTCAATTACGTCAGCATCGGCATCTCCCCCTTCGATTACGTGTACGACACGATGCCGGCGAACGAGAGAATCAACTGGCTCATGCACCATGAGCTGGTGCACGTCGTCGCGACCGACAAGGGAGCCGATGCAGACCTACGCTTCCGCCGTCTCTTCGGCGGCAAGGTCGCTCCGACGAAAGAGAATCCTCTTTCGATGTTCTACAGCTACCTGACGAGCCCCCGCTGGTACTCGCCGCGCTGGTATCACGAGGGGATCGCAGTCTTTCTCGAGACCTGGATGGCAGGCGGCGTAGGACGTGTGCTCGGTGGCTATGACGAGATGGTCTTTCGGACGATGGTGCTCGATGAGGCTTACTTTTTCGACGTTGTCGGACTCGAATCGGAGGGAACGACCATCGACTTTCAGGTCGGACAGAACTCCTACCTCTACGGCACCCGCTTCGTTACCTATCTCGGGATGAAGCACGGCCCGGAAAAGTTGCTGGCCTGGTTCAACCGCGATGAGGGAAGCAAGCGCTACTTCTCGTCACAGTTCAAGCACGTCTACGGAGTCACGCTCGAGTCGGAGTGGCGGCGATGGATCGAGTGGGAGCGCGACTGGCAGGCGAAGAATCTCGCGCTGCTCCGCGAGCATCCGATCACGGCCGAGGAGCGGATCACGCCCGAGCCGGTCGGCTCGGTCTCACGTTCGTACTACGACGCCGAACGCGGTCTGATTTATGCCGCGATCAATCGCCCGGCAAAGCCGGCGGCAATCGTCTCGATCGATGCGAAGAGCGGCAACATCACGCCGCTTGCCGAAGTGAAGGCACCTTCGCTCTATTTCGTCACATCGATCGCCTATGACGGCAAGGATCAGAAGATCTTCTTCACGAGTGATAACAGCCGGGGATGGCGCGATCTGAATGAGCTCGACCTCCGAAGCGGAAAGCAGCGGCAGCTGCTCGAGAACTTCCGTACCGGCGATCTCGTGATCAATCAGACCGACCAGTCGATCTGGGGCGTCCAGCACCACAACGGTCTTTCGACGATCGTCCGGATACCCCCTCCCTACGACGCCTGGAAGTCGGTGCTGACGCTCGAGTACGGGCGCGACGTATTCGATCTCGATCTCTCGCCCGACGGTCAGTGGCTCAGTTGCGCGATGATCGACGCGAGCGGCCGCCAGCAGCTGATCCGGCTCAACATCGAACGCCTGCTGGCCGGTGACTCGAAGTTCGATGTCCTGCACGAGTTCGAGAACAACAGCGCCTCGAACTTCGTCTTTTCCCGCGACGGACGCTACCTGTTCGGAACCTCGTACTACACGGGCGTTTCGAATGTATTCCGTTACGACCTCGAGAACCGGAAGATGGAAGCAGTCACGAACGCGGAGACCGGAATCTTCCGGCCGCTGCCGACCGATGGTGACGAGCTGATTGCCTACCGTTATACGACCGGCGGTTTCCAGCCGGTGAGGATCGCGAGCACGACGCGCGAGAACATCAACGCGGTTCACTACCTCGGACAGGAAGTCGTCAATCTGCACCCGGTACTGGAGACGTGGAACGCCGGCTCACCGGCGCGGGTCGATCTCGACCAGGTGACGACCTACGCCGGCGAGTATCGTCCGCTGGCCCAGCTGCGTCGTGGAGCCGTCTATCCGATCCTCGAAGGCTACAAGGACGAGATGGCAGTCGGTGTCCGCTTCAATGTCGCAGACCCGCTGGCGCTGCACTCGTTCGACGTCACCGCCGCAGTGACGGCAGCCAGTGACGTTCCCTCGGACGAGCGCTTTCACCTCAAGGTCGCCTACAACCACGCGCCGTGGAAGGTGCGGCTCCGTTACAACGCGACCGATTTCTACGATCTGTTCGGCCCGACCAAGACCAGCCGCAAGGGTCACTCGGCCTCCGTCTCCTACGGCAATTACCTGATCTACGACCGGCCGCGGACGCTCGACTACACGATCACCGGGGCCTATTACGGCGGACTCGACACGCTTCCTGATTATCAGAACGTCTCGGCACCATTCGAGGAGTACGCGACGATCGGCGCGAATCTTCGCTTCGAAGACATGCGCCGGACGATCGGCGCCGTCGACTTCGAGAAGGGAACGCAGTGGACGCTCGCAACGTCGGGCAGCCACGTGAATGCGGAGTTCTTTCCGCGGATCCACGGTAACTATGACCGCGGGTTTCTTCTGCCGGCTCCGCATACGTCACTCTGGGTTCGCACCTCGGCCGGAAAATCTTTCGGCGAACGCGACAACCCGTTCGCGAACTTCTTCTTCGGTGGCTTCGGCAACAACTGGGTCGATCATCAGGAAGTGCGCCGCTACCGCGACTACTACAGCTTCCCCGGTGTGAAGCTCAACGAGATCGGCGGTACCGACTTCGCGCGCGGTCAGCTCGAGCTCACGCTCCCACCGATCCGCTTCGAAAAAGTCGGCGTTCCGGGGCTCTACTCGAACTGGATGCGAGCGGCTCTCTTCACGAGTGCACTTGCCACCAATGTTGCCGAATCCGCGCATCGTCAGACAGTTTTTAATGCCGGCGCGCAGGTCGACCTCTCGATGGTGGCGTTTTCAAACCTCGAGTCAACGCTGTCGTTCGGGTACGCACGTGCTTTCGGAGATGGTCGTTCCTCGGACGAGTTCATGGTTTCGGTGCGACTGCTCCGTTGATATCCGTTCATGACACCTGGTAATCCATTCTCTCTGGCGCTCGGAGTCTTCCTCGGCCTGCTGCCGGTATTGTTGTTTCTTCTCAGCCTTCTGTATCTCGACAGCTACAAACTGGTGCGTCTCAAAACGATCCTGCTGCTCCTCGCGGCAGGCGGCGTCGCGGCTCTGCTCAGCTACTTTGCGAACGGACTCGTGCTGTCGCGCGAAGGGGCGAATGTCCGTCTGCTGACGATCTTCGTCACGCCGTTGATCGAGGAGCTTCTCAAGGCGGTGCCACTGCTGCTGATGTTCCGTGCACGGCGAGTAGGCTTTCTCGTCGACGCGGCGATCGTCGGGTTTGCAATCGGAGCGGGCTTTGCATTGGTCGAAAACCTCTACTACTTCACCGTCGTCCAGAATGCGACGCCCGCGCTCTGGGCCGTGCGAGGGTTCGGCACCGGCATCATGCATGGCGGATCGACGGCGATCTTTGCACTCGCGGTCAAAGCCCTCGAAGGGCGAAGGCCTGGCGATCGTCCTGTGATCGCAATCGCCGCGCTCTTCGTCGCTTATCTCGTCCACGGCCTGTACAACTCGTTCCTTCTGACGCCTCTTCAATCCGCATTCGCCGTCACTCTCCTCTTCCCGGCCCTCGTCCTCGTGGTCTTTGCGCGGAGTGAGAAGGCGGTCCAGTCGTGGCTCGGCAGCGGGTTCGATCTCGATTCCGATCTGATCGCCGCGATCAACTCCGGCGATTTCGCCGAGTCTCCCGCAGGTCGCTACCTGAAGTCGCTCCGACAGCACTTCGACGGACCAGTCCTCGCCGACATGCTCTGCTTCCTCCGCCTTCACGCCGAGCTGGCTCTGCGTGCGAAGGGTCTTCTGATGATGCGCGAGAGTGGATTTGCCGTGAAGCGTGATGAGGAGCTCGCCGAGAAACTCGCAGAGCTCAACTACCTTAGGAAGAGCATAGGCAAGACAGGAGAACTGGCGATCTCCCCGATCATTCACTCCTCGGCCGAGGATGTCTGGCAATTGCAACTGCTGGAAACGGCGTAGTGGGGAGGGGTTGCATGGCCACCGAATGCCGTGCCACTTCCCTGTCATCCGAGCGTAGCGAGGGATCTGGGCGGATGGGCGGTGCCCTTCATATGCATCGCATGCGGGTTTCAGCGTACACGCATGAGCCACGTGCGCAGGCCAACCTGACGCGCATTCCTCCGCGGCGCTCACAGCGTTGGGGATTCCATCACCCGACTTGTCGCCCCTCTCCCCGCGATTCTAGCGGGGAGAGGGTGGCCCTGAGCGAAGCCGAAGGGCCGGGTGAGGGGCTG
>DASVLC010000261.1:0-34603 GCA_036385045.1 Thermoanaerobaculia bacterium | reverse complement strand
GCACACTCGTGTTGCGAAGTGGACCGTGGGTCTGAGCGCGCCGCGCTCAGACCCACGGCGAAGCCGCTACGCGGCTGTACACCTCTCGCCTACTTCTGCAGTCTTTTCTCGAGGTCCTTCAATCGCCCTTCGAGGTCCTTGATGCGGGTCTGCAATTCACCGCAGTCACCGAATCGCTCGACACGCGCCTTCCACTCGGGACTGTTGAACCTCGTGCTGAGATTCCGGGTCAGATCTTCGACATCCACTGGAGAGAAGACCCGCAGGCCCTCACGCTCGACGACCGCCGCAACGAGCGCCTGTCGCGAGCGGTTCCTCAGCACCTCGATCCTGACTGAGTCACCCTCTTTCTTCCCGCTGAGAGCGCGGCGCAGCTGCGCCGACGAAGAGACCTCGGTGCCATCGATCGTGAGGACGATATCTCCGACACGCACACCAGCCTTTTCCGCCGGGCTTCCCTGCTCGACCGACCCTACGAGAATTCCGGAGCCTTTGGGCGCACCGTAATGCTCTCGAAGCTCGGGAGTGATGTCATTGAGGACCACTCCGAGGAAGGGTCGTTTACCGCGCAGAAGAGCGGCGTGGAGATCGATCTCTTCGCCGCTGGTAATGACCTTGCCGTCTTTGACGATGATGGTTCGACGGACCGGTTCGTCCGCGAAGAGCGACGCCGCGAACAGGAGCGTCAGGACTGCTGTGAAATAACGAATCTTCATGATTCCTCCGGGTTGTGTGTGATCAGTCGTAGGTACGGTAGGAAGCCGGTCGGACCGCCGAGTCGAGATCCATGATCACGCGGGTGCCGCGGTCGTTCTCGAGCACGACCACGGTTTCTGTCTCGCGTGCGATTCTCTTGACGGTCTCCAGCTCGGCCTCGAGCTGCTGCTGTTCTGCCCGCAGCTCAGCGACGCGCTGGCGCTGCGAGTAACTGGAAAATGTCGTGTGCAGTACGGCGAGCAGACAGGCGGCCATCGCGAAGGCCGTCGCCAGCTTCCAGATCGGAAGTACGGCTCGCTCGCGGGAGCGGATCCGCCCCATCACCTCAGAGGTGAAAGCGGGCGACGCTGTTCTGCGCGGAAGGCTGCGGATCGAGCCGCTGAGCTGTGTGTCGTTCATCGAGTTTTCCTCCAAGCCACCAGGGAGCGAGATGTCGCCGCATCAACTCCCTGGCTCGCGAGATGCGAGACTTCACCGTCCCCTGCCGGACGCCGAGAGCCTGAGCGATCTCTTCGTAAGTCCATTCCTCCATCTCGAACAGCACGAGCGGCGCACGGAACTTCACCGGCAGCTGCTCCAGAGCACGCTGCACTTCGCGCTGAATCTCGTCCGTCAGGACAGCTGCATCGGGACCAGGCTCCATCTGCGTCCGGCTCGCCTTGAACCGAGGCAGTAGCAACGACCAGCGCTTCTCCCGCCGAACCTCGCTGATCACCAGATTCGTCGCAATTCGAAAGAGATACGGAGCAAGCCGCTCTCTTTCCCGGTACTGCGCCGCGTTCCGATAGAGACGCACGAACGAATCCTGCGCGATCTCCTCCGCCCTCTCCCGGGAACGGACCATCTGGGTCACGTAATTGACGAGAGAGTCCTTGTACCGCCCGACGAGTTCTGCGAAGGCTCCTTCATCACCCTCGCAGACCCGCTTCATCAGGGTATCGTCCGTCTCAACATGCATCCAGGTAATGAACGCACGAACGGGGAAAAGGTTCCGGACTCCAGGAAAAGTGAGGGACTTCGACCCTCACTTGCGCGATCATCTTCCAAGAGGAGGCTTCATGTCCGGTAGATCTATTCGTGGTCTGTTTCTGCTCTCGTGTTTCATCGTTCTCATTGCTCTCCCCGCGGAAGGCCAGCGGCGGCGTGCCACCAGGTCCGCCCCCGGCGGTCTGCCGACCGGCCAGTGCCACACCTTCGCATTCCCGAAGGCCGGCACCAAGGCGACCTATGTGACCGCTTCTCCCCAGGGGAACGTAAACTTCACCGTCACGTACATTTCCAGTTCGGCCACCCAGACGAAGACCACCCAGGCGGTCACCACACCGCAGGGCTCCGCCGATGTCGAAACGACGATCGACACCGAGACGATCGGTTCGTTGCAGGCAACAAAAAGAATCCTCACGCTCACGTCCACTACCGTGCCAGTCTTCGGCAAACTGACGACCGAGGTGGAGATCACCTTCGCTCCGTCGCTGACGATCGGGCCATCTGGAGGATGGTGCACCGGAGCGAAATGGACGATCCCGCCGGTGACTCAGACGATCGTCACGCGTGCACCGCTGGCCCCTCCGCAGACAACGATCGTCACCACCTTCCAGTCGGAGGGGGAAGTGCTCGCCGTCGGCGAATCGATCACCGTTCCGGCCGGTACATTCTCGACCGTGAAGTCAAAAGGGACGACGTCGTCGGGCGACACTGTCTCGCCAGCGATCTCATGGATGTCGATGGAACACAACGTCAGCGTCCGCCAGGACACACTGGATGCGCAAGGAAATGTGACCAGCACGACGGAACTGACCGCGTTCCAGCCGGGTTCGAGCGCGATCATCGGGAAAGAGGTGTCGCTCGACTGGTGAGGCGTCGCGTTTGCATCGAGGCATGGGGCAGGAGGGACTGTCCCATGTCTCGAGTCGAGCGAACTGAGCACCCACCCCAGCGACACGGAGCCGAGCGACCGCGCCAGACGGAGCGCTCCGGCGAGAACCGCCGCGAAAAAAATCCCTCCCACACCCCTGGCAAAGCTGAAGGGGATGACCGTGACGTCGAGCAGGCGCTGCGAAACGAAACCGAATAAAGGGCTCGATTCATCTTACGTCTGCCTCTCTTGCTGGCGAATCGCGTTGGCCGCCTCGCAGGACCGTTATACTCTTGCGGACGAGTTCGAACTTTGCAGTGTGATGCAGCAGGAGGACGTTTGAATCGGACGGTGGAATCGTTTCTGCGCTTCGTCAATCTGACCACGGCAGGCCTGCTGGCAGGCTCCCTCGGATTCGGTGACGCTGCGCTGGTACCCGGATGGAAAGAAGAACTTCCGCGGACGAAGGCTCAGCCCCTCGACCCCGTCAAGACCTCCAGCTACTTCAACGCCATCGGTCCGCTCGCGCTTGGCACGGCGGTAACGCTCGCGCTTGCGGCTCCCCGTGGCATTCCGGTCCGGCGCGTTCTCGATTCCGCGGCAGCTGTCGGTCTGGCAGGCGTTCTCGCCGCCACAATCATGGTGACCGTTCCGATCAACAAGGAACTGGACGCACAGCCGGCCGCCGACTACCCGAGCGATCGCTCGAAGTCGCTCGTGAAGAGTTGGGGACGGGCGCATGCTGTCCGCACGTCCCTCGGTATCGGCGCCTTCGTCTGCGCAGTTGCGGCCTCGGGTTTCAAACGGTTGCGGTAGGACGATTGTCCCCATTTCCTGGCCTGTCATCCCGAGCGTAGCGAGGGATCTGGCGGCTGGGTGGTGCCACACACGAGCATCGCACCGCCCGCCCACCCAGATCCTCACGCTACGCTCAGGATGACAGCCTTATGGGCTCAAGTCAGTTAAGTCATGTCACCCCGAGCGGGCGGGTGGGCGGGCATGCGAGGGGCCTGGCAAGCTGCGTACTCCGTAACGCCAGGGGCAGAGCGAGTGCGGCTACTCGCTTTCGTCCTATTTCCGGAAGTGATCGAATCCGCCCGGCGCCAGCGACTCTGATCTCTCGTCGACTTTCAACAGCACACTCCGCTCCTTTGTCATCCTGCCGATCGCATACACGGGACGCCGGAGCCTCGTGCTGAGCTCAGCCTCTCGCAGAGAGGACGTGAAGAGCAACGCGAACTCCTCGCCTCCGTGGAGCACTGCATCGCGAACGCTGATGCCGAGGCGCGGGCCGTGGTTCTGAAGATCCTGAAAGAGCGGAATCCGCGCCTGCTCGATCTCCGCACCGCATCCGGAGGCGTCGCACAGGTGATGCAGATCGGTCGACAGCCCATCCGACACATCGATGCAGGCTGTCACCTCCGGCATCGCCGCCAGTGCGAGCCCGAGAGCCACCTCGGGCTCGGGATCCTGATGCCGCCGAATGGCCGACGCGATGAATTCCTTCTCGGCATAACTCGTCCCGCTGACGCCCCGCAGAACGAAGGAGAGTCCGGCCGCCGCAGCGCCGACAGGTCGCGAGAGATAAAGGCGATCGCCAGGCTTTGCGCCATTCCGCAGCAGTGATCGAGTGACGACTCTGCCGATGGCCGTCACCGCTATCGTCAGCTTCGCGGCGAGAGAGAGATCCCCGCCAACGATCTCGATACCGTACTGGCGCGACGCCTCGGCATAGGCGACGAGCATGTCGTCGATTCGTTCGAGCGCCCATTCCGGAAGCCCGAGTGACAGGAGCGCGTACGACGGCGCTGCTCCCATCGCTGCCAGATCCGAGAGGTTGACCGCCAGGCTCTTGCGAGCCACGAGCGGCAGAGGTGTCGACTGCAGGAAGTCGATGTCTTCGATCAGCAGGTCGGCCGTCATCACCTGACCGTCGACGACAGCGGCATCATCGCCGATCCGGGAGGAGAAAAGCTCCCGCATACGGGTCACGAGCTCTGCTTCGTTCAACGACGTCCCTTTCGCGGGCGTTGAACGGGTCTGCGAGTGCCGGTGGCCATGAGAGCTCGCGGTGGCGCTGCCTCGACTGGAATGAGTGGCACGAGCGGCCGGTCGAATGACTGCCCGGGGTAAAGGACCGACTCGAGGAAGAGCCCGGAAGGAGGAGCCGTCGGCGAATAGAGTGGCCCGCCGTCACGCAGCATTGCATCGAGCTCACCTGCGCCTGCATTGCCTCTCCCCACCTCGACGAAGAACGAGATCAGCTTCCTGACCATCTTCCACAGAAAGTGCGATGCCGCGATGCGGACGAGAATCAGCTCCCCGTGCGCGACGACGTCACAGCGCTCCACCACGACGATTCGTGAGTCGTCAGCCGGCAGCCGCTTATCGGTGAACGCGCCGAAGTCATGCCGGCCGGCCACCAGAGCTGCCGCCGCCTGCATCCCCTCGAGATCGAGGCGATCCTTGATCCACCAGACGAACGGCTTGGCGAAAGCCGTTCGGCGGGTCGCAATCTGGTAGAGGTAGACCCTGGAGGTTGCGTCGTGCCGGGAGTGGAACCCATCGCTGGCGCGCACCGTATCGAGGACGTTGATGTCATGAGGGAGCCGATCGTTCAGCCCTCGGGTGATTGCGCCTTCATCCAGGGACTTGCGCGTTCGCAAATGAGCGATCTGCGCCGCAGCGTGGACCCCCGCATCGGTGCGCCCTGCTCCTCCGATGTCGACCTCGCCGAGCAACTCCTCAGCAGCCCGGATCAGGTGTCCCTGCACGGTCTTCTGCGTGTTACCCTGCGCCTGCCAGCCGGAGTAGCGAGTGCCTTCGTACTCGATCGTGAGTTGATAAGTCGGCATGCGTGCGCATTCGTATCAGATTCTTGGTGACCTGTTCGTCGTCGTCTGGGACGACGGCCACGAATCATACTATCCGCTCGAGGAGCTCAGGCGTGCTTGTCCCTGCGCCGTCTGCTCCGGCGAGCCCGACCTTTTCGGCCGCATGGCCGGCGGCGGACCGCAGCGATATCGCCCCGAGTCCTTCGAGCTTCAGTCGGTAGAGCGCGTCGGCAACTACGCTCTCCAGCCTAACTGGGCCGACGGCCACACCTGGGGACTCTGGACCTACGAGCGGCTTCGAGACTTCTGTCCGTGCTGTAAGAGTTCGGAGTAGGGGAGCCGCGCTGGAACGGCGCCTAACCCACGCCCCGGCTGCCTGTCATCCTGAGCCGCCGAAGCCCCGGGGGTGGGCGGGCGGGCGTGAGGGGCGAAGGACGGTCGAAGGACCCCCACATCGGGCGCGCGGGCGGGTGGGCGGTGCTTCCTGCCCGGTCGTCGATTCAGGGATCCCTCGCCACCCACGCCCCCACCCGCTCGGGATGACAGGCTGGATGACAGGCAGCGTTATGGGCCGCACCAGGACCGATCGTCCCCAAGCCTAACAATGCCTGTTATCTCGTCATGCCGACCCAACCCTGCCTGTCATCCCGAGCCGCCGGAGCCCCGGGGGCGGGTGTGCGGGCGTGAGGGGCGGAGAGGATCCCTTGCGACGACCCGGAGTCGAACGTCACGACTGTCGTTGCCCCTCCCCCTATACTGCCCCCCGTGTGCGGGATCAACGCGATTTTCGCCTACGGAACCGACGCGCCACCCGTCGATCGTGACGAGCTGACGCTCTCTCGCGAATGCATGCGTTCGCGAGGACCCGATTCGGGGGATCTCTGGCTCTCCGCTGATGGAAGGGTCGGCCTCGCCCACCGCAGGCTCGCAATCATCGACCTCTCCCCTGCCGCGGCGCAGCCGATGTGTCGCGGCGAGCTCGCCATTGTCTTCAACGGAGAGATCTACAACTTCCGAGAGCTTCGGGACGAGCTGAAGGGTCGCGGCCTCGACTTCACATCGAGCTCCGACACCGAAGTCCTTTTGCAGTTGTATGCTGAGATGGGGGAAGCGATGCTCCCGAAGCTGCGCGGAATGTTCGCTTTCGCACTGTGGGACGGAGCGCGGCGTCGTCTGCTGCTCGCCCGCGATCCCTACGGCATCAAACCGCTTTACTACGCCGATCACGGCGGCACACTTCGCCTTGCGTCGCAGGTCAAGGCTTTGGTGAATGGCGGTCACGTCGACAGGCGATTCGACCCGGCGGCTGCAGCAGGCTTCTTCCTGCGCGGTACCGTGCCCGAGCCGTTCACGACCTACCGGGCGATTCGGGCGCTGCCGGCGGGTACGTACTGCTATGTCGGCTCAGACGGAATGTCTGCGCCCGTTCAGTATTTCTCGATCGCGGCGACGCTGCGCGACGCCGTAGCTTCGGCACCCTCTCTCTCCGCACAAGCGCGGGTCGATGCGGTGCACGATGCCGTTCTCGAGTCGGTCCGCTATCACCTCGTTGCAGACGTTCCGGTGGGCGCGTTCCTCTCGGCGGGAATCGATTCGACCGCGATCGTTGCCCTAGCAACCGAAGCCGGAGCGAGAGGCCTCGAGACGATGACGCTGCGGTTTGCCGAGTACCGCGGACGCGACAACGACGAGGCGCCTCTCGCTGCTCTCGTGGCGAGACAGTACGGTGCTCGACACACGATTCGCGATCTCACACTCGATGCGTTCCGCGCCGAGCTTCCCAACATCTTCGCCGCGATGGATCAGCCGACCGTCGATGGTCTCAACAGCTACTTCGTCAGCAAGGCCGCGGCGGAGATGGGCTTGAAGGTCGCGCTCTCCGGTGCCGGAGGCGATGAGTTGTTCGGCGGCTACACCTCGTTCCGCGATATCCCGCGCTGGATGCCGCTCACCTCTGTTCTGTCGAAGATCCCGGGACTCGGCACCGCGGTTCACCGGCTCAACAGCGCTCTCGCCCGCAGGAGCCGTCACGTGAGCCCGAAGATGGGAGAGATCGTACGCTATGGCTCCTCGTGGGCTGGTGCGTATCTCGTCAAGCGAGGAAGGTTTCTCGCTTCGGAACTGCCCGAAGTGCTCGGCGTCGAGATCGCGCGTGCGGGGATCGAGCGTCTCGACCTCCTCTCCCTCCTCGAACGCGCTGTTACGCCGGATCCCGGGTCACCCTACGCTCGGATCGTTGCGCTGGAATCGTCTCTCTATCTCCGCAACCAGCTTCTGCGCGATATGGACTGGGCGTCGATGGCCCACTCGCTCGAAGTGCGCGTCCCTCTCGTCGATGCTCATCTGCTGCGCCGGATCGCGCCGCTGCTGGTCTCGCGGCGTGAGCGCGGCAAGGGCATCCTGGCGCGCGCACCGCGGCCTCCACTGCCTCCAGAGATTCGAAACCGTCGGAAGACCGGCTTCACGCTGCCGATCAACGAGTGGCTCAAGGAAGAAGGGCGTCAGGAGTTCGGCAAGCGGAGCTGGGCCAGGAAGGTTTACGAGGTGATGTTCTCTTCGGGGCAGGGGTACTGGTAGGAGGGCCGAGGGCCGAGGGCCGAGGTTGAGGGGGCCGAGGGCGATCACCACAGAAAAAAAAGAAGAGCGCCGGCTGACACCAGCGCTCCTCTTGTTCAACGACATTGTTCAGGGTCTGGATTCGCTCCGATTCCGGTAGTTAGTCCGAAGGACGAGGCGAAACCGGCGTGCGGGCGTCAGCTTCTCTTGAAGAGACCTGTCACACGGCCGGGGAGACTCGAAACGACGCGCCACGCTCTCGACATCATCCCCTCATCTTCATGCTGACGGGCAGCTGCGCCGCGCGCGATGCGTGCTTCCTTGAGGATTCGATCGGTTTCCTGGATTCGCATTCGCTAAGCTCCTTTCACCAGAGATAGTTGCGATCCGGATGCCATGATTCCGTGGTGTAGAAGAGCCCGGCGGATGATCTTCGTTTCTTTCTACTACTCATGCGGCTGCGTACTCCGTAACGCCGCAGGCAGAAGCGAGTGCAGGCGAGCTGCGGCCTGGTCGACTCACCGGTGCGAGGCTATCCTGCTGCCATGATGGGCCAGCCGGCGCTCTTCTTTTTTGCCTTGTGATAGCTGTGCCCGCTACGCGAATCGTCAGGGACGATTTCCCGGCCCTCGGCCCTTAGCCCTCGGCCCTCTGCGCGCTGGTTGCAGAGTTGCAGGCGACCGCGTCGCGGCCGCAGAACGTAACACCTCCGTCTGGCGGTCGGAGCTGCTCCACTGACATACTTAACGGTGACTATGAGCTACTTCATCGGCGTTGACGGCGGCGCATCCAAAACGGCTGCGATCGTCGTCGACGAGAACGCCACCATCCTCGGCCAGGGTCTGGCCGGCGGATCCAACCATCTCCGAGTCGGCATCGAGCAGGCGACGCGTAATGTCGAGCGCGCCGTCAACATCGCGCTGGTAGAAGCGGGCATCGCGATCCGCAATGTCGAGTACGCCTACTGCGGGATCGCAGGCTCCGACCATCCGGTCCATCGTCAGCAGGTCATCGAGGCACTCGATGTCTTTTTCCCCCGCGGAAACTTCATCGTCGACACCGACGCACGGATCGCACTGACCTCGGCTGTCGGTTTCGGGCCGGGCATCGTCATCATCTCCGGGACCGGTTCCGTCTCGTTCGGACGCAATGCCGACGGCGAGGAGTCTCGCGCCGGAGGGTGGGGGCCGACGCTAGGCGACGAAGGAAGCGGCTACTGGATCGCGCGCGAAGGACTTTCGGCGATCCTCCGCGCGCACGACGGCCGCGGCTTCGCCACCGCCATGACGAAGGTGCTGTGTGATGAGTACGGGATGATGAGCCCGGAGGAGCTTCCACGATTCGCCTACGCCACGACGACGCATGCGGACGACATCGCACGCTATGGCAAGCTCGTGATGGAAGCGGCGCAGGCGGGCGACGATGTCGCTCGAGAGATTGTCTCGAGGGCAGGGTCAGAGCTGGCCGAGTGCGTACTCGCGATCGCGCGCAGACTCCACATGACCGAAGGGGAGTTTCCTGTTGCGTACGTCGGAGGAGGGTTTCACGCGGGAGAGCTCCTGCTGAATCCGATGAGGCTGCGGATCCAGCGGGATGCGCCAGGCGCCACGCTGATGCCGCCGATCAAACCTCCCGTGGAGGGGGCCGCGATGATGGCGATGCGCGCCGCGGCAAGACCGAGAAAGGGGCGACCCGATTCTGCCTGATTGAAAGTGGCGGCGAGTGCTGCTCGCGTGCACCCGCCGCCCCTACCCCATCAGAAGCGGATGGTGAGCCCGGCCGAAAGGATGATCGGGTTCACGTCGAACCGTGCATCGGCCGACTCGCTTCCTCCGACCACGATCGCACGCGCCGTTGCGTCGAGCGGCACGTACTTGCCATCGAGGGTGATTCCGAAGCGGCTGCCGAGCCGGATCCCGAGCCCGGCGTTGATCGCGAGACCGACGTCGTCATCGAAGTCAATCCGATCGAGCCCTTCGATCCCGTTCGCGCTGATGTCATCGAACAACACGTACGCGGCGCCGACGCCGATGTACGGATCGATGAACGAGTGAGGCGCGAAGTGGAACTGGAGCACCGCGGTAACCGGCATGATCTCCAGCTCGCCGCCCGCACGACCGACAGCTGGACGACGCGCGATGTTCGTATCGGCATTGACTCGCGCGATTGCGAACTCGGCCGAGATCCGGTTGCCGAAAAAGATGTTCGCCGCGATGCCATATCCCATCGTCGGATCGAAATCGAGTGTCGACGGATTTCCGAGATCCTCGAATGTGCCACTCGCTGAGGTATCCATCCAGACCGCATTCGCCGTCAGGTCGAAATAGCGGTTCTGCGCGGAAAGCGGAGCAGCTGTAAGGAGTACTGCGAGCACTATGACAGGAACTGTGAACTTCAAGATCAAACCTCCGAACTTCAAATGCCGGAGGTACCTAGCGAACTTGATACCACACGCGTTAGGGAGCTGGCGGACTGAGTCGTGTGGACCGAGCGCAACCGATGGCCCTTCGCCGCCCGTTTCGAATCCCGGATCTCTAGAGCAGAAAGGCCACAACCTCATGGTCACGAGGATTCTGGTGAGTTAGGCTGCCTGGGGGGGGGCCGCCGCGTGCGTTGCCTGTCATCCTGAGCCGCCGGAACCCCGGGGGGGGGGGCGCGGGTGGGAGGGGTGGAGGACGGTCGAAGGATCCCCTTATCGTGCGCCAGGGGAGGGTGGGCGGTGTATTCCGCCCAGTCGTCGATCAGGGGATCCCTCTCCGTCCTCCGCCCCTCACACCCGACCACCGCCCCCGGGGCTCCGGCGGCTCGGGATGACAGACGTGTGGTTGGGAGTGCCGACAGGCAGGACGGTGGCTCGGCTGGCGGGCACCGCGGGCGTTGAGCAGGTCGGCTACGCTCACATTGCTGCCCTTCTCCCCCGCGCTTCCTGCGGGGGAGAAGGCGGGTTCTATCACTTTCGCGACTGGTCGCGCACCGCACGGAACTCGTCGCCTGCGACCCAGTTAGGCATTTCATCCGCCTGAGCCGCTTCGTACCCGAGCCAGTAGGCAAGCCGCGCCACCTGCACCGCCGCGTTGAAGTCCCAGGTCGGATCGAACTCGTCGCTCGGCTGGTGATAGTGCTTCTCGCGGAACTCGCGCGCCCACTCGGCACCCCATCCCGCCGGTTTCCCGACGATCTCGGCGCCCTGACCGATTGAGAATGCAGGGACGCCCGCTTTTGCAAAACTGAAGTGGTCCGAGCGGTAGTAACTGCCCTGCTCCGGAGCCTGATCGGGAATGATCGTCAGATTCATTGCGCGTGTCACTCTTTCAGCCGCCGGAAGGAACGTCGTCCGCTCGACACCATTCATCGTGACGCTGGTGACTTCGCCGAGGAGCCGAAGCATGTCGATGTTGATACCGAGCGCGATGTTCCCGGCCGGTACGGGTGGATTCTCACCGAGATACTTCGACCCGAGAAGACCCTGCTCTTCCGCTGCGACGAATGCGAACAGGATGCTTCGCCTCGGGCGTGGGTCAGCCATCTTCCAGACACGAGCGAGCTCGAGCACCGTTGCCGTACCGCTCGCGTTGTCGAGCGCACCGTTGTAGATCGTATCGGTGACGCCGTCGGCCGCCGGAACCATCCCGAGGTGATCGTGATGTGCTGAGTAGAGAACTGCTTCGTTCTTGAGTTTCGGGTCACTTCCCTCGAGCTTCGCTACGACATTGGCGGTATCGAACGGACGGATCGTGCTCGCCAGTGTGCCTTCGAAGCGAGTGCCTAGCGACACCGGTTTGAAGTTGCGCGAGCCCGCGGCGCGCGTGAGTGAAGCCAGATCGTGGCCCGCCGCTGCAAACAACTCCGACGCAACCTTCTCCGTCACCCATCCGGCGAACTTGAGGGAATGCTGTCCCTCGGGATTCTTCACATATCCCTGCTCTCCACTCCAGGAGTTCCGCACGACCTGCCACCCGTACCCGGCAGCAGCGTCGGTGTGGATCAGAATGACCGCCTCGGCACCCTTCGCCGTCCCCATCTCGAACTTATAAGTCCAGCGCCCGTAGTAGGTGCGCGCCTTCCCCTTGAAGAGATCAGGCTCTTTCTCGGTCGCCGGCGGGTCGTCCACCAGCATCACGAGCGTCTTGCCTTTCACGTCGACGTTCTTGTAGTCGTCCCACTTGTATTCGGGCGCCTGCACGCCGTGACCGACGAAGATCAGCTCCGAGTTGAAGCTGACGTTCTCGTTCTGAGTCTGGTCTCCACCGACGAACTCGTCCCGATACTCCAGTGTCCGGGCTGGTGCCCCTTTGCGCGTGAACGCGACCTTCGAACGCTCTCCGTCCGTGGTGATCCCCAGGAGAGACATCTTCTGGAGGTACGTTCCGTCGTCGCCCGCCGGCGCGAGGCCGATCGCCTCGAGCTGGGCGGCAAGAAAGCTCGTCGTCAGCTGGTCTCCCCGCGTGCCGGGACCCCGTCCTTCGAACAGATCAGTGGAAAGAAACCGCGTGTGGGCACGGATGGCCGCCGCATCGAACCGCTCGAATGACTGCGCAACCGGCTGCGGTACCGCGGGGGTGGCTGGTACCGCCTGGGCGAGCATGAGTGAGGGGATGCCGCTCAAAACGATGAGAAGTCCGAACGCGATTCGATTCATCAACTTTCCTCCAGGATCGATTTCAGATCAGATCAGAGACTGTCAGGCTCGCGCATGTTGTACCGGGCGACGGTGAGGCGGCAAGTCCACAGCGTCAGTGACACAGCCACCATCCGGTTGTGAGCTGGCGGAACCGGGCAGGCGTTTCCCTTCGAACGAGCAATCTCGACGGATCATTCGCGGGCGTGTGGTCAACGCTTCCGTCGCCGGGCAGAGGGAGGGCGCTGCTTCGCCAGGGGTCTCTGCTGCGCCTCGATCGGAGCTTCCCGCTGAGGGAGAGCCGGCGGCACGGGCTGCTCGCCTCGGCGCCGCCCATTCGGGAGCCGTGGCGCTTCAACGCTCCCGACGATCTCGACCCCCTGCTGGCCCCGCCGGCCCGCACCTCCTCGCTTCGCCTTCTCGAGCGTCATCAGGAAGCCGAAGGCGGGATCCTTGAACTGAAGATGACGGAGCATGTTCCAGTGGCGGCGAACGTAGGACTGCAGAAACGACAGGACGTGGCCAAGGCTGATGATTCTGCAGGGAGGCACTTCGGAACCGGGAGGAAACGAGCCGAAGGCTATCAGCCGCACCGAGAAGGCCGGCGGGATCTCCGCCGTGCCGGTAACGAGCAGTTGGTCGACGACCGCGCTGGGGTTCGCGACCTCACCGAAACGGTTCACGACTGTCCGCAATACTTCGGGGTCGCGGATTCCCGTGTTGATCCCGACGCGTCCCTCCTTGACCTCACCGATGATCATGTCGACCGACTCGGCCGGAATCCCCAGGCCGGGATCGAGATCGGAGAGGTCGAGGCCCTTCGGTGACTTTCGTGCATGCTCGACCATCGGCTCCCCTGTCGGGAAGCGGAAGGCGAGGATGTCGATGTCGGTAATCGCCCGGAAGCCGCTCCGAGAGGTCCCGGCGATGATCGGATATTCAGCGGAAGTGAAGTAGCCGTTGAGCTGCAGGTAGGCCTGTACTAGTGCGACGGCGTGGTCCATTCTTTACCTGTCCGAGAGAGCGGAACCCTTCCTTTTAGAAGGAGGCTCAATCAAGATCGGGGCCAGACCAGACCAGCTCGCTGGTGGGCAACGCGGCAAACGGACCCGGTCCATCTCTGCAACTCTTTGTCGTATCCGCTCATGCCGTTACACTGCACGGAAAGCCATGACGACTCCGACTGACGTGAAGCCGAAGCTGTCCTACGACTGTCTCAAGTGCCCGGCGTACTGCTGCAGCTACGACCGGATCATCGTTGAAAACGCAGACCTGAAACGCCTCGCCAAGCATTTCGGAGTCGACGTCGACACCGCCCGCCGCCGATTCACGAAGGTGAAGGAAGGCGAACAGGTTCTTCGTCATCAGAAGGACGCCTACTACGGCACGGTCTGCATGTTCCTCGACACGAAGATCCGCAGATGCACGATCTACGACGCCCGCCCTGGCGTCTGTCACGAATACCCTGACAAGACGCGATGCGGCTACTACGACTTTCTGAAATGGGAACGGCGCCATCAGGAAGATGAAGACTTTGTGCCGCTGAAGATCGGCTAGCGCTCCGGGCCCATCTGAATACCCGGCATGGGACTGGCTGTTGCGGCTCCAGAATGAAGAGCCTCACCCTGATTCTGCTGTTGGTCGGCGTAGCCGGCTCCTCGTTCGCCCAGGAATCATCGACCGGAGGGTTCGGCGAGCAGGTCTCTGTCAGCTACGTCATGGTGCCGTTCACCGCACTCGGGCCGCAGGGCATTCCGATCAAGAATCTCAGGATGCGGGATGTTTCTCTGCTCGTCGACGGCCGAAAGGTCGCCATCGACATGTTCGAGGCGTCGATGAATGCACCGGTGTCGTGGACGATTCTGGTCGACGCCTCGGGGTCGATGGGGCTCGCAGGCAAGATGGACGCGGCGCGCTCGATCGTCGGGACTCTGCTGGCGCATCGAAAGAAGGGCGATGACTTCGCTCTCTACTCGTTCGATGCCCGCGGCCGGGCAAACGTGCTTGTCCCCTTCACCGAAGATCCGACCGGGATCATGCGTGAGCTGGAGAGGATCGAGCCATGGGGCAAGACAGCCTTCTTCGATGCCCTCTCGGAAATGCCGGAATACAGCGAACTCGGCAGAAATCCGAGTCGCGCGATCATCCTGCTGAGCGACGGAATCGACAATGCGTCGCAGATGACGCGGACTGATGTGGAACGAAAGCTCGAGGGGGTAGCAGTCCCGATTTACTCGTTCGCGCTACGCGAGCCGGCGGAACAGAACATTTCGGCTCCGTCCGAAGAACTGTCAAACATCGACCTGCTCGAAGAGCTCGCCTCCATCACCGGGGGGATGTTGCTCGTCGGGACCCAACCACAACAGCTATCGCAGGCGATGTATGGAATCGAGCAGGTTCTCAGGGCGCAATACTTGATTGGGTTCCCACCCACCGGGCGAGGTGCTGTAAAGTACCGCCGCATCTCGCTGGAGCTCCCCGGACGAGCTCGCACCGTTCAGGTTCGTGCCGGCTACCGCGGCACCGAGCCTCCGACGCAGCCGTCCAGGAGTCGACAGAAGCGTAACGAAAGGAAAACCAACTCATGAAGAAGTCCGTCCACATAGCTTTGGCCGGGGCCCTGATGGTGCTGCTCAGCGCATGCGCCACCAACCGCGCGGTCGAGGAGAGGATCGCTGCGTCGCAGGCGCAGACGAACCAGAGAATTGAAACGGTAGCGACGCAGGTCGAGGATCTGCAGCAGAAACAGCAGCAGACCGACGTTCGCCTCGAACAGCTCAGCCGTTCGGCACAGGAAGCGCTGCAGCGGGCGCAGGAAGCTGGCGTCCTCGCACGCGGAAAGGTCGTTTTCGAGCAGTCGTTCTCGGAGGATCGCATCCGGTTCCGTCTGGGATCGGCCGAGCTCGACGCGCCGGCTCGTGCGGCACTCGACGAGTTTGCCGGCCGCCTGACGGGGATCGATACCCAGTACTTCATCGAAGTGCAGGGGCACACCGACAACACCGGAAGCGACCGCATGAACGAGGAGCTTGGCCAGAGGCGTGCGGAGGCTGTCCGCCGCTACCTCTCGCGCCAGCATCGCGTTCCGCTCGCACGGCTATCGACGATTTCGTACGGTGAGTCGATGCCGCTGGAGCCGAACAATACGCGCGCAGGACGCTCGGCGAATCGCAGAGTCGTACTCGTAGTCCTCGACTGACGCTCACTCGACAGCAGTTCGCAAGAAGGCCGGCGTAGTTACGCCGGCCTTTTCTTTTTCCTCGAGGGCGTCGGTAGCGCTCTCGAGGATGCGAGCCGTTCTCTCCACGAGCGGTCAGGTGAATGTCGCGACGACCGGCGCATGGTCGCTCGTCCCGACTTCGCGATAGGACGGGCAGGCGACTGCCCGCGAGGCGATCGACTCGCTCGCCAGAACATAGTCGAGCCGCCAGCCGATGTTGCGATCCCGCATGTTGCGCCAGGGAGCCCACCAGCTGAAGTAGTCGTCCTTCTCCGGGTAGAGCTTCCGTCCGACGTCGACCAGGCCTCCCTCTTCGAGCAGCTGCTCGAACAGTTCGCGCTCCTGCGGAAGCTGACCGATCGCCCGCGGCTTTCTCTCTTTCGGATGCACGTCCATCTCCGTGCGGGCGATGTTCATGTCGCCGCAGAGGACCAGCCCCAACCCCCGAGCACGAAGGTCCGCCGCGTATCCGATCAGCGAGTGGATGAACGCGATCTTCGCGTCGAAGTCCTTTCCGCCGTTCGGAACGTACACGCTGGTGAACACTGTGTCCTCAATTTGGGCCTGTACGATTCTCGTCTCGAAGTCGAAGTCGGGGTGGGTATGGGTGACGTCAGCGGCGAACTCCTTCCGGATGTGGAGGCCGACTCCGGAGTAGGCGCCCGCTCCGTGCCAGTAGCACGTATATCCCTCAATCAAACAGGTTTGCGGGATCTGCTCGACCTTCGCCTTGAGCTCCTGAAGGCAGATTACATCGGGCTTTTCGGAGGCTGCCCAAGCGGCGAACTGCTCGTGCCGGGCTCGGATTCCGTTGACGTTCCAGGTCGCAATTTTCATGGTCCGCGAATTGTATCGGTGCGGCGCGGGCCGGTGCTCAGCAGAGCCCGGATCAGTCATGAAGACTTTGCCACAACCGGACGAACCGACTCGACGCTCCGGCGTCTCGAGATCGGCTCGCGTCACGACGGCTGAACTTCCTGAGGACATCCGGTCTCCCGAGACACCCGCCGACACTACCCGGAGGATCCATGCGTAAGTTCGCTCTACTGTTTCTCATACTGATTCCGACCACGCTGTTCGCCCAGCCACGCGATGAAGGCTGGAGGGAAGACCGCCGCTATTCCGACACGCCGAGCGCCCACGCTTTCGAGATCACGCCGTTCGCCGGCTATCGCTGGGGCGGGACGATCTTTGGCAACCAGACTTTCCTCTTCAACCGCGATGTCGACGTCGCCTCGAGCGCCAATTTCGGCGCGAACTTCGCCTTGCCGCTTGGATCGAGCGGTTTGAAGCTCGAACTGATGGCAAATCGTCAGTCGTCCGATCTGGAAATCGGAGGACGTCTCTTCGAGCCCGATAACCGGGTCGCGGGCATCGACGTCACCTACCTTCATGCTGGACTGCAGATCCCTTTCGCGCGCTCCCGCAACGCGACCCCCTACTTCATCGTCAGCGGCGGACTCGCGAGTCTGGACCCGGACGTGGCCGGAATTTCGGCCGAGAATCGCTTCTCGGCATCCGCGGGACTCGGTGTGAAAGTGCCGATGAGTCGCGCTCTCAGCGTCCGTTTCGAAGGGCGCGGCTACTACACATCCCTCGATTCGGGAAATGACGACTGCCTCGTCTGTGACTACTTCTTCAACGAGGACTTCACTCAGGGTGAAGTCAACATGGGCCTCGTTTTCTCGTTCTGACACGGGTAGGAGCGGAAGCGCCGTCAACGGGGGTCGCGCGGCCTCGCGCGATCCCCGCCGGCCTCCGGCCGGCGCTGGGCTTTGCAAGTGCAGACGACCATGAGTGAATCGTCTTGCCGAGACGCCCATCAATGGGTCGTCGACTTTCTTCTGAGCGCCACCGATGGCGAGCCGCCATCGGCGATCGCGCGAGCCGCGCGACCCCCTCGGCTTCGCTGGTTCCCTGCCCCACACCCTGCTATCGTCCGACTCCGTGAGCCCCGGCCGCCTCATCATCGTCTCGCTCTACACAGGCATCGCCTTCCTCTTCGGCCTCGGGCTGGGAGTGCGGGGCGAGCTCGGTTTCGTCCAGCACATCTTCACAGTCGTCGTTCCACTGGCCACGCTGATCCTGGCCATCTACGCAAAACGTGGACGACTGAAAGTAGGCCTGACTGGCGTTGCGATGCTGGGAGGACTTCTCCTCGGACAGGTTCAGTTCGAACGCGGCTGGCAGGACTGCATCGTCCGAGGCGAGCGTGTACGCGATGCACTACTGGATCACAGCAACACGAGCGGGTTCTACCCCTCGCGGCTCGAGGATCTCGATATCGCTCTTCCATGCCGCGCCGGGCTGAGAACAACGATTCTTCATTACATCTCGAAAGGCCAGAGCTATCACCTCTGGTTCTCGAACGACTCCGAGCGCTGGGCAGCGACCGAACGTGTGCCGTTCAGGTCCATCGGAAGATCCGCAGGCCGACCAGATAGCTGACGACACTCCAGATCAGCAGATTCAGCATCTCCGGGGCGATCTGCGCGATTCCCGCTCCGTCATTCATCACCGCGCGCAGCGCATCATTCAACGCCGTCAAAGGCAGCAGACGAATCAACGGCAGCACCGCCTCGGGGAATCGCTCGTACGAAAAGAAGACGCCCGAGCAGATCCACATCGGCATCATCACGACGTTCATCAGGCCGCTCACCGCCTCGATCGTCCGGGCGCGCGACGCGATCAACAGACCAAGCGCCGCGAAGGCGGTGCCCCCCAGAAAGCAGACGAGCGAGAAGAGAGCGATCGAGCCGCGGATCCTGACGTCGAAGACCAACCAGGCGAAGATCGCGACCACCGCCACTTCACCGACGAGAAATACGATCCGGGAGAAGAATTGCGCGAGCAGGTAGTGGCTTTTTCTCATCGGTGTCGCGATCATTCGCTTCAGCAGCTTCTTCAGCCGCGCGTTCACGACCGAGAATCCGATGCTCCACATCCCTGTCCCCATCAGATTCATCCCGATGAGCCCCGGCACGAGGAAGTCGATGTATCGCGAGCCCTGTTCCGCCACATGGGTTTCGGTCGCCTCGAAGATGTTGCGACGCCCTCCCGCCACCTGCAATGCGGCGTCGACTTCGACTCGTGCGGTTCTGGCATCCGGCCGCGTCGGGTCGAGGCGGTACGACGGAATCGTGTCGCCCTCGACCAGCAGTGAGATCTTTCCCCGCCGCAACTCTTCACGTCCCTGTTCGAGCGAGTAGATCCGCGGCAGAAGAGACGGCGACTTCGAGAGAGCGGCGAGCTGTTCACGCGCCGCCGGACCTTCCACGATTCCCACCGGAATCTGCTCCGGCGCGTTCTGGCGAAACGCAAACCCCAGCGCGAGCGTCAGCAGCAGCGGGAAGACGAAGACCCAGAACACCGCCTCCGGCTCTCGCAGGAACTCGCGCACGCGGACGATCGTCAGCTCCACCATCGGGTGGCGTACGTCGTTCCTCTTCCGGTCAGACATCGCGAAGCTCCCTTCCGGTCAGCGCGACGAAAACGTCTTCGAGGGTTGCGGCATGGGTCGAGAGTGTCTGAAGAGTGGCGCCACGCACCTCGACCGCTGCGAGCAGCTGCGGAACTGCGACCGCCAGAGAATCGACGCGTAGCTGCCAACGGTCGCCCCTCTGCGTTGCCCCATGAAACCCGCCGAGCGTACCGAATTCGGCCTCCGTCATCGCCGGATCGCTCACGAACTCGATGATATGAGGTGCCTCGAGTCGTGCGATCAGCTCGGCTGGCGTTCCGAGTGCGATGCGCTTCCCGTGATCGACGATCGCGATGCGGTCACACAGCCTCTCGGCTTCCTCCATGTAGTGAGTCGTCAGCAGGACGGTGCCGCCGCGGGAACGGTACCGGGTAACGACTTCCCACAACTGAATACGGCTCTGCGGATCGAGCCCTGTAGTCGGCTCGTCGAGGAACAGAATGTCTGGCTCCCCCGCCAGGGCGCAGGCAACGGCGAGCCGCTGCTTCTGACCTCCTGACAGCTTACCGACTCGCGCATCCCGCTTTTCTTCGAGGGAGAGACTTCGAAGTACATCCTCCGCGTCGTGGCCGGTTCTGTAGAACGAGCGGAAGAGCCGCAGAGTTTCGAACACCGTCAGCTTGTCGGAAAGCTGTGTCTCCTGAAGCGAGACGCCAATCCGCTCGCGCAGCTCACGCTCGTCGGAAGCCCACTCCATCCCGAGGATGCGCACCTCGCCGCTGTCGGCGCGGTTCAGCCCCTCGAGGATTTCGATGGTCGTCGTTTTACCGGCACCATTCGGCCCGAGGAGTCCGAAGCATTCGCCACGACGCACCTCGAGGTCGATTCCATCGACCGCTTTCACGTCGAGATAGTGCTTCCTCAGGTCGCGGCAGAGGATGACCGCGTCGTCAGTCACGAGAGGTGAAAGATAACCGATGCGAAACCGTCGTGGAACAGGAAGAAGACGATCCGAAGCGAAGCTCGCGTCAGCTTCCGCCGCGGCCCACCGACCTGCGACGCGGCCCGCTGGACTTTTGCGCGAGCGGTGTCGCTGCAATCGCGGCCGCGACGTCGATCCGGGTAAAGGTCAGACCGTTCCTAACGTCGGTCACCGGCTTGCCGGTCGCTCGAAGGATCTGCTCGTAAACCTCGGACGGAAGCGTCCCTCCGCTGGCCTGCCGGATCAAAGCGATCGCGCCAGCGACGTGCGGCGCAGCCATAGAGGTACCGGTGTAAGAAATGGAGCCTCCTCCGCGGCGGGCGGCGGAGACTGCGACGCCGGGCGCGAGCAGATCGAGTGACTGCGTGCTGTTGGTGAAGCAGGCTACCTGATCGACTTCTGCCCCGGTCACACTGCAGAATCCGTTGTAGTTTCCCGGTGTGTCATAGGTCGCACCGACACCGATGACATCCGCCATGCAGGCCGGCCACGTCGTTCCATGCAAGGCACCGCTGTTGCCCGTTGAAGCGACGACGAGCACGCCACGAGCGCGCAGTGCTGCAATGACCGGCCGCAGTCCGATCGCCATTGCAGTGGCCTCGCAATCCGATGGCGAGTAAGGGGTGTTGGAGCCGAGACTCAGGTTGATCACGCCCACATCAGGTCTCGACTCGAGAATCCACTCGAGCGCGCGATAGATCTGCATTGAGCTCTCGTAGCGATTCCTCTCATCCATTACTTTCACGCCGACGAGGTTCGCTGCCGGAACCACTCCCGCAGGCGATGAGACACCGCGACTTCCTACGATTCCCGAAACATGCGTGCCATGGCCATGATCGTCCGACGCAGAGCCGGTACCACTCTGCTCGCTGCTGCCATTGGGGCAGCAACCACCGATACAGAAGCACTTTTCGCCAACGATCCTGCCGGCGAAATCGACGTTCAGGAGATCGATTCCGGTGTCGAGCACTGCGACGGTGACGCCCGCACCGTCGAACCCCTGCGCGTGAACGGCCGGGACACCGACACGTGGAAGGCTTTCGAGCAGCGCTCCCGCCCCCCCCTCATCGATCGTCACCGCACGGACGCGGGGATCGCTCTTCAGCCGCTCATACTCTTCGAGATCGACTTCGGCGCTGAAGGCGGTACCGCGCTTCCAGACCTCTACTCTCGAACCGGCATCGAGCGAGGAGATGACGTCGCCTCGAAGCGCCATCGCGTTGGAAGCGATCTTCCCATCGGGCTCGCCGACGGCGACAACTACACGGATGCGTTCAGCGTCCAGCGGGAGCGCGATAAGAAGAACGAGAGCGGAGAAGAGGAGGCGTATCACCGAAACACCAGCTCGCGAGAATAGCCGATCGGAGCTCTTATTTCGAGTTCCGCAATACTTCCAGTCCAGACGCCACCAGGCGGTTCAGATCCTGTTCCGCTGCATAGATCGCGAGTTTCAGGTCGACCATGATCCCTTCCTCCTGGCGCTCGCGCAACCAGGCGGCCAGGTCCGCTTTCGGCACGAGGTGCACCTCGATGTCCTCCCCTCCCACGCCCCCACCCTCTCCAGTTCGCCGCACGCCTGATGCCCGATAAAGAGAGACGATTTCCGAGGTGATGCCGGGACTGCTCGGTCCCTTACAAAGCAGTTCGACCGACTGGCAACTGAAGCCTGTTTCTTCCTCGAGTTCTTTCTTCGCTGTTTCCTCGGGATCGTCAGTTCCTTCCTCGTCACCGACGAGCCCTGCGGGAAAATCGATCACCCTCGCAGCGACGGGCCTTCTGAACTGCTCGGTCAGCACGAGTTGGCCGTCGTCAGTCTCGGCTACGACGGCGACCGCGTCGTTCGTCGGCTTCCGCTCTACGAACTGCCACCCGTCGTGCTCGACTACATTCAGGTGCTCACCTTCGTATACACGCTTCATCGCTGCCCCTCCTGGCTGTACTCCAGCGCCTGCTTGATCATCCTTCAGGGAGTAGAATCGAACGATGCAAACTGCGCGAGTCGTTTGGGCGGCACTCCTCTTCGGAGCGGCGCCTCTGACCGCGTCGACGCCCGCCACACCAGATCCAGCGTTGTGCGAAATCCGCACCGTCTGGAGCGAAGTTCGGGACATGGGCGGCTGGAGATCGCGGATCGTATCGGCGGTTGGCCACCACTGGGTCGAGGCCTCCTCCCGCGATAGAGCCGATGCCACCATCGTCCTGAGGGCGATTCAGCCGCGCGGGCAGTGGGCATTCGACGCGATCGTGAGAACGGATGAACGTCGTCCACTGGCGACGTTCCGAGGGCCGACGCGCAAACAGACGAACGATGCCCTCGACGCCCTTGCAAGAGAGATACGGTCTTTGCTGGATCGCTGTCCTCCTCGCGATGATGCGGCGATCGGGAATCTGATCGAAGTCGAAACGCAGCCTCTGGTGGCAAACACCTCCCCTGAAACTGACTCGCTGGCTGAGCATGCGTCGAGACTTCACGCGGAGGGAGACTACGCGGGAGCCATTCGGCTGCTCCGACGTTACCTCCGCCTCCTGCCCGACGACTCCTATGGACATGCGAATCTGTCTCTTGCCCACATGGCGCGCGGGGAGTGGCAGGCGGCGGCCGGCGCGCTCGAGCGTTCGGTTGAAATCAACACCCAGAACGATGTTGCGCTCTTCAATCTCGCGTACTGCTACTGGAAGCTGGACCGCCCGAGAGAAGCACGCCGGCGGCTCGACGAGGCGCTCACCTTGAATCCTGCTTACGAGAAAGCCCTGCAGCTGCAGGCGCTGCTGCGGCAGTAGTGTTCAGAACAGTGTCGCCTGCGCCAGGCGTCTGCGGAAGGACGCGACCGACAGTTCGACATTCTCTTCATTGAGCCCGGCTCTCCGGCAGCTGACGTCGAACAGCGCCGCGATCTGCTCGGCGAAGATCCCGATACCGCGCCCTCGAACTCCCCATTGCGAGTCATAGAGAGCACCTCCCCGTAACTCCCGGATCCTGTTGAGCACCTTCTCTTTCCTGTCAGGGAACTGCTCCTCGAGCCATTGCTCGAAGAGAGGAGCCACCGCCCACGGGAGCCGCAGGACAACGAATCCGGCAGAGCGTGCGCCGGCCTCGCGAGCCGCCGCGAGGATCGCCGGCATCTCGTGATCGGTCAGCCCCGGAACGACTGGCGCGACCATGACTCCCACCGGCACTCCCGCCTTCGTCAGCGTCCGTATCGCTTCGAGACGCAATTCGGGCGTTGAGGTGCGCGGCTCCATCCGGCGGGCCAGTCCGGCGTCGAGTGTAGTGATCGAAACGAAGACCTTCGCTGCAGTGTGCGCTGCCAGCTCGCCGAGGAGATCTGCATCGCGCGTGACGAGATGGTTCTTCGTGATGATCGCGACCGGATTGCGAAACTCGGCCAGCACGGCCAGACAGCCGCGCGTCAGGCCGAGGCGCTTCTCGACCGGCTGGTACGGGTCGGTGACGCCGCTGATCACGATGACCTTCGGCACCCAGCGTCGGGAATTGAGTTCTTCCCAGAGTAGCGACGGCGCATCCTCTTTCACGAGGATCTTCGTCTCGAAATCGAGACCGGCCGAGAATCCGAGGTACTCGTGGGTCGGTCGGGCGAAGCAGTAGATGCAGCCGTGCTCACAGCCGCGGTAAGGATTGATGCTCGCCTCGAAGCCGACATCGGGACTGTCGTTGGTCGAGATGATGGAGCGCGCAGGATCCCGCAGGAATATCGTGCGCGGTGACTCGTCTTCGTCGAGGTGCGCATCTTCGTCGCGTACATACTCGAGCTTCTCGAAGCGGCTCTGCGGATTCCAGCTCGCGCCTCGCCCCTTCACGCGACCTCGCTCGTCGTGCGCACTCATGCAACCAGCCTAGCCTGCCCGTCAAGAAACTCTACAGGTGGTGGGGTGGCGGGCTCCTCGGAGTTCCTCGGAGTTCCTCGGAGTTTCTCGGAGTTCCTCGGAGTTCCTCGGGGTTCCTCGGAGTTCCTCGGTCCTCCGGCTTCTTCGGAGTTCCTCGGGGTCCTTGCTTCGGTGGGAATGCTGCATGGTGGCCTCCGCGCGAACTCTGCGCCGGAGGCGCTGTTGCCGGTAGCCAGGGGTTGCGCGCTTGCGCGCTACCCCTGGAAAGCCAGGCCAGCGATATCGTGCCCCGGCAGGGGCACTTGCACATGAACATTCGCGCCTCGCGGGTGCCCCTGCCGGGGCACACTCTTGCTGTTCGGTTGCGGTCCAGGGGTAGGCGCCAACACGCCAACCCCTGGCTACTGGCAACAGCGCCTCCGGCGCAGGGAAACGCGAGCTTCGGAGCTCCTCGGTTCCTCTGTTGCTCGGTGAATTGCCTTTGCGCACTTCCTGTCGGCGAAAACTGATTGACCAGACTCGGAAAATGGAGTTATCTGGCGTCCGGGGTGTCGTGTGCAACGTGAGGAAAAGTCCGAGCGCAGCCGTCGTGCCGTACTCGATGCAGCGCTCTATCTCTTCTCACATCAGGGTTACCGGGCCACTGTCGTCAGGGAGATTGCCGACCGCGCGGGAGTCTCGACCGGGAATCTTTATCACCACTTTCCCGACAAAGACACGATTTTCAAGGCGCTCCTGTCGGAGTATCTGGAACTGACCGACACGCCACGCTTCCCGTTCACGCGTGCGCTCTACTCGCCCGGCATGTTCCCGGACAACATCGAAGAGCTCGGCTTCGCGGCCCGTGACAGCGTCCGTCAGTATCGCAAGTACCTCGCTTTGATCTACGTGGACGTGATCGAGTTCGAGGGAACACACATACGGACGTTCTACGGTGAGATGGCAGCGCGCTTCACACGCTACTTCGAAGAGCAGGGAAAGCTCGACGACGTACGCAGCCGGCTGAGGCCGTCCGTCTCTCCGACATCCGCGCTTCTGCTGACCACCAGACTGTTCTTCAACTACTTTTCGCTCGAGATTCTTTTCGGTGTCGACGAACCGTTTGGAAAAAACTCCAACGAGGTCGTGAAGGAGATCGCCGACGTCATTCGCAACGGCATCTGCGCGCGAGAGTGATCCGGAAGATCGCGCATCCGAAACCTGCCCATCCGCACCAGAAGGCAGCCGTGATAGCGTCAGAGCATGTGGTCACCCGAACAGTACGAACGATTCCGCGACGAGCGCCAGCAGCCTTTCGCCGATCTGACGGCCCTGATCGAGAAACGCCCGCGAATGCGCGTGGTCGATCTCGGCTGCGGCACGGGGGAACTGACGCGTGAGCTCCATCAGATGCTCGATGCGCTCGAGACGGTCGGCATCGATGACTCCGAGACGATGCTCCTCAAAGCCGGCAGCTTCGGTGGCGAGATGTTGCGGTTCGAGAAGAACAGCATCGAGGCATTCATCACGGACGAGCCTTACGATCTGATCTTCTCGAACGCCGCGCTGCACTGGGTTCCCGACCACGAGCAACTACTCGTCCGGCTGGCGAACTTTCTCGGGATCAACGGGCAGATCGCGATTCAGATGCCGGCGAACGACGACCATCCGTCCCATATCGTCGCGGCCGAGGTGGCCGCAGGCTTCGGCATTCAGCCGCGGCCCGCACACGTCCTTCCGGTCGAACGCTACGCATCCCTTCTGCATCGCCTCGGCACGAAGCGACAGCACGTGCGGCTGCAGGTATACGGTCACCTGCTGCCGACTCCTGACGACGTCACCGAGTGGGTTCGCGGCGCACTTCTCACCCACTACGAGTCGCTGCTCGAACCAGAGCGGTTCGCTGAGTTTCTGACCGCCTATCGTGAACGGCTGGCGGCTGTGCTGGGAACCGAGCGACCCTACTTTTACACGTACAAGCGCGTACTGCTCTGGGCCTCGTTCTGAACGCTCTGCGCGTCAGTCTTCTACGAGAATCGTATGCATGGCGAGCATCACGGTCATGGAGGCAAGCACGAACACGATCGTAATGAAGGAGAGCGACAGCGAAGGCGCCGATCCTGCCTGCTGCACGATCGCGGCAGGGGTCAGGCTGACCATCCACTCCCGGATCGAGTCCCAGCGTAAGGTCAGCACCGCGGCCCATCCCGCTGCAACGATCAGATAGGAAAGCATCTGCACGACGTCGAGCGGACGGGTCGCGCGCGTAGCCTGCACGTTTCCGCGGAGAAGGTTCGCCTTGAGCCAGACGAGCGTCGGATCGGGCAGCACATGTTCGCGCAGATTGATCCGGGCGAAACCTTTCATCCAGGGACCGGCCTGCGCGGCCGCGGCACACTCCACGCATTCGGCCACGTGCGCGATCTGCTGCTCGCTCCATTCCTCCGACGCGGCGGTGAGAATCTCGCGCTCATGCTGGCATCCGCTCATCGTTTCACCTCCGGTCCAATCCCCTTCGTTGCGAGAAGCTCCACGAGCCGTCTGCGCGCTCTGAAAAGCAGCACCTTGACGCTTGCCCGCTTCACTCCAAGTGCCTCACCGATATCCTCGTGCGCCTCTTCTTCGACATGAGCAAGCCAGAGAAGGGCCCGCTCACGCGGCTTGAGTTGCCGGAACGTATCCATCATGTCCTGTTGCGCCGGATTCCGTGGCGCGGTGGATCGGAGTGCGTCGCGGGCCGCGATTGCTTCTGCACGGCGGCTCTCACGCTTCGCCTGCCGGAAGTGATCGAACGTGAGGTTCGTCGCCGTCTTGAAAAGCCAACGGCGCCGGTGCTCGTCGGTAACTGGAGCGGGACTGGCTGTCAGGAAGCGGATGAACGCCTTCTGCAGGATGTCGTCGGCCGCCGCCACATCACCCGTGAGCCGGTGGATGTAAGACCAGAGAGATGGAGATGTTCGCCGGTAGAAGGCCTCGAACCGGACCTCGTCCATCGGTTCGGATCGCTCCGCTCCTGCTCGCACTTCCAGTCCATCGGGCACCGGAAACGTCATGGTGTGTTGGATCATCGCACTTATGAGCGCTGTACCGAGCTCTCGCTTTCAGCGGCCGGTAGATCACCGAAATGGATCTTTCCCGCAAGCTTGTACGTGACGACCGTGGCGATCAGATAGCCGAACCCGAGCGAGAGCAGCAGGGCGGCAGGAATCGCAAAGTCGTCTACATACGTGAGTGTGAGAAATCCGAAGCCGGCGCCAAGCATCGTCAGAACGATCGCCCGGGTGAAACCGCTCATGATCCGCTCACGTGTCAACGTCGCGGATGCGCTGCCGACGCCGGATACGAAAGCCCTCCCGGCCGGCGAGTGCAGAAACTGGATCAGTTCCGGCGCGCTGCCGAAGCGATCGATCAGCTTCGATTGCAACTCGATCTGCACTTCGGCGCGTCGCTGCCTCGCCCGCGTCACGAAATAGACCACGAGCACCACCGTCGCCATCGACGACAGAATTCCTACGATCGGGATGAGTTCCACAGTGTCCTCCATACGAACTTCATCCACTACTACGCGGCGGAGAGACCCAGGGTTAACAGGAGAGCCTGCAGGGAAGGGTGATCGGCCCCGGTCGTTTGAGAGTCAAAGACCGGGCTCGGGACCAGGACCGGGCTCGGGCCCGGGAAATGGAGTGAGCCTCGTGCACTTCGACCACCAGAAGCTCGACCTTTGTTGCCCCTCACCCCGGAGGCTACACACGGGACGCGCGAAGGCGCGTCGAACAATCTGGCCCCGCGCTCAGCGCGGGGTCTTGTTCGGTGGTGAGGTGTGGCGAAGGCGGTCACGACGAGCGTCGTCGCGACATTCGCAGATCTGGTGGTCTCCGTTCTGGTGGCCCCCTGCGCGGCCACGTTGTCTCACGCGCCTCCGCGCGTGACACTCACCCGAACCCGAGTCCAACCAGGCACTTCTCGAACGCATCGTTCAGATGCTTTTTAAACTCATCAAATCCCGCCGCCCGATCGAGTGAGCCACCCGGGCCCGGGCCCGGGCCCGAGCCCGAGCCCGCGCCCGGCTTTTATCGTTAAACTCTGAGAGACTCCACGTGTCTAGAGCTTCATGATCAGCTTGGTCATGTCGTGCTGATTGCCGTCGGGATCCGTTCCGTAGCCGGCCTGCACGTACGACTTGAATCCGAGCTCCTCGAGCGTCCCTACCGCATCGGCTTCGAGGTCGGAAATGAGCATACAACTGAGGTGACGCAGTCCGCGTTCGCGGGCCGTGCGGATGAGGTGATTGACGAGTGTCGTGCCGAGACCAGCGCCTCGAAACTCCGGATCGATCATCCACTTGATCCGGCCGACCAGTCGTAGCGGCCCGCCTTCACGGATGTGCAGCGTCGCATCGGCAACGATGCGACTGCCGTCGATGGCGACGAGCGGGAACACCTTTGCGTAATCGAGGTTGCGTCCCCACGACTCGATCAGCGCACGATTGTCCAGGTTATCCCAGGCGAAACGGCGGTACTCGACCGGCATGCGATGAAAAAAGTCGTAGAGTGCGTCGACATCCTTCTCGGCAAAGGGACGGAGCAGTACTCGGCGTCCGTCGCGGAGCGCAGCTTCCTGCGGGTAAGGGTACGGCAACGGGAGCCTCCTCTGAAGAGTGGGGAGGACAGGCGCCGAACGCCTGTCCTCGGGGGAAAGTCCGCGCTTACTTCTTGGAGCCGAGGATCGCGTCCTTGGCGGCCTTTGCAATGCGGAACTTCAGGACTTTCTTCGCCGGGATCTTGATCGTCTCCCCGGTTGCAGGGTTCCGGCCCATGCGTGCCTTCCGGTTCATCAGAACCAGCTTGCCGAGGCCCGGGATTGTGAAACCCTTCTTCGCTTCCTTGTATGCGGCTGCGCTCAGGACCTCGAGCATGTGTGCGGCGGTCTTCCGCGGAACTTCGACCTCTTCTGCGATGTGATTGATGAGCTGCGATTTGGTCATCGGGCCTGCTGCCATATGTGTTTGTGTTCTCCTTTCGGGGTGTCTGTCCGTTGCGGACGAGCTCTCGCAATGTATGCGACCAATCAGGTCTATGCAATGCATATTTCTTGGTTTTGTGCCGAAAATCACGGAATTTTCTGTTTTTCAGCGTACGATCGTGCTGTGTTCCACGGTGCCCCTGATGTCGCAATCGATCTCGGCTCGGCAAACACGCGGCTTTTTGCTGCCGGCCGCGGTCTTTTCGCAGAGACGCCTTCAATCATTGGAGGGGCGTTTCATCCCCTTCGACGGGGAGTCGTGGCCGACGTCGGTGGCGTGGTTGCGCTGCTAGAGCCGCTGATTGGCCGCGTGCGCCGCCTCGCCATGCGCCCGCGCGCGCTCGCATGCATCCCGAGCGGCGCGAGTGCAGACGAACGCAAGGCGCTTCAGCAGGCGACCAGGGCGGCCGGAGCGAGGGAAGTAGCGATTCTTTCCGAGCCGCTCGCTGCCGCGATCGGCGCAGATCTCGACCTCTCCTCCGGTTACGCGCAGATGCTCATCGACCTCGGCGATGGCGTCACCGACATCGCCGTCGTCCGCGGAGGGCAGGTCATTCACAACGCGACCTTTCACTCCGGATGCAGCGATCTGCGAGGTGCGTTGCTCACTCACCTCGAACATCAGGGCGGTGTTCAGGTTGCTGAGCGCGACGCTGAGCGGCTCGTAAGAGAAGTCTGCTCACTCCCTACCGATACCGCCTCTTCCTGGATGTCGGTTCGCAATGGCAACCAGACGCTTCCCGTCGGAAGCGACGACGTGCTAGGCGTCATTGAACCGGTCCTCTACAGGATCGCCGACTTCGTCGACGACTTCGTTCGTGATCTCCCCAATACTCTCGCCGTCGAGGTCATCGAGAGCGGCGCCTGCATCACAGGGGGAGGCGCGAAGCTCGTCACGCTCGTCGATCTTCTCCGCGCACGCAGCGGTCTCACGATTCGTGTCGCTGCCGATCCGCTGCACGCCGTAATTCATGGCGCCGGCAGGATCCTCACCGGACGCGGCGCAAAGACGCTCTGGGGCTGAGTTCAGAACTTGAACACGAGCGCCGCAAACAGCGCGCTGTCACCATTCTTCACATCCGGAGAAGGAGTGCGACTCCGGTAGTCGTAGACGAGCGAGACCTTCAGGTCCAGCCGCGAAACGATCGTCGTCGTGATCCCCGCGTCGAAGTGATAGAGCGCATCGGACAGATCGTCGACCTTCCAGAGGCCACTCAGCCGCTGTGTGAAGCTGCTGACCTCCGAGAGTCTCCATTCGAAACTCTCACCAGCCTTGATCGCTCCGCTGGTCTCCCTGCCGAACGACTCGTTCTCCTCGAAGATGCCGCCGGCAGCTCCGTCGACCGTCAACGTGCGGCGCTCGTCGCGAATGAGGTGAATGCCCGCTCCCGCCAGGGGTGAGATCAGATACGAGATCTCTTTGAGCGGGTCGCGGAGATACTGGACCTCGCCGAACCAGAAAGCGCGTTCCTCGAACATCCGCTCGAAACGTGTGTTCGCCGTCGCTTTGTCAACCTGCGTTTCCCCATCCGAGGAAGCTGTCAGGTAGACCGCATCCGCCTTGAACAGCCGATCGGTCTTGGGATCCCACACCGTATTGAAGGAGACATTTACGTTGCGCGTATCGGTGTTTCCGCTCGTGAGCGCCAGTCCCGCCCCGATGCTGCTCGTCCATAAATCGGCGGGAGGAGCAGGAGGCGCGTCCTGCGCGAAGAGTGGAAGGGCAAGAGCGAGAGCCAGCGGCGAGAGTTGTCTCAACATGGCGATGGCAACCTTATCCGAGATTTTCTTCCGAACGGCTGACGGCGCGTCAGACAGCTGGCGCGGGCGCTACCTTCACATCCTCCCCCTCGATCACGTACTTGAGGACGAAGGCAGAGATCGGAACGCCGAGCAGGAGCCCCCATACGCCGAACAGATGCTCGGCTACCAGCAGGATCACGAGCACGGCAACAGGATGCAGCCGCAGGTGGCGTCCATAGATCAGCGGATTCAGCATGTAGGCCTCGATCGCATGAATCACCAGGATCGCCGCAACCAGCCAGAGCACGTGAGGCAGCCCGCCCAGCTTGAAGGAGAGGAAGGCGGCGGGAATGGTCGAGATGATCATCCCGAGAATCGGGATGTAGGAACAGACGAAGACGATCATTACCAGCAGGGCGATCGAGGGCAGCCCGAGAAGAATGAAAACGATCATCGAGAGCACTGCGTTCACGACGGCTACGACGCTCTGCGCCTCGAAGGCCCTCCCGAGCATCGTTCCGAACGCGATGATCCCCGGAGCAATCTCCGCGTAGATCTCGGCCGTGCGGCCATAGGCAAACCGCCCCATCCGCTCCTTCGTTTTCGGAAGGTCCCATACCAGCAGGAACGAGACGATGATCGAGATCAGAAAGTGGAACGCAAAAAGAATCGCCTGATTCGCGAAGAGCGTCACGGCCGCTGCCACCCGCTCGCTCGTCGTCGCCAGCGAACGATTCACGCGTGCAAGGACCATCATGTACGCATCCGAGGTCTTGAAGTCCTCGAAGATCTCGGGACCGGCGACCGCGATGATTACCGTATCGACGAATTCGTGAGCCTCACGCTGAATGATGTTTTCGTCCGAGGTCGCCGCGCCGATCGCCTCCCGCTGCGCCTCGGTCGTGATGTACATGCGAACGAGATTTCTCGCCTCGTTCAGCATTCGAGGGACCACGAGCAGGGCAACGAGCGTGATGACCGCCAGGAAGAAGAGATAGACGATCGCCACGTTCACCTTCCGCTTCGGAAAGCGACGCGTCATTGCCTGGACCGCCGTGTTCCCGATGTACGAGAGGACGAATGTCAGAAAGAAAATCGAGAACATGTGGCGAAGCAGGAACAGGATGCCGATCAGCACCCCCCAGATCACCCACTTTTCGAGCTTGACGCCCCACGACCGATCCATTGGCGGGTAGTGTAAGCGGAGCGCCCCCTGCTCCGGTATGAACTTCGAGTGAGACGTTGTCACGATCCGTTACCGAAAGGCTCCAGGCACCGTCCGGCTGACAGCAGCATTCCGGACGCTCCGAACGTCAGGATATGGCGACATTCTTGCTCCAGAGTCTGCTGGAGGTAAGCAGATGAAAACGACCCTAGCAGCGGCCGCGGTGCTTCTGTTTGCGCTCGGCGCCTGCGCCGAACGAACCGAGACCAGCACCACGGTGGATGACACGACCACGGTGCATTCGAGCACCACAACCGAAACCGTCGACACGCGCGCGGCCGAAGATGCTGCCCGCGACGCCACAGAGGCAACTGGAACCGCCCTCGAGGAAGCCGGACAGGAACTCCAGGAACAAGCACGACCGAACCCGTAGCCGGATCGCTGAGGTTCCCCGGTCATCTCCGGGGAACCTTGTTGCAGAATGTTCGGATGCTCGATCGTCGGACGTTCGCCCGCCTCTTCTCTCTCGCCGCTGCCGCGGCAGCGATCCCGCCGCGGCTCAATGCAGCTCCCGCGAGTCGGAAGCTTCTCAAACCGAAGCGACTGCAGGAAGGCGACACGGTCGGCATGGTCCTTCCCGCCTCCGCCGTATGGGAGGCCGACAACATTGCACTCGCGAGAGAGCAGCTCGAGGCCCTCGGATTCAAGGTCGTGCTCGGGCGACACGTATTCGATCGCCACGGCTACTTTGCCGGAACGGATCAGGATCGCGCGGCCGACGTGAACCGGATGTTCGCCGATGACTCGATCGACGGCATCTTCTGCTACACAGGCGGGTGGGGCTCCCCACGAATCCTCCCGTTGATCGACTATGCGCTGATCGCCCGGAAGCCGAAGGTGATCGTCGGATTCAGCGACATCACCGCTCTGTTGAACGCGATCTATCAACGCACCGGGCTCGTCACGTTCCACGGTCCGGTTGCGGCCGTGAACTTCGAGCCGTACACACTCGAACACTTCCGTCGGGTCGTCATGACGGCGGAGCCGGCCGGTCTTCTGAACCCTCCTGATAAACGGGCCGTGGAGGTGATCGACCGGAACAACCGCATCCTTCGCCTCGCGCCGGGCAAAGCATCAGGGCCACTCGTAGGCGGTAACCTCACGATGGTCGCGTCGCTGATGGGCACGCCCTTCGAGATCGACACCCGCGGAGCCCTCCTCTTCGCCGAGGATGTAAACGAAGAGATCTACCGCGTCGACAGGATGCTCACCCAGCTCGCACTCGCCGGAAAATTCGAACAGATGGCCGGCCTTGCATTCGGACGCTGCTCGCGATGCAACATGGAAGGGCGGACATTCAGTCTCGAGGACATCCTGCGCCACCACTTCGGCGGCGGGAAGCCTGCAATCTCAGGTCTTTCCTTCGGTCACATCGAACAGAAGATGACGTTCCCCATCGGAATCACCGCAACGCTCGACGCCGATGGCGGGACATTGAGTCTCGATGAGGCGGCGGTGGTGTAGGGGGCGGGGGAACCGAGGGGTCGCGCGGCCTCGCGCGATCCCCGCCGGCCGCTGCCGGCGATCTGAGCGCGGCTGCTGAGCCTAACCCGCGCCTGTCATCCTGAGCCGCCGGAACCCCGAGGGCGGGTGTGTGGGCGGGAGGGGTGGAGGACGGCGAAGGACCCCCTGATCGAGCGCCAGGGTGGGCGGTGCTTTCTGCCCGGTCTTCGATTCAGGATCCCTCGCCACCCACCCGCCGCCGCTTCCGAGGACGCAGGCGCGCGCGCACTTGTGGGTCGTCGGCAAGGGATCCCTCTCCGTCCTCCGCCCCTCACACCCATCCACCCACCCCCGGGGCTCCGGCGGCTCGGGATGACAGACGCGTCCTCGTCATCATTCTCAGTCGCGGCGTCACCCCGGAGATACTCCCCCCTCACTCCCCCGTATCGTCTCCCGAAGGCCCGTAGATCGATGGCACCTTGCCGCCCATCGGCCGGAGGTAGGTACTGAGCTGTCCGCGGTGATGAACCATGTCGAACAGAAAGCCCCACATCAGCTCCTGCTGTGATCCGGCCCAGGCGACGTGCTCACCGACGAGGAACTTCGCCGGTTGCGACCATTTCGATTCGTCCTTCGCTCCGAGACGTGACCGGAGATCATTCGTCGCCTCGTCCCAGGCTTCGAGTATGCCCTTCATATCCGGGTGCTCGCGAGCCACGTACGCGGTCTCACTCCGATCCAGGAGCTCCACCATGCCCCGCTGCTCTTCCGCCAGTTGCCAGGCCAGCGCGCCGGCGCTGGTCGACTTCTCATGCGGCCGGTAGTCCAGCCTCTCTCCCGGAACTGCCTGCAGTACTTTTCTGAATGCTGCCTGTTCGCCCTCCCAGCACTTGACGAAGAAATCGAAATTGCTCATGCCGTCCTCCTTCTGTTGAGTGCAAAGCGTAGCGCCAAACGATCGGGATCGCCGGTTTTCTCCTCGCCGTAGAGCACGTCCCTCGGGAGGAGTGAAACGTGCTCTCCATCCTGTAGACCCTTCGTCGCGCTCGCGTGAGTAGAATGCCGCCCATGAAGACCTTCGTGATTCTCACGCTCCTGGCAATCGCTCCTGCCGTTCCGGCAGACGAGCTCGAACGCTCGGT
>DASVLC010000260.1:0-4016 GCA_036385045.1 Thermoanaerobaculia bacterium | reverse complement strand
CGATCGATGTCCCCGACATCTTCGATTCGCCGGACGCCATCCTTGCCGCACGCGAAGTTGAAGGTGTCAGCACGGTCCGCCGGATTGCCGAGGATGCGAAGGGCGATCTGATCCGTCGCATCGGAGAAATTGGCGAGCTCGCGCTCCCGGCCGATCACTCACTCGCCCGCTCGTTCCAGCGATCCGTCGGTCACATCGAGTACCACTTCGACGCCCTCGCACGCCGTGCGGTCAACGGGCTCGTACGCAAAGACCGTGAGCGCTTTGCCGCAACACGGCGCGCGGTCGCGATGCTCTATCCCGACCGGCACGTTCAGGATCGTGTCGTCGGCTGGTACCCCCTCTGGCTCCAGTTTGGAGACGTTCTGATCGAACGAATGATCGAAGAGATCGAGCCGGACAGCGACACCTTTCTCGTCATTGAGGTCTAGTCATCATGCAAGAACAAGTCGATATTCTCTTTTTCGGTGCCCACCCAGACGACGTCGAGCTCACCGTCGGCGCAACGGCCGCAAAATGCGTGAAGGACGGCCTGCGCATCGGAATCGTCGATCTCACCAGTGGGGAGATGGGCACTCGGGGTACGGCAAAGACCCGCAGGCGTGAAGCGCAGAACGCCGCGAAGATCCTCGGCTCGAGCTTCCGCCAGCAGCTCGACTTCGGCGACGGCAACCTGCAGACCGGGCGCGAGCAGGAGATGCAGATCATCGAGATCATCCGGGAACGGAGGCCGCGGCTCGTCATCGCACCGTATCCGGAGGACAGACACCCCGACCACTCGCGAGCGGGCCGCGTCGTCACGGACGCATCGTTCTATGCGGGTCTCCGCGCTCTCGAGACGGAGCGTCCGGCTCACCGCCCACAGAGTGTCCTCTACTACCTGCAGCACTACATGGTGCCGCCTACATTCATTGTCGATGTGAGCGGTTCGTGGAAAACCAAGATGAAGGCGGTCCACGCGTTCAAGTCGCAGTTCCACGACCCGTCTTCGAAGGAACCGCTCACGATCCTCTCCGATCCGAAGTTCCTCGAGATGATCGAGGCTCGTGGCCGGCATTTCGGCATGCTGATCGGGGCGACCTATGGCGAGGCGTTCGTCTCCAGGCAACCACCGCGAGTCGACGATCTGATCGGGGCGTACAGCGGACGGGAAGTGTGAGCGGATGAGAGTCGGAATTACCTGCTACCCCACCTTCGGCGGCTCCGGAGTCGTCGCGACCGAGCTCGGTCTCGCCCTCGCGCGCAATGGTGACGACGTCCACTTCATCAGTTACGCGCCCCCATCACGCCTCGGTATTCTGCACGAACGGGTTCACTTCCACGAAGTGACGGTGACGCCGTATCCGCTGTTCGATCCTTATCCGCCCTACACCCTCGCTCTCGCCACGAAGATGGCCGAGGTCGCCGCCTACGAGAAGCTCGACGTGCTGCACGTGCATTACGCGATTCCTCACGCGATCAGCGCCTACCTCGCCAAGCAGATCCTGCAGTCGAAACTGAAGGTCGTGACGACACTCCACGGGACCGACATCACTCTGGTTGGACGCGACGAGAGCTATCTGCCGATCACCAAATTCGGCGTCGAAGTGTCCGACGGTGTTACCGCTGTCTCGGAGTGGTTACGCGAGGAGACCGCGACGCACTTTTTTACGAGCAAAGAGATCGATGTCATCCCGAACTTCGTCGACCCGGCCCGCTTCCGGCGTGACAGCAGCGGGATCTGTCAGATGTTCGGTGCCGCCAGTGAGAAGCTCCTTTGTCACGTCTCGAACTTCCGGCCGGTCAAACGGGTGATGGATGTAGTGGAGGTATTCGAGAAAGTGTCGGCCGTGGTGCCGAGCCGGCTTCTGATGATCGGCGACGGACCCGACCGTTCGCGTACCGAGGCGTACGCGCGCTCGCACAATCTTCGCGACCGGGTCTATTTCCTGGGAAACGTTCCGAATCTCGAAGAACTGCTCGGCGGCTGCGACCTCTTCCTGCTTCCATCCGAATCGGAGTCGTTTGGCATGGCGGCTCTCGAGGCAATGGCTTCTCAGTCGCCTGTCATCGCAACGCGAACGGGCGGCCTGCCCGAGGTCGTCGTCGAAGGAGAAACCGGCTTCCTCCTGCCGGTGGGCGATATCGACGGCATGGCTGCTCGCGCGATCGAGATCCTCAGCGATGACTCGCTTCAACAGCGTATGGGCCGGCGAGGAAGAGAGGTGGCGATCGACTGCTTCGACGAGCAGAAGATCGTGCCGATGTATCGCAGCCTCTACGATCGCGTCATCGGGTCGTGAGACGAGTTTTCGTCCAGCTCGCTGCGCAGCCAACTCAGCAGGTCAATGGCTCGCAGATTGCTATTTCGATCGCTGTAGTTCAACTACAGAAAGCGAGGAGACGGCACCTATGACAAACCGTCCTGACTGGTACACCAACGAGCATGACAGCGCCTGGGAGCGCACCAAAGCAGCATTCAAAAATGACTGGGAGCAGACCAAGAACGACTTCGGCTCGAAGAAGGCTCGCGATCTCGACCAGGATGTCGACGACACGCTCAAGCAGGCCGCTGGCGCCGACGACGCGTTCGAGAACCACGAACAGGCTTTCCGCTTCGGTCACGCGGCAGGAACGCAGTACCGCAACGATCACCCGAAGTGGGACAACGACCTCGACGCGCGACTCCGCCGCGACTATTCGGGCGACTACGAGAACGATCGCCCGTATATTCAGAAGGCCTACGAGTTCGACAACAGGAAGTAAATCCGCAGACGGACTGAGTTCACGCGCCCGGTCGGCCTGATGGCTGATCGGGCGTTATGTCGTCTTCGTCCGGCACGTCCCCGGCAACTTCATCGTCGGAGACTTCTTCCAGGCGCGCTTCGAGCACGTGGCGCGTCCCCGGCTCGAGGAGCGACTGCACCTCGAGCGCGGAGTTCCCGATTCCGCGCGGCGACGCCTTCTTGTGCCAGTAGTAGATCCAGCCGCGACCCTCCGCCCAGAGAAGCAGACGATGCAGGGCGTAGAGAACTGCAGCCGCGACCAGGAGCCAGACGAAGAGTCTCATGTTCGACTCACTCGCGCCGCGTGCTCGGAATCGACCTCGCGGCTGACGTGTACTTCGCGATCTCGTCTTCGGCGCTGATGCTGACTCCGAAGTCGCGCAGCAACCCGTCGGCGATGTCATAGATCCAGCCATGAATCGCAAGAGACTGCCCCCGCGCCCACGCCTCTCGGACGACGGTCGTCAGACTCACGTTCACCACCTGCTCGAAAACGTTCAGCTCGCACAGACGGTTGTGCCGGCGTAGCTCTCCGTCAATCTCGTTCAGTTCGTCCTGATACTTCCACCGCACGTCCTGAACGTGCCGGAGCCAGTTGTCAGCCAATCCCACCTTCTGGTCGCGAAGCGCTGCCAGCACCCCGCCACAGCCGTAGTGACCGCAGACGACGATGTGCCGCACTTTGAGCACATCGACCGCGAACTGCAGAACCGATAGACAGTTCAGGTCCGCGTGCAGCACGACATTCGCGACGTTCCTGTGGACGAACAGCTCACCGGGAGGCAACCCGACGATCTCGTTCGCCGGAACCCGGCTGTCCGAGCAGCCGATCCATACGTACTCCGGCGCCTGCTGCCGCGACAGACGGAGGAAAAACTCGGGATCCTGCCGAATCTTCTCGGCAGCCCAGGCACGATTGTTTGCGAGCAGGTTTGCGATATCTGGCATAGGCGTGGTTCTCTCCGGGACAGCGATTCGTCGTGAGCGGGAGATGCTAGCACCATCGGAAAAGCGCTTGTCATCTGAGCGGGCACGGCCGGGCGCCGCGACGCGCCTGTCATCCCGATGGCCTTAACTTTAAGCCCACAAGGCTGTCATCCTGAGCGTAGCGAGAGGGTGGCCCTGAGCGAAGCCGAAGGGCCGGGTGAGGGGCTGTGCCATCGGCCACTCACGTGCAAGTTGCGGGTGCGGGGGGCGAGACGCCCCGTGCGGACGAGGACGTCCGCGATACGGCAGGCGAGGACGCCTGCG
>DASVLC010000259.1:0-1698 GCA_036385045.1 Thermoanaerobaculia bacterium | reverse complement strand
ACCGAATTGGCTGCGCCGTAGCGTTAAGCATCCAGCTCTCAGGATCGTTCGAGTCCTTGACGGCAACCCAGATGCAGCGGACGGCGGTCTCGCCGACTGCGTCTCGAGCTGCCACTTCGACTGCGTGACGAAACGTGACTTCGTCGGGCACAGGCAGACCGAGTCGTGCGGAGGATCGGGCCATCCGTTCGTAGTGCGCAGCCATGTGGACCGGCCGGCCACCGGCGACGAGGATCGTTTCGAACAGTCCGAGGCCGTGTGCGACGGCGGGGGAGTCGGGAGGGAGCGACATCATCGATTCTCCAGGCCGAAGTAAGCGAGAAACGCCTCCGCCTTGACGCGGCATTCATCGTCCTCAGCGGCGCCGTTGGAGTCCCAGACGATTCCCCCTCCCGCGTGGTAGCGCACCGACTGCTCCGTCATCACCGCCGTCCGGATGGCGACGCTGAACTCGGCGCGTTCGCGGGTGAGGAAGCCGATCGAACCGCAGTAGACGCCGCGCGCCGCCGGCTCGATCTCCCTTATCGCGTGAACCGCAGCACGCTTCGGCGCGCCGGTGATCGACGCCGCAGGAGAAAGTGCGCGCAGGACATCCGCCACCGCCATATTCTGCAGACCTTCGGCGCGGATCGTCGACTCGAGATGGTGGAGATGCTCGAGCGAACGAACGGCGCGAAACTCGCTGACGCTCACGCAACCCGCGGGAGCCACCTTGCCGAGATCATTCCGCGCGACGTCGACGATCATCAGATGCTCCGCGGCATCCTTTTCGCTCGCCAGCAGCTCGCTGATCTCGCCACGCCCGTCGCCTCGTCGCCGTACCGTTCCTTTGATCGGCCGCGACTCCGCTACCCCCGTGCGCCGATCCATCGTGAGCAGCACCTCGGGGGAAGCGCTCGCGATCGTCCAGCCTTCTCCCTGGATCCAGGCAGAGGATCGAGGTGGCCGCCTCCCGGTCAGAGCGCCATACAGCGCGCCGGTCTCGCATGAACCTTCCACCGTGAAGGCGCGTGTCAGATTGACCTGATACACCTCTCCGTCGCGAATCAGTTCCCGAATCGTTTCGACCTTCTGCTCGTGCAGACCGTCGCCGAGTGAGTCATGCAGTGCCGGCTGCAGCGTGGGCGGAAGGCCGGGGGAGGTGTCAGTCGACTCGGCACTCAGCAACAAGCGATAGCTCTCGATCTCTGGTTCACGCGCGAATAGAAAATGCTCTCCCGACGGTGAGACGAGGATGCCGGCTTCGTGACGCGCGAAGAAGGCAGCCGGCTCAGCCGGGGCATCGGCGCGCGGCTCTGCATCTTCGACCGTACACATCGCCTCGTAGCTGATGAAACCGGCCCAGCCACCCATGAACGGTGCCTTCTCGGCACCTTGCAGATCGCGGTCAAGCGCGCTTCCGGCTCGATCGACGTCTGCCTCGATGCCGCGCAGAAACGAATGCCACGCCGCCACGTCGGACCAGGCGAGCGTGCGCGTCTCTTCCGGCCACGGCAGCAGCACGAGCCATCCGCCTTCGTCGCGCCATCCCTCCAGCAGCGCTGCACCGGCGCGGCGGGAGCGAAAGACGATCTCTCTGCCGTATTGCTCGCGCAGCGGGACGAGCACTCGATTCGCATTGAGCTGCACCGCGCCATCGTAATGCGGCGGACGCGTCACCGCGACTGAGAGAAATTACAAGCGCTGTCATCCCGAGCC
>DASVLC010000258.1:0-1521 GCA_036385045.1 Thermoanaerobaculia bacterium | reverse complement strand
ACGCGGCCGTGTGCGACTGCATCACCGAGCACCGTACTCTCCGCTGCCCCGATTGTCTGACGTGCAGTTGCACCGGGCGCGCGCTGGAGATCCAGAGCCGCTTTCGGAATGCCTCGGCGGAAGAGCTCCAGCGACTGAGCGCAGAGCGCCGGCAACCTCCCGTCCTCGCCGAGGTGACGGACGACCTTACCCGTCCGCTGATCGTTGTAGCCGACGACAACTTCGATATCAGAGGAGTCGCAAAGAGGATTCTCGAAGGACTCGGGTACGGAGTCATCGCGGTGGAGAATGGTGAAGAGGCGTGGCACGCCGTGCAGCGTTTCCGTCCGGAGATCGTGCTGCTCGACGGTCTCATGCCGAGGGCGGATGGGCGCACCATCTCCCGTCGTATCAAGGACGATCCCTCTCTAAAAACGCGCACGGTGATCATGACCTCGCTCTACACGTCGCGAGCCCAGCGGGAGGAAGCGTTCCGAGTGTTCGGCGTCGACGGCTACCTGTCCAAACCGGTCAGCGCGGAGGTCTTGAAAACGACCATCGACAGACTGCTCTGTCCTTCTGAGCCCGACTCGCGGGAAACGCCTGAAGCGCAGCGGTCCTGACCTTCAGCCGAGGGTTGAGGCGCCGATTGTGGGCTATGGCATGATGCTGGCGTCGCTATAGCCAGTCATGAGCATGTTCGTCGTCATCAGTCGCTTCAAGGTCGCCAACGGAATCTCATCCGATGTCAGGGATGCCTTCCTGGCCAGGCCTCACCTCGTCGATGACGCTTCCGGCTTCCTCGGAATGGAGGTGCTGTCCCCGACCAGCGATCCCGATGAGTTCTGGCTCCTGACTCGCTGGGGCGACGAAGCGAGCTATCGTGCGTGGCATAGCGGTCACGCCTACCGGGAGTCGCACAAGGGCATCCCTTCCGGACTCAAGCTCGACCCTTCGCGAACGCGAATCATGACTTTCACTTCATTTGCATCATGAGGGGACGCCATGACTGAACTGTTCGATGATCCCTCGTCGCTGCAACGGATCGCCATTCGGGTCACTGATGCGCAACTCGCCGAGATGCCCGATCTGCAGGCACGCTACGGTGCCAGAGGAAGACACCATTGCATCGAGGACACTCGATTCCACCTCACCTATCTGGGAGAGGCCGTAGAGTTCGGAGATGCCTCCCTGTTCGAGGACTACATCGGGTGGGCAAAAGTGATGCTCGCGTCGCGCGGCGTGGGGGCTCGGGATCTGGTCGGTAATCTCGAGCAGATGCGTGTCGCCCTCGCTGCCGAGAACGCTTCGAGCGCGGTGTCCATCCTCGAGCAGACGGTGAAGCGAATCCCGTTGATGTCCGAGACAGTTGCCTCGTTCGTCGCTGCCGAAGGAGTGATGGAGGATGGCGCACGCGCCTATCTGGCGTTCATTCGCGAAGGGAGGCGCCGGGAGGCGGACGGCGTCATTCAGAAACTGGTCGGCGATGGCGCCACCATCCCCGATCTCTACCTGCGAGTCTTCGAACCGGTCCAGCACGAG
>DASVLC010000257.1:0-6679 GCA_036385045.1 Thermoanaerobaculia bacterium | reverse complement strand
AACCCCGAGGAACCCCGAGGAACCCCGAGGAACTCCGAGGAACTCCGAGGAACCCCGAGGAACCCCGGAACCCCGAGGAACCCCGAGGAACCCCGAGGAACTCCCCGAGGAACTCCGAGGAACTCCCCCAGCACCCTCCCCTGGCCAGATATCCGCAACTCCGACTAAAGTTGCGATGCATGTCGAAGCCCGTCAGGCTGATGTTCGTCTTCGGGACGCGCCCTGAAGCGATCAAGTTCGCACCTCTCGTCCGCTGTTTCGTACGTGAGCGGAATGACTTCGAGGTGCGCATCTGCGTTACGGGACAGCACCGCGAGATGCTCGACCAGGTGCTGTCGCTGTTCGACATCCGGCCCGATCACGACCTCGGGGTCATGACGACCAACCAGGGCCTTCCCGATCTGACGGCCCAGATCCTCACTCGTCTTCAGCCGGTCCTCGAAGCAGAGAAACCCGACTGGATCTTCGTCCAGGGCGACACCACCACGACCTTCATTGCCAGCCTCGCCGCGTTCTACGCGAAGATCAAGGTCGCTCATCTGGAGGCCGGCCTTCGAACCGGCAACAAGCGCAGCCCCTACCCGGAAGAGATGAATCGTCTCCTGACTTCCCGTCTGGCGGACATCCATTTCGCTCCTACGGAAGCCGCCGCTCACGCCCTGCGCCAGGAGAACGTCCCGGCAGCGAGCATTCACGTCACAGGCAACACGATCGTCGACGCACTGTTGCAGACGATCGGCAGAATCAGAGCCGAATCGGATCTCCGGGGAGAACTGGACCAGCGCTTCAGCTTTCTGCAAGGCGAGAGAAAACTGATCCTCGTGACGGCTCATCGGCGAGAGAGCTTCGGAGCCGGCTTCGAGTCTCTCTGCCGCGGCCTCTCGCGAATCGTGACCGAGAATCACGAAGTCGAAGTCCTCTTCCCCGTTCACCTCAATCCCAACGTTCGCGAGCCGGTGCACAGGATCCTCGGAGCTCATGCGGAGCGAGTCCATTTGATCGAGCCGGTCGACTATCTCTCGATGGTCTACCTGATGGACCGCGCCTACCTGATTCTCAGCGACTCAGGCGGAGTGCAGGAAGAAGCACCCTCCTTACGCACGCCGCTGCTGGTGCTTCGGGATACGACGGAGCGGCCGGAGGCATTGCTCACGGGAGGCGTCGCGCTGATCGGCACGCAGGAGCATCGGATCGTCGCCGAGACCACGCTGCTGCTGAACAATGAGCACCGCTACGAGGCGATGCGCGCACGCGAGAATCCCTTCGGCGACGGCCACGCCAGCGAGCGGATCGTGCGGATCATGAGCCGGCTGCATGGAACCGACGATGTCGCGCGGGAGATCACCGACGCACCTGCCGCCGAGTAAGCCCGGGCCTGTCAGCCGCCCGCCAGACGGGCGACCATCCGATCGGCGAGCATCGCGAGCGCCGTGCTCATCCCTCCCACGATCCTTTCGCTGTCCATCGAGTCGAGCTGCACGGAGATACGCTCGTGCGTCGTAACGACCGGCGCTCCCCTTCCCGTTACGCTCCAGCGTGCATCGAGAATGAAGACACCATCAGCTCCAGGCGCGAGCTCCTCGAACGTCACGAAGATCGATCGCATGGCGGCCGGTTTCACCTGCCCCGGCAGGACTACCGACCCTTCAGCAGTCCGATTCGCGAGATTGAATGCGAGCGTATGGGTCACCATCTCCTCGAGTGACGACGACCACTGGTGCGTACCCCGCACCTCGAGCTTGTGATCCGCGCCTCGCACAACGATCCCCCGGCGGTCGATCCCGGGAGGAAGCTCGACGCCGTCAATGCCGACCGGCGTCGAACCTATGCTGACGACAGGCGCCTCGGAGCGAATCGTCTGGAGCGAATAGAACTGGTTGGGAGGACGCGAGAAGAATCCACAGCCCGGAAGGAGGAGGAGAAACATGAGCAGGGTGAGCGTCGGTCGAACGAAAGACCATTTCGCAAGCGCACCGCGGTGGGCAGTCAAGCTTGAAAACAACTGATCCGTCCACAAGAGCAAGTTTGTTGCCCCTCTCCCCGCGTCTAGCGGGGAGAGGGTGGCCGGAGGCCGGGTGAGGGGCCGTGCCACTCGCAACGCTCGCGCCCAGCCCACATGCCATCTGCTCATTCGCGTCTCCCCTTCAGAACCGCATCGGGATTCTCGGTCAGGTAGGTAGCGAGCGCGCGCACCGCTTCGGCCGCCCGCGTAAGCTCGCGAATCAGTTCAGAGACGTCGTAACCCTGACGCTGCGAGCTGCCGAGGAGTTGCTCGGCCCGCGCTGCCGCAGCCTCGGCTGCAGAGGCTGCATTGCGAAGGCTCGTCACGATCGGGTCGACGCTCTCCGATGCGGTGGTCGCCATCCCTTCGACGGTTCGCGCTGCCGACTCCGCCGATGTCGCCGCGTTGCGAAGGCTCTCGGCAATCGGGCCAACGTTCTGGTTCGCCGTGACCGAGGCTTTCTCGATTTCGATGAGCGAGCGATTCAGCCGCTGCAGGCTCGCATCGAGAATCGGGTCATTCACCAGCTCGTTCATCCGACTTGCCGCACTTCGGAGATCACCTGCGATCTCCCGTAGAGGTAGGTTGCGCACCGTCGTGGCAAGATCGCCCAATGCCGCCATCGCCCCGTCGAGGCCGGAGCCGTCCGCCGCAGCCGGAATGATCGGCGGGTCGTTGGTCAGCACCAGCCTTCCCGTGCCCGGCGAAGCAACGATGTCGAGCGAGACAGCACTCGCTCCAGGTAGAACGAGACTCGTCGCGAGCCGGGCGCGCAGACCTTTCTGCACGAGCCGCTGCAGCGCGTCATTCATCCGTTCGCGCAGTTGGGGCTGCGTGATGTTCGGGTCCATCCCGATCTCCAGAAGCCGCGGATCGATCTCGAGCGTCACCGGCGTCTCGAGGCTCGCGGTCGAGGCTACGTAGCGCAGCCTCACATCGCGAACGCGTCCCACCTGCACCCCTTTCATCTGAACCGGAGTGCCGCTCTTCAGGCCGTGAATCGGGCCCGGGAAGTAGGTGAGGTACGTCAAGTGCGGCCCTCCGGCGGAGGCGATCGCCGAGGCGCGCGAATCATGAAGCTCGAAACGCGTCCCCTCCGCAACCGGCTCGCCGGCGAGAATCTCCGGCGTGTAAAACGAAACGCCGGCGGTCAGGAGCGAGGAGAGCGACGCGCCGCCCATCGAAAGCCCGCCGCCGCTGAGCGAGATATCCAGTCCGCCGCCGGCCCAGAACCGCGTGCTCTGCCGGATCTGATTCGCGAATCGCTGCACTACGAAAGCGTGAACGAGCGTGACCCCTGCCTTCTCGTCGTACTCGGCGCCGAGGATCCGTCCGACCCGCATCCCCTCGAGCATCACCGGAGCACCGATCGTGAGCGGTGAGCCTTCGTGCGCCTCGAGAATGATCGTCTTGCCAGCCTCCGGCGCCGCGAGCACAGGCGCATACTCCTGACCACTGAACTCACGCGTCTCGTCGCCCTCGCCCGGAGCAATGCCGACATACGTGCCCGAGAGGAGTCCGCCGAGTCCCCCGCCCTCGATTCCCGGTTCGACGATCCAGAACCGCGTACCGGATCGAAGCGCGTGATTCATCGACGCATCCATCGAGATGCGGACCACAACTTCCTTCATCTCCTTGTCGATGGTGATCTTCTGCACCGTCCCGACCTTCGCCCCGCGGAATCGCACGGGGCTGTAACGTTCGAGGCCACGCGCCTCCGCGAAGCGGACGGTGATATCGCCGCCACCGAACCCGTAACGCACCACCAGCCAGCCAACGAAGAAGATCGCGAGCACCGGCACGATCCACACCCACGGCGACCAACTCGCCAGGTGGACACTCGCCTCCTCGGGCGGCTCGTCGCGCCGGTCCTTGGCCGGATCGTCGTACTCGCTCATCGCACCTCCCCGGCACTTCTCCACATCAGCCGCGGCTCGAAAAGCCGGACCGAGAGGATGAGCAGCGTAATCAGCATGAACAGAGGCGTCGCACCAGGACCGGCAACGATGTCATCGATCCCGCGGAAGTCGACGATCGGAGCGGCGATCGCTGCGACAAACGGCAGGATCATCGGCCAGCGAACCAGTCTTCGCATCATTCTGTAGACTCGCGTTCGCAGGACGAGCCCGCGCTTGTGCGGAAAACGGACGCGCAGCAGGAGCCATAGCATCCCCGCCAGCACAGTCAGCGGAATCACGACTCCGGCAATGAGGATGACCGCTCCGAACTGCCAGTAGCCTCGGTCGGCGAAGAGCTGCACTGTGCCCATGACTGTATGTTCGATGACCGCCGTGAGCTGATCATTGACCATGACGGCCGCGGAGTACGCCGGCAGGCAGAGAGGAATCGCAGCGGCCAGCGCAGCCGCGACCGGCATGAATCGATAGGCGATCCGCGGGTCGAGCGTCGCACCGCAACGCGGGCACGGATCGCCCGCTCTACGGTTCACCACGAGCTCACAGACCGCACAGGACACGGTCCCACCACCCAGATGTGAAGGGCGATCCGGCATGATCGCACTCCAGACCGCACGGCGATCGAGCGTCCGGTCGGTTGCGAATGCGAGGATCGCAACAGCGACGTAACACCATGCGCCAAGGAGAACCTCGACATCGGCCGGAATGTCGGCGCGAAGATACGCCACGATCCCGGCAATGACGACCACATCGGTCATCGACCAGAGATGCAGCTCTTCGCTCCACCGGAAGATCCGCCCCACCTGCGGCACCCGCCACTTGAACCGGAGCGAGGCAAGCACGATCGTCTGTAGAAATGCACGGATTGCCGGAAACAGCAACGCGAAGAAGAGAAACCCAAAGGCGAAAGGAAACCAGACGGCCGAGTAGATCTCGGGAACACTCGAGACGAGACGGCTTTGCTCGAAGACCATGTTCTGAATCGTCGAGTACATCAGTGGCATGAAGACGGCGGGCGGCAACAGGAGCGACATCCCAATCGCGCAGGCCAGCGGGACGTCGAACGCAACGCCCGTCCGCCGTGCGAGCAGACGGTCGCAACGATGACACTCAGCCGTCGACCGGCCCGTCAGCTCCGGGATCGACTGCCTCGCGCCGCAGTCGGCGCAGGTGATGGTCATGCTCGCTTGGGCCACCATTACGGCTCGGTTTGCAAGGAGAGTTCCTACGCGGGGGGGTCCTCGGTTCCTCGGTTCCTCGGGGGAGTTCCTCGGAGTTCCTCGGAGTTCCTCGGGGAGTTCCTCGGAGTTCCTCGGGAGTTCCTCGGAGTTCCTCGGGTTCCTCGGGCTTCCTCGGGGTTCCTCGGGTTCCTCGGGTTCCTCGGGCTTCCTCGGGGTTCCTGACCTTCCCTACGTCACCCCGAGCGGGCGGGTGGGCGGGCATGCGAGGGGCCTGGCAAGCTGCGTACTCCGTAACGCCCAGGCAGCGAGTGCGCGGCTACTCCGCCCTAACCGCTACTCATCTGGAGGAGTGTTCTCTGCGTTGATCCCCCGAGGAACTGCGTTGATCCCCCGAGGAACTCCGAGGAACTCCCCGAGGAACTCCGAGGAACTCCCGAGGAACCCGTTATCCCCGCCGCGACATCGCCAGATAGAAAGCGGCGGTCACCAGCCCCCAGACGCCGTTGACGATCAGGCCGGTGACGAAGAGTTTGGAGTCGGCGCCGATCGGCAGCCCTTTGAGCGGGGCGACGACCAGGCCGGCGACGAGCGTCGGCGCGATCGCACCGAAGGAGACGGCGAGCCCCCAGAAGGTTCCACCCTTCGCCCGAAGCAGCACCAGCCCGAGGATGATGCCCCATACGCCGCCCCAGAAAGAGAGCGAGATCACGGCAGGCACGCCGAAGGGCCTGGTCGGTGCCATCCCGAAAGGAGCGCGCTCGATGAAGCCGACCGCATTGAGTACCCATAGCGCGATCTGATGTCCCAGCGGAACAGCGAAGGTGCCGGCAACGAACCACTTCAGCCACTTCATGCCGAGAAGTGTCGCACAAACGGGAAGGCGCACGGGGGTCTGAGCGCTTCCGCGCTCAGACCCCCGGCTACCATCCGAAGCCGCTACGCGGCTCACTGGGAGCCGAATCTCAGTTTCTTTTTCTCAGTCGCGGCGTCACGCCGTCACTTGCTCAGGATGACAGGCGCGGGGGTTAGGCTAGTCAACGCGGCACTCGCCACGAGTGGGAGTTTCCTGGAGGCGAACGGGTGCCGAAAGCCTGTCATCCTGAGCGTAGCGTGAGGATCTGGGCGGTGGGCGGTGCGATGCACGTGATCAGCGCCCCCGCCCACCCAGATCCCTCGCTGCGCTCGGGATGACAAACGTTTCCCCCGTTGACACTGTACTAGCGCACTAGTACAGTAGCGGCATGTTCGACATCAGCCCCTCGCACGCACTACCGATCTGGCGACAGATCGAAGAGGGTCTCCGCCGGATGATCTCGCTCGGATCGCTCTCTCCGGGAGATGCCGTGCCGTCAGTGCGCGAGCTCGCCCAGCAGCTGCGCGTGAATCCCAACACGGTCGCACGCGTTTACCTGCGGCTCACCGAGCAGGGAGTGCTCACGGTCCGGCGCGGCGAAGGGACATTCGTCGCGGAGGCTCCTGTCCAGATGAAGAAGTCCGACAGGAATGCAGCGCTGCGCGAGTCAGCCGCAGGCTACGCCGGAACGGCACTCGCGATCGGCGCGACGCTCGAGGAAGCAACC
>DASVLC010000256.1:0-4971 GCA_036385045.1 Thermoanaerobaculia bacterium | reverse complement strand
TTCGCTGAGGCGACCGCGGTGACGCGCCGATTTCCAACAAACGGCCTTGTCGCCCCTCTCCCCGCGACCAGCGGGGAGAGGGTGGCCCTGAGCGAAGCCGAAGGGCCGGGTGAGGGGTCGTGCAGATGGCCACAACCGTGCCGCGGCCGAGGACGCAAACCGACCCCTTGGCCACCAAACTACGAACACCTTCGTTGACATTACGAAACCCTTCGTATAGTCTCCCGTATACAGATCGAGGAGAAGCCTATGCGCAGGAAATCGTTGCCACGACCGACCGATGCCGAGCTCGCAATTCTGCGTGTGCTCTGGCAGACGGGAGCGAGCACTGTCCGCGAAGTTCATGACGCGCTCAGCGGCTCGCAGGAGACCGGATACACGACGGTCCTCAAGCTTCTCCAGATCATGACCGAGAAGGGGCTCGTCGTCCGTGACGAGTCACAGCGCGCCCATGTGTACCAGGCGAGCGAGTCGGAACAGAAGACGCAGCGACAACTTCTCGGCGATCTCGTCGACCGCGCATTCGGCGGCTCCCAGGCACAGCTGGTCATGCAGGCTCTGTCAACGACCAGAGCGAGCAGAACGGAAATCACCGCGATCCGTGAGCTTCTCGAGCAGATGGAGGAAGAGTCGAAATGAGCTCCATTCAATTGTTCAGCAGCCCCGTCGTACATGCACTCGGATGGGCACTTCTTCATCTCCTCTGGCAGGCGACGATCGTAGCCGGAATTCTGGCCGCCGCGCTGGCACTGATTCCGAGGGAGAACGCCAGTGCGAGGTACACAGCCGCGTGCAGTGCTCTGGCGGTCGTCTTCCTGCTCTTCGTGGTGACGACGATGCGGTCGTGGGAAGCCGCGCCGGTGGCGTACAACGAGCCGGATGCCCAGGTTTCCGCGAGCGTCCCGCTTTCCGAATTGCCCGCGTTGATTGCCGGAGCGGCAGCAACGAGCGGCAAGGAGTTTCTCGTCACGCGAGCGCAGCAGTCGATTCCGACGCTCGTAGCGATCTGGTTCTCCGGCGTGCTTCTGCTTTCCCTCCGGCTGCTCGTCAGCTGGACTCGTATCCGCCGCAGTGCCGGCAGGCAGTCACGGCCCGCCGGACGCGAATACCAGTTGATGGCTTCACGTCTGTCGGAGGCGCTCGGACTTCCCCGTGCCGTGACGCTGCTGGAGTCGTCCGCGGTCGTCGTCCCTTCGGTGATCGGTTGGCTACGTCCCGTCGTTCTTCTGCCGGCCAGCACGCTCACCGGCCTGACACCCGCACAGATCGAGATGATCCTGGCGCACGAGCTCGCGCACATCAGGCGTCACGACTTCGCGGTGAATCTCCTTCAGGCGTTCGTTGAGACTCTGATGTTCTACCACCCGGCGGTCTGGTGGATCTCGTCCCGCGTTCGCGTCGAGCGCGAGAACTGCTGTGACGACCTTGCACTCGGCATCTGCGCCGATCGGATCGAATACGCGCGAGCACTGGCGCGTCTCGAGGAGCTGCGTGCGGCGATGGCGCCGCTCACCGTGGCAGCCACCGGCGGCTCGCTGCTCGATCGAATCAGAAGAATCGCGGGGATTCGTCCGGAAGCGCCAGCCTGGGGCGCGCGCTGGGCCGCGGCCGTTGCGCTGCTCGCAGGACTCGCGTTCGCGTTGGCGATTCCCTCGACAGCCGTACTCGCTCAGCGCGATGCGTCTGAAGCGAGCGTCGAGGTGACAGCTTTGCGTGTCGACGCGGACGAAAACGACGACGAGCGATCGGCTTCGGTCGAGATTGAGGATGATTACCTCGGAGACGAAATGGAGTTCGATTTCGAGGCGCTCCTCGAGCGGCCGCTGATTCCCGATCCTCCGGCAATCCCGGCAGCGCCCGTCATCCCGTTCCCCGATCTGACGCCGATGGCGATTGCACCGCCGCTGCCGAACGTTCCACTGGCGATCGCGCCTCCAGCCCCCAGTCCGCGCGGTTTGCCGATCGCGTCACTTGCGCCTCCAGCTCCCGTTGCGTCTCCACGTGCCCGCGCCGTGGCACCACCGGCACCCCGCAGGCGTGTACGGCTGAGCGGTGAGGAGCAGCCGACGGTCGAGGATCTGATTGCGCTCCGCGCTGTCGGAGTCACTCCAGCGAGGATTGAAGCGCTCCGCGAAGCACTCGGTGACCTGACACTTGATGAGGTGATGGAGCTCAGTGCCGTCGGCGTCACGCCGGCCTATGTGAAGGAGCTCCGCGCTGCAGGTTTTGAAACCTCACCTCCACTCGTGCTCGAGATGAAAGCTGTCGGGGTCACCACTGACTACATCGCCGCAATGCGCAGCATCTACCCACGCCTCTCGGCACACGAGATGGTCGAGTTCCGCGCTGTGGGAGTCACCCCGGCTTACCTTCGCGAAATGACCTCGGCGGGATTTCAGATCACCTCGCCGGGTGAGGCCGTGGAGCTGAAGGCCGTCGGGGTCACCCCATCCCACGTCTCGGATTTTCGTGCGCTCTTTCCCGGCGTCGACCTCGGCGACATCAGCGGCCTTCGGGCTGTAGGAGTCACTCCCGGTTACGTCAGGGAGTTGAGAGCGTCGGGCGTCACGATCAATAACGCAGACGACGCAACCACGCTCAAGGCCCTCGGCGTCACTCCCGCTTTCGTGAGGAAACTCGCCTCGGCCGGTTACACGAACCTTTCGACCCACGAGCTCATCGGACTCGCCGCGGCGGGGATTGACGACGAGTTCATTCGCGACATGGCGAAATACCGCAACTCCAACTAGTCACGACTCACGGAGGCTACTCACATGATCAGGCGTTTCCTGACGCTTACGCTCGCAGTGTCTCTTCTCGCAGCCCCCTCCGCTCTCGCCTCGATCGAGGGAGCCTGGACAGCCGTCCAGCAGCAGGACAAGGTCGACAGCATCCATCTGAACATTGCCCGTGCACGCAATCAGATGGGAATCACGATGCAGCTCTCCCGTCTCCCGGGTCTCTCCGCGGCGGATGTTCACTCGACCGTCGCCAAGCCGGTAGAGTTCCAGCTCCGAAGCGACGCCGGCATCGTCACGTTCGATGGCACCTTCCGCAACGGAAAGGGATCGGGGCACTTCGTCTTCGACTCGAACCCCGGGTTCGTCAGAGAGTTGCGCGCTCTCGGTGTCAGTCTCGACGACCAGAAAGGGCGCACTCGGACGGAAGAGGAGGCGTTGTTCCCGCTTGCGATTCACGACGTCTCGGTCGCTTTCATCCGTTCGATGCAGGCAGAGGGTTACCGTACGACTCTCGACAAGTACGTCGCGATGCGCATCTTCCGCGTCACGCCCGAGTTCATTCGCGAGATGCGGAGTCTCGGATTCACGACACTATCCGCCGATGACCTGGTCGCCTCCAGGATTCACAAAGTGACACCGGAATTCGTTCGCGAGATGCGGGCGGCCGGCTGGGACCTCACTCTCAGTGAGTTGCAGTCGAGCAGCATTCATGGCGCAACCCCGGCGTTCGCGGAGCAGATGCGCGGCGCCGGTTATCCAGGTCTTCGCCACTCTGATCTCGTCGCTTTCCGAATCCACCGCGTCACTCCGGACTTCATCCGCGAGCTGGCGGAACTGGGGTATCGCGACCTCCCGGCCAGCAAACTGCTCTCGATGAAGATCCATCGCGTGACGCCTCAGTACATTCGTGAGCTGCGCGATCTCGGCTACTCCAACGTCCCTGTCGACAAGCTGGTCTCCATGAGGATTCACAAAATCGATCCGAAACTCGTGAGGAAGCTGCAGGATCAGTGATTCGTGAGGGACGTGGACAACGCGTCGAGGGGCGGATGTGTCAGCCCGATGGCGTTGACGCATGTTTCGCCGGAAGGCTGCGCGCCTTCGCGCACAACAGACTCGCGTTTCTTTCTCTCAGTCGCGGCGCAGCGCCGTCATTCGCGGCTTCTAGGAAACTCCCAGTGTTTATGCGGGTTTTCAGCGCCGCGTAGCGGCTGCCGGATCGTAGCCGGGGGTGCGTAGCGGAGCGGAGCACCCCCGGTTTGTGCGCATCAACCAGTGTGCCGCGTAGCGGCACCGGACAACACATGTGCACTGCCGTAGGGATGGTTGTGGTCCGGTGCCGCGACGCGGCACACCGTCTTGCGAAGTTGACCGGGGGTCGCTACGCTGCTGAAAGCCCGCATCTCAGCTCGAGTTTCTTTCCCTCAGGCGCTGCGTAGCACGCCGTCACTCGCTACGGATGACACAGGCGCGTGTGCACTTGTGGGTCGTCGGCAAGGGATCCTCTCCGTCCTCGGGGCTCGGATGATCACCGTGTGTTTCAGACTCTTCGCCATCCCGGCGTCTTGAGGTCCGATCCAAAGCCGGCGTAGCCCCTTCTAATCAGCCGGAAACCTCCGCTCCATGGCTGCCAATGGATTATCGGAGTCGACCGCCTGCTGGGCTACAATCGCGGCGGGGTCCCAATCCATTACTTCCTCAGGAGCGATCACGATGCGCCGAATGCGTAACTGGACTTTGTTGCTGCTGCTCCTCTGCGCCTCGGTCGCCTCGGGTGCAACCATCCAAAGCAACGGTGGCCAGAACCTCGACTGGAGCTCGAGCTCGACCTGGGAGGGTGAGGTAGTCCCGGGCAACGGCGATGATGTGGTGATCGGGTCCGGCTCTCAGGTGGTGGTCAACAACCAGACGGCAGTCACGGTCGCAAGCGTCTCGGTCTCTGCAGGCGGTCCGAGCGGAAATGAGCCGGCGAGCCTGCTGGTCGCCGGCACTCTCACCATCACCAGTGCGCTCTCGGTCATCGGCGGAACGCCTTCGGCTGAACCGGCAACAGGCGGCTTCGCGACGCTGACCCTCACCGGCACCGTGATCGCTGGCTCGATTCAGATTGTCGGCGGAGCCGGCTCCTCTTTCGGGTCTGGAGGCGACGCAGGAATCTGGCTGGACGATGACGCAGCAACTCTGAAGAGTGCGGGCAACGTCTCTCTATCGAGCCAGTTTTCCACGTTCG
>DASVLC010000255.1:0-3589 GCA_036385045.1 Thermoanaerobaculia bacterium | reverse complement strand
GTTGCCGGTGACGCTGGCCGATACGGCCGGACTGCGTGAGGGGGGCGATGCGGTCGAGGAGATCGGGATCGCGCGCGCGCGCGAGGCGGCGCTCCAGGCAGACCTGGTGATCTACCTGATCGACGCGAGCGACGGGATGAGCCCGGAGGACTGTGCGGAGATCGAGCAGCTGGGCGAAGTTCTCGTCGTGTACAACAAGGCAGACGTAGCGACGGTGCCTACGGATGAGCTTTCCATAAGTGCGCAGTTCGGAGCAGGAGTCGATCAATTGCTGCAGAGTCTGGATCTGATCGTCCGCTCTCGGTTTGCAGCTCCCGAGGGCGCGCTGGTCAACGAGAGGCAGCGGGGCGCGGTTACCGAGTGCACCCTAGCGCTGGAGGCTGCTGTGGCCGGTCTGGACAGCGGGCTCGACGAGGAACTGGTGCTGGTCGATCTTTACGCGGCTTCGACTGCGCTTGGAAGGCTGACCGGGGCAATCACGACGGACGAAGTACTGGGGCAGATCTTCGGAAGCTTCTGCATCGGGAAGTAGATCAGCGCCGCGGGGATGACGCCGCCGCTAACTAGTGTTCCACGTGGAACATGTCAGACCTCAGCTTCGACATCATCGTGATCGGCGGCGGCCACGCCGGCGCAGAGGCTGCCCGCGTGGCCGCGCGGGGCGGCGCTCGCGTCGCGATGGTCACGATGCTGTGCGATGCGATCGGCCGGATGTCGTGTAACCCCGCCATCGGAGGTCTGGCCAAAGGGAACCTCGTCAAGGAGCTCGATGCTCTGGGCGGGCTGATGGGGGAGGCAACCGATCGAGCGGGGATTCAATTCAAGGTCCTGAACCGCTCGAAAGGGCCTGCGGTTCAGGGGCCGCGCGCCCAGTGCGACCGCGATCTTTACGCCGCTGCCGTTCAGTCGATCCTCGAGGCTGAGCCGAACCTGACCATCCTCGAGGGCTCAGTTGCCTCGCTGACCTTCAGTGGAAAGTCCGTCGAAGGGGTCGTGCTGGGGGACGGCTCCCGGGTCGCCGCTCGCGCCGTCGTCGTCACCACCGGAACGTTCCTGCGCGCCCTCATGCACTCAGGGGAGGCAACCACGCCTGGGGGTCGCTTCGGCGAGCCGTCGGCCGAAACGATCTCGGACTCTCTGCGTGCGGCGGGGCTCGAGCTCGGACGCCTCAAGACCGGAACCCCTCCGCGCGTCGAAAAGGATTCGGTCGACTACGCGCTTCTCGAGGAAGCGCCCGGAGACGAGCGACCGCGCCCCTTCTCGATCCTGTCCGATTCGATCGACCAGCCGCAGGTCCTCTGCTGGCTCACCTACACCGCGGAACCGGCTCACGAGCTGATTCGTGCGAACCTGCACCGCGCCCCGATGTACTCGGGCCAGATCGCCGCGACCGGCCCTCGCTACTGCCCCTCCATCGAAGACAAGGTCGTTCGCTTCGCGGAAAAGTCGCGCCATCAGATCTTCGTCGAGCCGGAGGGGCTTAGCCATCCGTGGCTCTACATGAACGGGATCTCCACTTCGCTGCCCGCCGACGTTCAGGACGCCGTGGTCCGCTCGCTTCCCGGCTTCTCGAACGCGAGAATCGCCAGATATGGCTATGCCGTCGAGTACGACTTCGTGAACCCCCGGCAGCTGGAGCCGACACTCCAGGCTCGAGGAATCGAGGGGCTCTACCTGGCGGGGCAGATCAACGGCACCTCCGGATACGAAGAAGCAGCAGCGCAGGGGTTCCTTGCCGGCGTCAATGCTCTCCAATACTGTCGCGGAGGAGAGCCGGTCATTCTGCGTCGCGATCAGGCCTACGCCGGAGTCATGGTCGACGACCTGGTAACTCAGGGGACCGTCGAGCCATATCGGATGTTTACCTCGCGCGCTGAACATCGGCTGCTTCTGGGATGCGATTCGGTCTACGAAAGGCTTTCGCCCATTGCCGAGAATCTAGGCGTGCTCGATGAGGAGAGGCGCCGGCGTGTCGAACAGCGGCTCAGCAGGATGAATCGAGCTTTCGCTGCCGGCTCGATTCCACTACGGCCCGATCAGGAGACCCTCGGCTGGCTGCGTGAAGCGGGAGTCGAACTCACCGCTCAGACAACGGTCGGACGTCTGCTGCAGAGGCCCGACATCAGTCTGGAGCGGCTCATGGACGCGGCAGCAGTCGCTCTCCCCGAGCTGGCGGAGCGTTTCGCAGGGCTTTCCGAAGAGGAGCAGGAAGGGGTGTTGAGCCGTCTCCGGTACTCCGGCTACATCGAGCGTCAGCAGCGCGAGGCCGAGCGTCTTCGCGACGATGAAGAGCTGCTGATCCCGGCCGGCATCAGCTTCGAACTGCCCGGTCTCTCGCGCGAAGTCGTCGAGAAGCTCTCTGCTCATCGGCCCCACTCCCTTGGCCACGCTGCGAGGATTCCCGGAATCACCCCTGCTGCCGTTGCGCTGGTTCGGATGCATCTTCGCCGTGGAGTCCGAAAAGGGCCGTCCGTGGCTGAGCAGGCGAGCTGATCGATGGACGAGCGGGTCGATTTCTACAAGACGGAACTGCTCCGATGGACCGCAAAAGTGAATCTCATCGGGCCGGAAGCAAGAGAGAACCTTGATGAGCACATCGCCGAAGCGCTGGCTGCCGCGGCGATCCTGAAAGCCGAAGGCGATGTCCTCGATTTCGGTTCCGGGGGAGGGTTACCGGCCATCCCAATGGCGATCGTCTCACCCGAAGCCAGGTTCCATCTCGTCGAGGCGGACCAGAAGAAATGGGCGTTTCTCAAGCACATCGTGAGGGAGTGTCGATTGAACTCCCTCGTTTACGGTGATAGATTGTCGCGCCTTCTGCCGCGGTTGCCGCAGGACCTCCGGTTTTCGCTCGTGATCTCACGCGCGGTCGGCGCTCCTGAAGAGTGGGTTCCGTCGCTGAAGAGTCATCTCGCGGATGGCGCTCGAATCGCGCTGTTTCAAGGTTCGCAGGAGCCGCTGGACATTCCCGGCTTCAGTCCCGGCGGCGCGGAGCGGCTCCCCCGCGGCGATACCAACTACCTGGTCGTGTCGACGTTCCACGTGAAACCATGAGCAAGATCATCTCCCTGGCGAACCAGAAGGGCGGCGTCGGTAAAACGACGACCGCGATCAATCTCAGCGCCTCGCTGGCCGCCTGTGAGAGAACCGTCCTCCTCGTCGACCTTGACCCGCAGGCGAACGCGACATCGGGCGTCGGCCTCTCGAAGAACGACGAAAAGTCGATGTACCCGGTTCTGACCGACGGCATGAGTATCCGCGAGGTCATCCGACAGACCGAGCTCCCGAATTTTCATGTCGCTCCCTCGTCAGTCGATCTCGTTGCCGCCGAGCTCGAGCTCTCCGATGCGATCGGCAGAGAGTTCTATCTCCGCAAGGCACTGCAGGAGGTGGCTAAGGAATATGATTATATCCTTATAGACTCACCTCCATCTCTCGGGCTCCTGACGATCAATGGACTCACGGCGGCACACTCGGTTCTCGTTCCGATGCAGTGCGAGTATTTCGCGATCGAGGGAGTCGCTCAGCTGCTCAACACAATCGAGCGGGTTCGCGACATGCTGAATCCAGGGCTGGAGATCGAAGGAAT
>DASVLC010000254.1:0-1681 GCA_036385045.1 Thermoanaerobaculia bacterium | reverse complement strand
GGCACCGGTTGCCATGGGCGACCGACCCTGGGGTAGCGCGCAGGCGCGCAACCCCAGGCTACCGGCAACAGCGCCTCCGGCGCAGGGTCAGGCCGGTCGTTGGCTGGTGACTTCGCGGCGCGGCGAGAAAGAGGTGAGCCCGGTCTTTCGTTACACTCTGAGAGACGAATCTTCAGACTTCCGCTCCTGGAACCTAAGCGTTTCGATAGCCTCCGCCGCTCTGCTCAGTGCAGCAGGTCTATCTTCTTCTGAACCTGCTCGCAAGGCTCTCCGTTGCGTCCGATCGCAGCGCGCTCCCAGGAGCCGTACATCGCGTTGGGGAGCATGAACCAGCGGGTGCCCCACCAGCTCGCATGCTCGCGGATGATCTTCTCGCGATCGGCGGCACCTGCCTCGCGGGCGTTCGCGAAGTCGTTCAGGTCATCGCCGATCATCAGGAGGATCCGGTGCGTGGCCGCGACGTGGGCCCGGCGGGATGCCTTGTCGCTCACCCACTCCGGCCGTCCGCCGCGAAGGAGAATCGTTTCGAACTCGCTGCTCAGAGGAAATCCGAGCGCCTCGAGATTCCGGCGTGTACCCGGCATCTCGTCCTGATCCCGATTGCTTATGTAGAACGGAGTCACGCCGCGGCTCTTCGCGTACGCGAGGAACTCTGCCGCGCCGGGAATCGCCGGTGCGCGTCCCTCGGCGGTCCACTCTTTCCACATCGGCAGGTCGAAGGTCATACCGCGCCTGATGACGCGCGTCTGGAACGGAGTGTTGTCGATCGCCGTTTCGTCGAGGTCGAGAATCACGGCGGGTGGCCGCGACGGATCGGCGGTCGTCTCAACCGCACCTGTCCATGAGGGATCGGCGAGAGCTGCATCCAAGGCGCGCGAAGCCGTGACATACGTCTGCATCGCAATCGCCCGGTATTCGGCCGAGTGCTGAGCCCAGAGCGTAGCGTTCAGAATCGAATGACCGGGAGTGCACTGAGGCATTGCGGTGGCGACAGCCGGTGGTGGCGCGACAGGAGCAGTAGCGCACGAGATGGAGAGCGTCAGCAGAAGGGGAAGCAGAATTCGGTTCATCGATCCTCCGGAAAGCAAAAGGGCCGCCTGTTGCCAGGCGGCCCTTCTTTTACATCATGTTGCGAGTGAATTAGAAGGTGACGCGAACTCCGAGACGTGCCTGCCAGCGCGACCGGAGGTCGGCAGTCGACAGGTGTGCATCCTCCCTGATCGTGTCCGCGAAGCGCTCACGGTAGATCGGCTTCCCAGTGGCGGAGTCGATGCCGCCGTAGGTGACCGGCAGGAAGTTCTGATTCGGGACGAAACGAACATTGCCGGCGTTCTTGTCGAACATGTTGAGCAGGTTCATGACGTCAGCGGTGACGCTGGTGCGAACGCCGCCGAAGGCAGGCAGACCAAGCTCGTAGCTGAAGTCCATCTGACGAACCCACGGCTCCTCGAGCTCATAGCGCTCCATGATTCGGCCGCTGGCCGGATCGGTCACGCCTGCGCTGGCGAGGAACTTGTTCCACTGCTCGTTGGGATCGCCGGTCCAGGTCGAGCCGGCGTTCTTCACAATGATCACGTCGTTCGGAAGGTACAGAAGATCGTTGGTCGCGAAGCCGTCACCGTTCATGTCCGTTCCGAAGATCAGCGAGAACGGCCGGCCGGACTGAACGTTGTAGTAGAGA
>DASVLC010000253.1:0-2748 GCA_036385045.1 Thermoanaerobaculia bacterium | reverse complement strand
ATCTCCACCTTCGGACTGCTCTACTTCGGCGGGCTGACCCTCAATCAGATGACGTTCGGCGGACTCGCCCTCGGCGTCGGAATGATCGTCGACAACGCGATCGTCGTCCTCGAGAGCATCGTCCGCAAGCGTGAGGAACAGGGACTCTCGGCGACACAGGCCGCGGGCCTCGGTGCGCGCGACGTTGCGGGGGCCGTCATCGCTTCGACGCTGACCACCTGCGTCATCTTCGTGCCGGTCGTCTTCACGCGGACCGTCAGCGGCGCGCTGTTTCAGGCGCTCGCTCTGGTCGTTGTTTTCTCGCTCATCTGCTCCCTGCTGGTCGCACTGACCCTCGTGCCGATGCTCGCGGCACGATTCCTCCGCATCGATCCCGAGATGGGAGTGCGCCGCGAGCAGTCGTCGATGGCGCGGCTCGAACGGTGGTATTCCGGCCGGATCCGCTGGTCGCTCACCCACCGGCCACGCATCTTTGCCGTCACCGCGGCGCTGCTCGCCGCGGCACTCCTCCTCTGGCCTCTGATTCCGGTCGAGCTTGCGCCGCAGACCGAGGCCGACGAGATCGATATCGACATCGACATGGCGCAGGGAACCAACATCGCCGTCGTGCGCGAGTACGTCATTGAGCTGGAGCGCAAAGTGCGCGAGATCGTCTCTGCCGATGAAGTCGAACTGGTCCAGATGGAAGTCCGCCGAGGGAGTGCGGAAGTGGAGCTCAAGCTCACCCCTTCAGGAGATCGAAAGGCTTCGGGAGTCGAGCTGGCGGATCGTTTGCGCGAGCGCCTGGACGGCGAGATCCCCGGAGCCGAGATCCGCACGGATGCGCAACCGGGTCTGTGGATTCTGCGCCGCATCTTCAGCTCCGGCGGCGGAGAAGATGCAGTCGAGATCGAACTGCGCGAGTGGGACCTCGACCGTGCCGACACCATCGCCGCCGAGATGCGCCGGCGGATCGAGCGCGTACCGGGCGTCAGTGGCGCGCGGGTCAGCCGGCGTGAAGGACAGCCGGAAGAGAACCTCGTCTTCGATCGCGACCGGATCGCGGAGCTCGGACTTTCCGTTCGCGAGATCGCCCGGGTGCTCCAGGCGAATGTCGGCGGCATCGAGGCGGGACGTCTCCGGCAGGGAGGCGAAGAGTTTCCGATCGTCGTTCGCCTCAGTCCCGACGACCGGCTCGGATCCGAAGACCTCAGCAACATCGCGCTGCGAACACCGCAGGGAGCGACCATTCCTCTGTCGGCTCTCGTGCATCGTGAGCGGGCGCGCGGGCCGGTCGAGATCGATCGCGTCGATGGCCAGCGCGTGACCTACGCGACTGCCACCCTCGAAAGCGGTGTCGCCCTCGGCGACGCGGTCGAGCGCATCCGGACCGAACTCGCCGGCATAACGCTGCCGGCGTCATCGTCGATTCTGTTCGGCGGGCAGTACCAGGAGCAGCAGGCAGCGCGACGTGACTTCATGGTTGCGATCCTGCTGGCGCTGGCGCTCGTCTACATGATCATGGCGGCGCAGTTCGAGCGTTTCCTCGATCCGCTCGTCGTTATGCTCTCCGTCCCGATGGCACTCATCGGAGTGGTGCCGGCGCTCCTGCTCACCGGAACGACGTTGAACATGCAGAGCGTGATGGGGCTGATCATGCTCATCGGCATCGTCGTCAACAACGCCATCGTTCTCGTCGACGCCATCAACCTCCTCCGCCGCGAGCACCACCTCGCACCGGTGGAAGCGGTCGTAGAAGCCGGACGCCTGCGCCTCCGCCCAATCCTCATGACCACCACCACCACCGTCCTCGGCCTCCTCCCCCTCGCCCTCGGCATCGGCCCCGGCGCCGAGATCCAGGCCGCCTTCGCCCGCGTCGTCATCGGCGGCCTCTGCGCCTCGACGCTCGTGACCCTCGTCCTCATCCCGGTCGCCTACACCACCACGACGTCATTCGTCGCGAAGATCCAGGCGCGAGGATGGCTGCGGGGGAAGCGTGACGTGAAGGACGAGTCGACGGCGGCGACAGCGTGACCGCCGCTTCCGGCATTACGCTACGGCACTCGTATCGGAAACCTTGGAGACGACCAGAGACGTCCTCCGCCGCACCGAAGGCTATCGCCTGAAACGAATGGCACTCGATTGCTGGTCTACCGGGTGTGGAGTACAAATTCGGATGAAAGGTGAAACCTGTCCCCCGCTTCTTGTCACGTCCTTCTTCCGACTCTTCCTCGTTGGGCCGACAACAACAAGCGTGCTCGAGAGAACGCTCGCAGATAGTATCGTGTAGCGTCATGAGCCATCGCGAAAACAGTCCACTCTTTACGAAAGACAATTTGCGTGACGCGCTGGATCAGCATCACGCGCGCATTCAAGCAAAGGTTGACAGCATTTCGCGCGAGCAGTTCCAAGCGTCCACTGATCAGCAACTGTTCGAGCACCTCCACGACACCTTCCTCGTTAGCCCGATCGTGCTACACGAGGAGCAGGCAACGATGAAGCCTCCTGAGGACACGTTTGTCGACGTAAGTGGTTGGGCCCACTACGTCTCGATCGGCGACGGACCTGCGCCCGTGAAAGGCGTCCGAGTGCGTGTGCACATTCCATGGGTTGGGGACGATGCTCTTTGGAAGTGGAGCCCTGATCCCATGTGGACGATAAGTGCGTGGGGGAACGTCATCGCGTCGGAGAACGGTAATTATGGGACGCTCGAACTTGTCATCTCTCAGCCAAACCAAGAACCTGCACACCGTGTACGCGAAACATTAG
>DASVLC010000252.1:0-67658 GCA_036385045.1 Thermoanaerobaculia bacterium | reverse complement strand
TGCTGTTTCTGCCCGAGGATGTGACGCTCGGAATTCCGGAGAAGGAGCTGCGGGTCGCACGCGAGCAGGGCCGCGCTGACGATACTCGCTGGCACGTCGGACAGGATGGAGCGCTTGCGTTCATCGACGGAATGACGCTGCCAATTCGAAACCAGGACGGCGACATCGTCGGGTTCTCGAAGTTCGGACGTGACGTGACCGAACGCTATCTGAGCGAGAAGAGAATTGCAGCGCAGCTCGCTCTGATGAACCTGCTGGATCCCGACGTACCGTTCGAGACGATCGCCCGGCGGATCATGCAGACGATCTGTGAAAATCTCGGTTGGGAGATCGGCGGCCTCTGGAGGGTACGCGGCAACACGATCGAGTGCATCGATTACTGGCATTCCGCTGATATCGACTCCGAGGCCGCGGGCAAGCTCTGTCTCGAGCAGAGGTATGAAACCGGAGTCGGGCTGCCGGGGGAAGTCTGGGAGAGCGGACGCGCATTGTGGGTTCCCCTGTTCTCCGATGCGGATAGATATCCGCGTGCGCCGCTCGCCGAACGCGCCGGGATGCGAACGGCGTTCGCATTTCCGATCACGACAGGAGGCAGGGTCGCCGGCGTCATGGAGTTCTTCAGCAGGAGACGTCGTGAGCCGGAACAGGCGCTGCTGCCGATCATGGTTCTCGTTGGAGCGCAGATCGGAGACTTCATCGAGCGTCGTCGCACCGAAGAGGCTCTGCGTGAGAGTGAAGAGCGGTTTCGGCTGATGACCGAGACCGCGCAGGATGCAATCTTCACGATCGATGAAGGGAGCGCGATTACCTTCTGCAATGCCGCGGTCCGCCGGATATTCGGGTACGAACCGGAGGAACTGCTCGGCAGGCCGCTCGAGATCATCATGCCCGAGAGGCTGCGAGAAGGGCACCGGCGGGGAGTCGAGCGGTTCCTGCGAACCGGACAGCGGTCTGTCCCCTGGACTGGCATCGAGCTCACCGCGCTGCACAAGGACGGTCACGAATTTCCCTGCATGATCTCGTTCGGACACTGGACCATCGGCGACCGCACGATTTTCACCGGCTTTGCACGTGATGCCACCGAGAGCGTCAGCGCGCGGGAGGAGTTGCAGCGGTCGCTCGCGCACGAACAGCAGGCGAGCGCCGACGCCAAGGCTGCGCGATTCCAGTTGCAGCGCCGAGCGGACGAAGAGGCGGCGTTCCGTCATCTCGCCAGCGCGCTGACCGGCGCGGTCGAAATGTCCGATGTTCTATACGAGATCACGAACCGCGCGACCCAGGTCACGCGGGCCGATGGTGTGTATGTCGAGAGAGTCGTCGAATCTGGAGGAAAACTCCTCGTCGAAGTCGTGTCGTCGTTCGGGCAGGGAGCACCGGCACGCGGCCTCCGCGTCGATTATCCGGGCTCGATGACGGAAGAGATCATGCGCGCTGCTTCTCCGGTCATCCTTGCGGACATGGCTCACCTGGGAAAGAGCATGGCCCCTTATCTCGCCGAGAGCTGTCCCGATTGCGAGGTGCTGGTGACACCGCTGATCGCGGACCAGGACGCTCTCGGCGCCCTGGTCCTGCTCAACGGCCGCTCGTCAGGCCGCAGGTTTCGTGATGACGACATCGAGCGCGCACGAACTCTCGGAGATCTCGCATCCCTCGCATTGCGACGCGTGCGCCTCATGGAACGCGAGCGCGAGGCGAAGGAGCGAGCCGAGGCCGCGGTCCGCGTGCGTGACGAAACCCTCGGCATCGTGTCGCACGACCTCAGGAACCCGCTGACGAAGATCACTCTGAGCGCAGATCTGCTCGAGGAAGCTCCGGCCGAAGAGCAGCACGAACTCATCGAAAACATCCGAGCCTCCGCGCGGCAGATGGAGAGGCTGATTCAGGATCTGCTCGACGTCGCGCGGATGGAGAGCGGGATCCTCTCGGTCGCCCAGGCGGACATGCCGACCGAGGACCTGCTGCGCGAGGTCTGCGACTCGAACGCGCATGTGGCCGCTCTGAAACACCAGCAGATCACCTGCCTCGTGGAAGGTGAGCTTCCGACGATCTGCGCCGATCACGACCGTCTGGTGCAGGTGTTCGGCAATCTGATCGGCAACGCGATCAAGTTCACGCCGGAAGGTGGATCAATCACCGTCGAAGCGAGCAGCGACCGCAACTTCGTCGAGTTCGCCGTCCGAGACACCGGCCCCGGTATTCCGGAGTCGGAGCGGCCCAACCTGTTCACACCCTACTGGCAAGCGAAAAAGACTGCACACCTCGGTTCCGGACTTGGCCTGGCGATCGTACGTGGCATTGTCGAAGCTCACGGCGGTCGCGTGTGGGCCGAACAGGCGCCCGCTGGTGGTGCCGTATTCCGCTTCACGATACCGGCGGTGAAGTAGACGTTACGTTGAGGCTTCGCCGAGCTGTGCGGTGAGTGTTGCCGGCTGACCCTCGCGAACAATCTCGATCGTCACTCGATCGCCTGGCCGGCGGGCTCGCAGCAGACGTGGCAGATCGCCGCTGTGCCGTATCCGCTCCCCACCAAAACCTACGATGAAGTCCTGTACGCGAAGGCCTGCGCGGTCGGCCGGCGAGTTTCGCTCGACGAGTGTCACGACGAGACCGCTCTCGACCGGGAGGTTGAAGCGCCGGGCGACTTCCGGTTCGATCACCCGTGATGCGATTCCGAGATAAGCCCTTCGAACGCGCCCGGTGGCCAGAATCTGATCGACGGCATCTACGGCGACATTGATCGGAATCGCAAAGCCTAACCCCGTGGTCCCTGCGAGCATGGCCGTGTTGATGCCCATGACGCGCCCCGCAGAATCGAGTAACGGTCCCCCTGAGTTCCCCGGATTGATGGCGGCGTCCGTCTGAATCAGCCCGGTCGCAATCCCGACTCCGCGAGGATCGCGGTTCACCGCGGAGACCACTCCTCGTGTCACGGTACGGTCGAGTCCGAGTGGATTCCCGATCGCGATCGCCACCTGCCCAACCTGCAACTCGTCAGAATTCGCCAGCGGAGACGACGGCAGATTGCGGGCGTCGACCCGCACGACTGCTATGTCGATGCTCGTGTCGCGCCCCAGCACGGTGCCGGTAAACGTCTGCCCATCGGCAGTTCGAATTTCGACCGTTCGCGCATTTCCGACGACATGCGCGTTCGTCAACACGACGCCGTCCGATCGGATGATCACTCCCGAGCCGGAACCACCGCGTCGCGAGACGCTGACGACAGAGGGAGTGGCGTTGCGCGCAACGGTGATGACGGTCTGCTCCTCGGTGGGGAGCTGTCCCTGTGCGGCTGGGACAGCAAAGAGAATTGCGAAGACTGCGAGTACGGCGGCCTGACACTTCATGCGTCGCTTCAAAGGCAGGATGCGTTCCACACGCATCCAGCCCTGAGAAACGATTTGGCTACGGCTCTCTGGAGATCGATCCCGGCGTTGCGCCCGTCGCACGAAGGTAGGCGGCCGGATCGATGATGATCTGCGTGCCGCGGACCCCGGCCGAAACGGAGATCACGTCGAAGAGCTCGATCGTCTCGTCGACATAGACGGGATAGCTTTTCCTTGCCGCAAGGACAGTCACGCCCCCACGGATGTAGCCCGTGAGCGGCTGAACCTCCTTGAGCGCGACGGTCTCGACCTTGCGGTCTCCGCTGAGCGTCGCCAGGGCTTTCATATCGAGCTCCTTATCGCCCGGGACAACGGCGAATACGACACCGCTGCGATCCCCCCGCGCGACGAGTGTCTTGAACACCTGCTCTGCCGGAAACCCGATCTTTCTCGCGACGCTCTCTGCAGTCAGGTCGTCCGGATCCACCTCGTAATCCCGCAGCTCGTACCGTATGCCGAGGGAATCGAGCAGGCGCGCGGCGTTGGTCTTCATCGCGGCGACCGTAGCACACCCTGTGGTTGCGAGAACCTGCTGCCCGGGCAGCCTCAATTGTTCAGCGGGAATGTGGGCAGGGTCACACCAGGAATGCACTTTCGTGAGGTACCGTTTATCCGAATAACCATCGGAGGTCCAATTGAAACATTACCGGGTGTATGGGGCGACGTGTGCCCTTTTTCTGATCCTTGCTGCTGCTGCTTCGGCCACGACGATCGTACTTCCTGAGGACGAACAGCTCGTGGCGAAGGCGGCGCTGATTGTCGAAGCGACAGTCGAGTCCGTTACGCCTGTCGACCAGGAAGGTGCGATCTGGACGGAAACGCGCCTCACGGTCAATCGGACGCTCAAAGGAAACGCCGGACGCAGCATTATCGTCCGCGAGCCGGGCGGCGAGATCGATGATCGGATCACGGTCGTCTACGGGACCCCCGAGTTCACCCCGGGAGAGCAGGTTCTGCTGTTTCTTTCGCCCGATCTCAGAGGAAACGCAGGCCATCGCGTCGTCGACCTCTTCGTAGGCAAGTTCACCTCAGCCGAGATGACGAATGGCCGCCGGCTCTGGCTGCGGGATGACGCGGGTTACGACGTGCTGCTGCTCGACAAGGACTTTCATCACGTGCATCCGCGGAACATCCAGCGCGAGGCGGCCGGGTTCGAGCGATTCGTCTTCGACCGCATCGCCGGCCGCCAGGGCGTGAAGAACTACGGGATCGAGAATCCAGTCCTGAAGCGCAAGGGAGCTCAGAGCAGCCTGCAGTCGGGTGGTTCGGACTCGCCGAGCATCAGCTCGAACTTCACGCTGATCTCGGAGCCGACGGTTTATCGATGGTTCCGTTTCGACAATGGTCAGACGGCGCAGTGGTATCACCACGGCTCGCAGCCAGGGTACACCGATGGTGGGGTAAGCGAGCTCGGAACGGGGATGGCTCCCTGGAACCAGTATTCGAGCGCGAAGATCAACTACTCCTATGTCGGAGCGTTGTCGGTCAGCCCGGGCGGCATGGGTACGCGCAACAGCCGTAACGAGGTTCTGTTCAACGATCCGTTAAACGAGATCGCAGGCACGTATACCCGCAATGGCGGCGGCACCGTCGGCATCGGCGGATTCAATGGAGTTACGACTGGGGGGATGTGGACGGCCCCCTTCGCTGCGGACGCCTCGCATCCTGCCGGGTCGATCCGTGCGTACGAGATCGTCGAGGCGAACATCGTGATTCAGGACGGCGTCTCCCCTGCAAACGGCATCAGCAGCTCGCGCCTGGCCGAGATACTTGCACACGAGTTCGGGCATACGCTCGGGTTCGGACACAGCGCGGACAGCACGGCGTTGATGTACGCCACGGTCACGGGACTCGGTCCCTCTCTGCGCGATGATGACAAGCTCGCGGCACGGTGGCTCTATCCGAATGGCAGTGCTCCGCCACCACCGCCACCGGTCACAGTGCCCGCCGCTCCGAGCGGCCTCACGGCGACCCCTTCAGGAAGCAATCTCGACCTGACGTGGACGGACAACGCCTCGAATGAGACGAGTCAGGGCGTTTACCTTGCTGCCGGCAGCGGTGCGTTCAGCAAGGTCGCCACGGTAGGAACCAATGTGACGACGGCGCGGATCAGTGGTCTGGCAGGAGGCAGCTATCGCGTTTATGTGAATGCCTCGAACTCCGCCGGAACGTCTTCGGCATCCAACACGGTAACGGCGAGTATCGCCTCCGGGCCGGTCGCTGCGTTCAGCTTCACGCCGCAGAGTGGCCTCGCAGGGGTGACTTCGTTCACCTTCTACGACGAGTCGACCGGAGGAGTGAACTCGCGCCAGTGGAACTTCGGCGACGGGACGACCTCGACGGCCGCGACGCCATCGAAGGTGTACTCGACGTCGGGTGCCTACACTGTGACCCTCACCGTACACAACAGTGCGGGGTCGTCATCGACGTCTCGCACGGTGTCGGTCAGCTCACAGTTGAGCGCGTCCTTTTCGTTCTCTCCCACTTCTCCGACCACCTCGAATGTCGTGTGGTTTACGGATCAATCGTCGGGTGCTCCGACTTCGTGGCGTTGGGCCTTCAGCGACGGGTCGATCATGACGCAGCAGAATCCATCGAAGCAGTTTTCCTCCGCTGGCACGCACTCCGTGTCGCTCACCGTCTACCGCGGCTCCGAGTCTTCGACGACGACGCGCAGCGTTACCGTTCAGGCGCCGGCCCCGATCACGCCAGCCGTGGTTGCTGCCTTCAGTGCGCCGGCGACGGCGACAGTGGGCGCAGGCGTGACATTGACGGATCAGTCGAGCGGATCGCCCACCGCCTGGTCGTGGTCTTTTGGCGATGGCCGGACATCCACCGCCCGCAATCCGTTCCACACCTGGACGGCTCCGGGTACGTACCACGTAACGCTGACTGCGTCGAACGCCACCAGCTCGAGCACCTCTTCGAAGAGCGTGAATGTCACGCAGATCGCGGCGTACAGAACGCTGGTGTCCGCGGCCGCACAGACGGCAGGCATTGGCGGAACGGCATGGCGGACGGAGCTGAGTCTGTTCAATGCCGGCACCCACGGTGCAACCGTCTCGCTTACGTACGTTCCGTCGGCGGGCAGCGCGATTCAGTCGCGAAGCCTCTTCCTCTCACCGCGGCAGTCGGTCACGTACGCGAATGCGCTGCTGGACCTCTACGGGATCGGGAGCGGTTCCGGAGCGATCGGGATCGAGGCGACGAGTGGCGGAGCGAGCGCCGACTTGCGCGTGACGAGCCGCACGTTCACGTCGGGTGTGATGGGTACCTACGGTCAGTCCGTTCCCGATGTCCAGGATGCCGCGCTGCAGCGAACGCTTCACGTCACCGGCATTCAGTCGGACGCGGCGTTCCGAACCAACATCGGACTCGTGAACCGCGGAAACAACGCCGTGGGCGTGACGTTGACTCTTCGTGCATCGCACGGCGGTGTGCTGGCCTCGAACTCCATGACCCTCGGAGCGAACAGCTTCCAGCAGGCAGCTCTCGCGTCGTACTTTCCAGTGGTGCAGGGCGGCTCCTACTCCGGACTGACGATGCAGTTGTCTGCGACGACGCAGGACTCAATCAGTGCGTACGCGTCAGTCGTCGATAACCTCTCACAGGATCCAGTCTTCATTCAGGCGACACCTCCAGCGCTGGGCGGAAGTCTGACGCTCCCGGTCGTCGGACGTGCGCCCGGCGCGAACGCGACGTTCTGGCGCAGCGACGTCATTCTTCACAATCCGGGGTCCGGCTCGCTCTCGCTGACGCTGCGTTACGGCGGTGCTCCGAAGTACGTAACGCTGCAGGCTGGGCAGACGACGGTCATGTCGGACGTTCTGGCGCAGTTCGGACACTCGTCGGGCAGTGGGAAACTCGATGTCACCTGGACTGGCTCGGGCGGTCCTGTCGTGACGAGCCGCACCTATACGTCGGTTGCGGGGGGCGGTACCTACGGTCAGTCGATCGACCCGGTGGCATCGTTCGGTCGCCAGCAGTTCGTTCCGGGACTTCGCCACGATGCGAGTTACCGGACCAACGTCGGATTCGTGAACCGAGGCGGAGAGAGTGAGCTGTTTGCCGTGATGGTGCTCTCGAATTCGGGAGCCGAAGTGGCGCGGACATTCGTAACGCTCGCCCCGGGAGCCCAGGTGCAGTACGGGCTCAGTGCGCTGTTCCCCGCGATTTCGTCGATTGGCAACTTCACGCTGATGATCGAGGGTGATGGGAACGCGCAGCTCTTCGCTTACGGGTCGATGGTCGACAACAAGTCGGGCGATCCGGTGTTCTTCGCAGGACGATGACGGATGAGGAGGGCGGAGCGATCCGCCCTTCTCATCAACTTCATTTCTGCAGGACGACCCAGTCGTCGTACACGATCTGCGACCAGCTCTCCATCGCGTCACGGTAGGGCGGCAGCTCCGCACGCGGGACCCAGCGACCGGTCATCTTTTCGGTCTCGCGGACCGTAACATCTCCGGCGAGAGACTCGAGGACGAACACCGCCCCGAGATGCACACTGCCGACGTCGGTCGAGTCGTCATTCAGGATTCCGACGAACTCGAGGTCGAAATCGCCTTCCACGTTCACCTCTTCCTCCAGTTCCTTCTGCAGGCCGTCGAGGAGATCGGGCGTCTCGGGATTGATGTGGCCACCGATTCCGAGCGACAGCATTCCGTGCAGGCGCGTTTCGGTCTGCTTCGGTGTCCGCTGCAGGAGGAAAAAGGATTCCGCCCGTCGGATCAGCACGTACGGAATGATCTGCTTGTATTGCGGGGAGACTTCCGCGGTGGCGCGGTCAATGAAGAAGTGACGGTCGTTCACCAGATCGAGAATGGCATCCGTCCGCTCGGTTACCAGCCCGCGGTCGATCAGAAAGGGAGCGAGGATCTCTCGCTCGACGATCATCACCTGTTCGGTCATCGAAAAGTCTCCAGCACCGCCTCGTGTACGCGGCCGTTGGTCGATAGCCCGCTGCCCGCGTCGAATCGGGGACTGCCATCGAGGGCGCTGAAACGCCCTCCCGCCTCTTCGACGATGATCTGCACTGCGGCCATGTCCCAGGCGGCGACGACCGGCTCGATCGCAATCTCGATCGCCCCTTCGGCCACCAGCATGTGGGACCAGAAATCGCCGAAGCCACGAGCTCGTGTGCAGCGCCGTACGAGCTTCAGAAATCGATCGGCAGTTCCGACGCGGTCAAAGTCGGTCACGCTGTCGTAGGCGAGGTGAGACTCCTCGAGAGTCTCGACCCGTGAAACGCGCAGCCTGCTGCCGTTGCACCAGGAGCCTTCGCCCGAGGAGGCCCACCAGCGTCGCTGCAGTGCGGGAGCCGAGATCACACTTGCAATGACCCGCCCCCCTTCTGCGAGAGCGATGAGCGTTGCGAAGACCGGGATGCCGCGGATGTAGTTGCTGGTGCCGTCGATTGGATCGATGATCCAGCGACGCCCGGCAGAACCGCTGCTTCCGAACTCTTCGCCGAGGATGCCGTCCGCGGGTCGTTCGCTGGCGAGTGTCTCTCGCACCATCGTCTCGACGCCCTCGTCGGCTTCCGACACGGGAGAGCGGTCGCTCTTGGTCCGCACCTGAAGAGCCGACTGCCGGAACGAGCGCATCGTGATCTCGTCGGCCGCGTCTGCAAGAGCGAGAGCGAGACGGAGGTCTTCGGTCATGAGGGCGCGAAGGGTAACACGGGGCCGCCGGCAGCAGCCCTTCGTCGCGTTCAGCGAAGCAGCAGCGCGATGGTCATGAAGATTCCGATGACCACGACGGAGCGCCGGACGAATGTCCTTCCGAGCACGTGAGCGAGCCGGGCGCCCAGGAATCCTCCGACAATTGCGCCTGCCATCATGACGAAGACATCTCCCCATTCGACCGCCTTCAGAAGGACGAAGTAGATTGCGGCGATGCCGTTGATGAAGACGGCGAGGACATTCTTCAGCCCGTTCATCTGATGAAGGTCAGTCATGCCGATGAGCCCGAGCGCAGCGAGCATGAGAATGCCGATTCCCGCTCCAAAGTAGCCGCCGTAGAGTCCGACGAGAAACTGGAAGGCGAACACGAACACGAGCCAGCCCGCGCTGGGGTTCTCGTGCGCGCGGGCGATGTCACCGAGCCGGCTGGTGATCATTCCCTGGGCGGCGAAAAGCAAGGTGGCGCCGAGAATCAGGAAGGGGACGATTCTCTCGAACGTCGAAGTCTCGGTCCTGAGCAGGAGCCAGGCCCCCATCGCGCCTCCGACGAGGGAAGGAATGATCAACATCAGCAGCCAGCGGCGTGCCGTGGCGAGCTCACGTCGGAATCCGAACGCGCCAGCGACCGAGCCCGGCCAGATCGCGACGGTGCTCGTCGCGTTCGCGATCACCGCGTCGCGCCCGAGCCAGAGCAGCACGGGGAACGAAATCAGTGTTCCGCCCCCTGCGATCGAATTGATCATGCCTGCCAGCATTCCGGCGACGAAGATGACGAGAGTGCTGATCACGCGGCTGCGAGTGTAGCAAGGGTGGTCAGCGCAGTCCGCGCGCCACGTACAGATCCGACATGACGCGCATTGCGTTATAGGCGTACGCGCGTTCGTCCGGAGTCACCAGGATGGGGGCGATTCGGTAAACGCCTGCAGGGTCGAGAGGGCGAAACTCCTTCCACAGTTCCCGGCTGCCGTCGGCAAGCGTGACCCGAAAGACCTGCGCAGGCAGTTCGGTCGGTTTGTAGACGAGCAATGCGCCGCCGTCCGCGACCCACTGGATCGGAATCTCTCCCTTCAGCGCACCGGGTATCTGACGAGCCTCGCCTCCGTCAGTGCGATAGATCTTGATGGTCTCGTCGGCGGTCATCGCCGCGACGCTGGATCCGTCGGGCGACACCGCGAAGGCGCGCGCACCACCGCCCCAGATTCCGTCCGAAGAGATTGCGCTCGAGGTCTCGTCGAGAGTATCGATCATGTGGAGGCGGTACCCTCCATCCCCTACGACGCCGGTGAGCACTGCGCGCCGTGAGTCCGGGAGCCAGACTGCCCCAGGGTCGAAAGCTCCGGCGATCTTCAATTCTCGAGGTTGGCCACTGCCGGTCGGGATGAGCATCAGCGTCGCACCCCTGTACGCCAGTGCCCACTTACCGTCGGGCGAGAGCGCGCTACCGATGCCTTCCCCGAGGCGAATGGGAGAAGCGTCGCCGTGCCGGCGCAGGAATACGCTGCTGGTCACACCGCCGCCTTCGCGCGTCTCGCTGAACAGAATCGTTCGTCCGTCGGACGAGAGATCAGCGAGCATCGACCAGTCGAACCACGACGCTTCGATTTCGCTTTCAGTCTCGGCCGCGACCGCCTGCGTTTCGGGAGCGTCGGTGCCCCCCGTCGTCGAAGGCGAGCTCCAGACGAGCGCGGCGCGCCACGTGCCGTTTGACAGGAGTGCCTCGCCATGACGAGAGACGTCGAAGACACGGATAGAACCGGTGAGGCGGGTGACGAGACGGGAGGCGCCACTCTCGACATCGACGGCGTAGAGTGCTGGTGGTGCTGCCGTCGATGTGCCCGAGACCCAGATTTCTGATCCATCGGGTGACCACGCAAGCCCGGTCGCGCCGCGCTCCCAGCCTCGTGCGATCGTCGTGGGTGCGCCTTCGGCGATGATGGCGATCTCGAACTGCCCCTGCGACCTTTCGATGATGGCGAGCCGCCGCCCATCAGGTGAGACGCGAATCGCCGAGAGCTGCCGGGGACTCTCATAGCGCACGACACCAATCGGGAATTCGACCCGACGGTTCTCTCCATGCTGGCGGATGATTGCCAGCGAGTTTCCATCCGGAGACCAGTCGGCAGTAATCACGTCCTCGGCCACCTCGCGAGGCAACCCTCCGGCGATTGGCAGGCGCGCCAGCGTCCCGAGGCCGGTGAGTCGATCGCGCCCGATGAGAATCGCCAGCTCGGCGGAGCGGGAGACGGCGAGGATTTCACTGTCGGACACGCCGAGCGGACGCGATTCGGGAGCATGACGGGTCGCGATGAATGTTTCGGCCGGCTGTCCGTCCCACGCGGCGCTGTAGACGATCGTTTCGCCATCGGGTGAGAAGCGGGCGGAGCGGACATCGCCTCGCCGGAAGGTGATGCGATCGAACTGCGGCTCCGCGACCTCTGAGGAATTGCCGTTGTTCCAGGCCCACGCTGCATATGCTGCTCCGGCGACGGAGGCGAGGTAGAAGAAGACGAGAAGCAATGGTGAGACTCTCTTCTTCGCTTTCGCTCTCTGGGGCGTCGGTGGAGCACGCCGCACGGTGGGCGCGTCGGTCTTCACTGCTGGCTGCGCGGTTCTCACGGTCGGTGCTTGTGACGGCGAAAGAGGGGGCGGCTGAGCCGAGCCACCCCTGCTCAGAGGTTGTGCGAGCGTTGAAAGCGTCTGAAGATGAAAGGCCAGATCGCGCGCCGACTGAAACCGCAGGTCCCGGTCTTTCTCGAGACACCGGCGTACGAGCTTTTCCAGCGGTGGAGGAACCGAAGGAAGGACGTCGGCCAGCTCTCGCGGCTCTTCGCGAAGGATCGCACTCAGTGTCTCGATCGAGCCATTACCCTGGAAGGCGCGGGCTCCCGCCAGCATTTCGTAGAGGATCGTTCCGAGGGCGAAAATGTCGGAGCGGTGATCGATCACTTCGCCGCGAATCTGTTCGGGAGACATGTAGCCGACGGTGCCGAGAACAATGCCCGGCTCGGTGGCAGTGGGAGAGATCGAGGGGCCGTCGCCGTCGGCGCGTGTCAGTTTTGCAATGCCGAAGTCGAGGATCTTGAGGCGCCCGTCGCGGGTGAGAAAAACGTTGTCCGGCTTCAGATCGCGGTGGACGATTCCCTTTTCGTGTGCAGCAGCAAGTCCCTCGGCCATCTGCAGTGCCGCGTCCATGGCACGCCGGGGGGCGAGGGGGCCCCGTTCGAGGCGGCTGCTGAGAGTCTCTCCTTCCAGCATCTCACTCACGATGTAGGGGTAGCCCTGCTGATCGAGACCGACATCGAAGATCGTCAGGAGATTCGGATGATTGAGCATCCCCGCGGTTCGCGCTTCCTGTTCGAATCTCGAGATCCGGTCGCGGTCGCCGGGAGTGACGTTCGTGATCACCTTGATGGCGACATCACGTCCGAGCCGCGTATCGCGTGCGCGATACACCGCTCCCATGCCGCCTTCGCCGAGGAGACTCTGGACCTGGTAAGGCCCGAGGTTTGATCCGGATTGGAGTGACATGGATGAACCTATTCTAGATGGGTCCGGGTCGATTTGAACTTATGTCGCGAAGGACACTCGAGTTGTGAAGGCGTGAAGCTTGCGTTGCAGCCGGACGGAGCGGAAGGAACTCTCAGTAGACGATGTTAATCACCGATCGCGTGGTTCCCTCACGAATCCTCAGCTTCTGGCTTCTGGTCGTGATCGTTGCGATCGCGGTGCACCTCGGCAGTGTTCCTCTCTTCGATTCGGATGAGGGACGCAACGCGGAGGTCGCGCGTGCGATGGCTGAGACGAACGACTATGTGGTGCCGCGGCTCAACGGCCTTCCGTATGTCGACAAGCCTGTCGTCTACTTCGCTGCCGAAGCCGCGCTCATGGAAGTCCTTGGGCCGACTGAACTGGCTGCCCGTCTTCCGGCGTATCTCTTCACGCTGGCCACGGCGGCGATGATCTTCTGGTTCGCCCGCAGACTGTGGGGTGGTGACGCGCCGTGGATCGCCTCGATCGTGTTCCTTGCGATGCCGTTCACGGTCGCCTTTGCACGCATCGTGATCTTCGACAGCGCACTGACTTTCTTTGCTGTCGTGGGACTCGTCGGCTGCTATCTCGCGGTGGAGGAAGGGAACAGGCGCTGGGCGATCCTGGCCTGGGTGGCCATGGGGCTGGCCATGATCACCAAGGGTCCGGTCACCTTCGTCCTCGTCCTCTTCGTCGCGATGCCGTATGCCTGGAGACGAGCCAGACTGAGAGTTCTGTTCCCGCTCACGGGGTTGCTGCTGTTCGCCGCGATCGTCGGTCCCTGGGTCTGGGGCGTCTCCCGCGTAGTTCCCGACTTTCTTCAGTACGTGATTTTCACGGAGACCGCGGCGCGGATGACGACTCCGGATCTCGAGCGAACTGGCCCGCCGTGGTTTTTCCTGCCGTACCTCGTCGCCGGCGCTCTTCCGTGGTCGATCGTCGCGCTGGCGAGCTGGCGGGCGGTCCGAGACAAACGGTCGGAGCTGCTCTATCTGCTCCTCTGGATCGCCATTCCCCTGACCTTTTTCTCGCTATCCCAGTCGAAGCTGCCGCAGTACATCCTGCCGTTGATGCCTGCCGTCGCGCTGCTGATCGCGCGCATCTGGCCCGAGACGAGGACCCGCGCCGCCGCTGTCCTGGTCGCTGCCATCGGATGCATTCTCTTCACAGCGCCGTTCGTGCTTCATCGAACAGAGATGAAGCCGGAGGTGGCGGCTGTGGCCGACGATACGGCCATCGTTCTCGGGATCGTGTTCGTCATCGCCGGCGTTGCTGCCCTGTTCGTTCGACGCAAAGAGCTCGTACTGGTGGCACTGACGACTCCTTTCATCTCACTCCCGCTGACCACCAATCCTCTGATGCACGCTCTCGGCGAACGCCGCTCGATGAAGTCGTTCGTCGCCGAGCTGGCGCCCTATGTCGGTCCTCAGACGAAGATCATTGGGTTGGAGGCATACACGGGCTCGCTGGCGTTCTATCTCCGGAGGCCGGTGATACTCGTCTCCGATGATGCCAGCGAGCTCACCAGCAACTACCTCATCAGCATCTACGACGATCTCACGCGAGACGCGGCCTCACCGGTACGAAAAGAAAGCTACTTCGAGGCCACCGTACGCGACTGCTGCACGCCTCGGATCTACATCGTCAAGATTCGCGACGGCCAACGCCGTGCCGTGCTCGAGTCCCTGGGCTGGCGGGCGGTGGCCGACAGCGCCAGGCTGGTGGCGTACGTGAAGCCCTGACCGGGTTTGCGCGGCGACCTGGTTTCCCCTGCGCTCAGATCCAGGAGTCTCGCCGACTCTTCTCCCCTGTGCCACAATCCCGCCCGCGTGTGCGGCATCTACGGCCTGGTCAGCGCAGCACCTCTTCAGGACCCCACCTTGCTCGAACGGATGGGGGAGTCACTTCGCCACAGGGGGCCTGACGGCAGTGCCGTTCTTTCCGCGTCGAATGTGGCGATCGGCACCGAACGCCTCCGAATCATCGATCTTCACGAGCGAGGAGATCAGCCTTTCGCCTCGCCCGATGGCGATGTCTGGCTGCAGGCAAACGGCGAGATCTACAACGCGCCGGAGATTCGCAGCCGCTATCCATCGTTTCCTTTTCGGTCAAATTCCGATGTCGAGAGCATCCTTCCGCTCTATCTCGAGCATGGCGCACAGGCCGTGGAGCAGCTCGACGGTATGTTCGCTCTGGCGATATGGGACAACCGCAGCCACACACTGCTGCTCGCGCGAGACCGGGCGGGCGAGAAGCCGCTCTTCTATGCGCGTACCGGCGCTGAGCTTCTGTTTGCGTCTGAAGTTCAGTGCCTTCTCACTCATCCAGCACTCTCCCGTCAGCTCGATCGACAGGCGCTGACGTCTTATCTCGCCTTTGGCTATGTACCGGAACCGCAGACGGCGTTTACCGCCATCCGTCGTGTGCCCTCCGGCTGCTGGATGCATTTCGCCCCAGATGGCGAGAAGACGGTTCGCTATTGGAACCCTCTGGCGTTCGAGCTCACAGAGCGCGACGAAGGACTGGCGATACTCGAGACTCGCCGGCTGATCGAGAAAGCGGTGCAGAAGCAGGTGATGTCGGACGTCCCGGTGGGTGTGTTCATCAGCGGCGGACTCGACTCGTCAATCCTCACCGTACTGGCGGCACGGGAACTGGGACTCGATCGCGTCCACACCTTCTCGGCGCAGTTCTCGGCAGAATCCTACGACGAGAGTGCGTATGCCGCGGAAACGGCGAGACGGATGCGGACGCACCACGTGCAGGTGCGGACGGATGACGAGACGCTGCGCGAGGCTTTGATTAGTGTGACCACACGTCTGGCCGAGCCGCTTGCAGATCCAGCGATCCTTCCCACCTTTCTGCTTGCGCGGGCAGCCCGCGAGCACGTCAAGGTAGTACTAAGCGGCGAAGGTGCCGACGAGCTGTTCGGAGGGTATCCCACGTACCTCGGGCACAAGCTGGTGCCTCTGTGGAATGCGCTTCCCCGCTTCGTGCGCAGTTCCCTCCAGAGAGTTGTCTTTGCCGTCCCGGCATCGAGCCGGAGGGTGACGCTCGAGTTTCTGCTCAAGAGGTTTCTTCGCGATGCTGGACGGGATTGGATCGAACGTCATCTCGGCTGGTTCGGTACCGGCATCGACCACGCTGCTCTCGCGCAGACAGCGGACCTCCCTCCGTTCGCAAACGGTGGGCTTGCCAGCCGCGATCCGTTGAGCGGTGCAATGCTTCTGGACTATGGGACGTATCTTCGCGACAACCTGCTCGTGAAGGTCGATCGCGCCACGATGCTCTCTTCGGTCGAGGCCCGTGCGCCCTATCTCGATCGCGATCTGACCGCGTTCGCGCTCTCGCTACCCGCCGACCTGCGGATCCGCCGCACGACGACGAAGTGGGTCCTGAAGAAGGCTGCCGAATCGTGGCTGCCTCGCGAGATCATTTACCGGCGCAAACGAGGACTCAGCGTACCGATCGCCGGCTGGATCAACGGCAGCCTGAAAGAGGAAGTCGATCGTCTGCTCGATCGTGCCGCACTCGACCGGCATGGACTTGTCGATGCCGGTTATGTCGGACGCCTGCTGGCCGAGCACCGGGCCGGAGCCGCGAATCACGCCCGGGCAATCTGGACTGTCGTGATGCTGCAGTACTGGATGGAGAACTGGGCGTAGGGGAGGACTCACTTCCCCGCAGCGGCGCGCTTCAACCCGAGTTCGAGGATCCGCTGGATGAGTTGCGGGTACGAGTGACCGGCTTCGAGTGCGGCGGATGCGAACTCCTCGCTCTGTGCGATATCGGGATTGGGATTCGCTTCCAGGAAGTAGAGCTTTCCATCCGAAGCGAGGCGGTAGTCGACACGGTTGTAGCCGTCGAGGTCGAGGATCCGGACGATGCGTTTCGTCGTCCGGATGATGTGGGAACGGAGCGCGTCGGTGAGACCTTCAGCCTGCTGCTGGTAGATGCCGCGCCGCCGCTGGTAATCGGTGTTGTGCTTCACGCGTGCGGTTGCGATGGCAACGGAGCCCGGAGGCATGTTCTCGAACACGAGCTCCCATACCGGGAGTACCTCGAGGCGCAGGTTGCCGACGATTCCGACGTAGAACTCGCGGCCGTCGACGTACTGCTCGGCGATCGCGTCCGCACCGTTGCGCTGGTGGATGAATGCGACGCGCTCGCGCAGCCGCTCGTCGGAGTCGACGATGGAAGCCTGCGAGATGCCGAGGGATGCTTCGTGTACCAGACTCTTGACGATGAGCGGGAACTCGAGACCCTTCGGTCGTTGCACCCGTCGTCCACGCGGAAAGACAGCGAACCTGGGAACGACCAGATGGTGATAGGAGAGGAGCTTCTTCGACAGAGCCTTGTCGCGTGCGAGCATCAGCCCCCGCGGATGACACCCGGTGTAGGGAACCTGCATCAGCTCGAGAAAGCTGACGACGTGATGATCGAAATCCTGCCGGCCGAGAAACTCTTCGAGCAGGTTGAAGACGATATCGGGCTGCCACTCCTCGATCACATTGCGGATCGGTGTCAGCTCGTCCGCTACTCCCAGAGGTTTTACTTCATGGCCGAGCTCGCGGAGTGTCGTGACGACGTCGAACTCCGTCTTCCACTCGTAGATCTGCTGCTCGGTAAAGCCGTCACGGCTCTCGGGCGGCATCATCGAGGGATGCAACAGGACGACTACTTTCAGTTTCCGCTTCATAGGGCGAACCAGTTGCGGCGACTGTAGTGGAAATCCATCGTCTTCACGGTGAGCAAAATTGCAAACTCCATCTTCAGCCGGCGTTCCTGACCCGCCGCTCGCAGCTTGAGCTCGCGACTCCGGCCGATCATGTCCTTCAGTACCTGTTCGAGCGTGAACTGATATTCGCCCGTCCAGTTCGCGACCAGCCGGCGGATCTCGGAACTGTTCCGCCGCAGAAAACGCGAAGCGAGTTCCTCGCTCTTGTGCCGCGGGTCGTCGGAGAAAAGCCTGCGCAGGTCGCCGTCATAAATGTCGGGATAGCTCACGAGGTAGCGCTCACGCTTGTCTTTGTAGTACTTGCCCAGCGTCATGCCGAGGGTCGAGAGTGAGTCCGGCATCTGCCGGTTGCGATGTCGCGGCGGGGTGTCACGGAAGCGCTCCAGCAGTTCATCGACGTACTTCAGTTTCCGTAGCGCGGGCCAGCCGGCATACCGCTTTTTCCAGCCGCCGCCCCTCGAGGCAATGACGACGGCGAACGTCTCTGCGAAATCTTCGAGCGGATGACTCTGTGCGTAGTAGAGGCGAAGGTGATGCACGAAGCGTCTGCTGGCGGGGTTGGGCCGGTAATGCTCCGGATAGTGTTTCGCCGGATCGCCGAACAGCTGACGGCGAGCAGAATCGCGTCCGAGCCGGTACGCATTGTCGAACGCATGCCCGCACTCATGACGGAGGATCTTCATCATCTCGGTACGCGTCCCCCCTTCTACTTCGAGCATCTGTTTCCGCTCGAGCTTCATCAGGCGGGGATGCGCGAGATAGAAAGGGACGGCGATTCCCGGAATGCGATCGGGCACGAACCAGTCGGAAGACAACCACGCGTGAGGCCGGAAGGGGATTCCGCGGCGGTCGAGATCGGCGTACAGATCGTCGACGCACTCCTCGATCCAGGTGCCCTCGATCCTCAGGCCGAGGCTCCTGATCGGCAACTCGAGCAACTCGGCGTCGCCGAGTGCTGCCCACTTATGCCGCTGACGCCTGCCTTCCGGAATGGTTACGCCTCCGCCGCACGATCATCCCAGCCAGCGACGTCATTCGCAAGAGAGTTCACGACATGGCGAAGCGTAAGGGTTAGGGAGACTGCTAGAAGACCCCTTCGTCGCCGCGCGGTCGCAGGAGCTCGGGACCGGGAGGCGGAGAGGGCGCGACATCGGCGCGCGTTTCATCGACACCCGTTGCGGCAGGCCGCGGGTGCAATCCTTCCACGCAAAGGCGGAGCAGACTGGCGAGCTCGGCGATGTCGAAAGGCTTACGCAGCACGCCGGTAACCACCTCCGGGTCTACTTTCTTGAACCTCTGATCAGCATAGGCAGTCATGATCAGAACAACCGGCTTCGGGCGCGAGCCGGATTCTTTCAGATACTCCATGACCCCGAAACCGTCGAGACGGGGCATGAGCAGATCGAGGAGTACGATCGAGTAGTCATTGTTGCGCAGGCACTCGATCGCCTGCGCCCCATCGGCCGCGGTATCGACAGCGAGTCCCTCCCGCCGGAGAATCGAAGCGACGAGCTGGCGAATCGAACGATCGTCATCGGCGACCAGGATCCGCGGCTGAAATTGCAAGTCACTATGGGTCATATGTGAGGCTCGTCGCCCTATCGCATATGAAAGCTGCGTACCACCTTGTTGAGCACTGTTAACACGTTTATTGTCAGTGGTTTACGTGATGTCGTTGGTTTCTTGTAAGAGAGTTATCTCGATAACACGAAAACGAACCTGACCACCCATCCATCGCCGGTCGGTACGAGCGATACCCAGTACCAGGACGGGTGGACGCCGCCGAGGGAAACGCGTGCGAACATCCCCGCCTCACCGCGGCTGAATGGATTGGCCAGCGGCGCCGAAAGCTCGACGATCATCTCGTCATGCCGGCTGGAAATCTCCGTCGCGTCGATCGGCTGCCAGTCGCAGAGCTCTCCTTCGAGAGAGATCGGGATCGCACGATTCGTGAATGTTGCCGAGGCCTTTTTGCGTTTGTTTTTCGGGGCGAGCGAGGCGACGGACGCGGGAGTGATCAGCGGCTGCGTTACGCGAACAATGGTCGTCCGGCCGGTTGCGACGGCGTCCATTTTCAGCCGAGTGCAGATCGCATCGACGACGCCGGCCGGAATGATGTCCCACTCCGGAACCTGAGGCGGACGTTCACTGGCGGAGAGGGTGGTTGCCACGAAGAGAAATGCGATCAGTGCAGTTTTCAAAATACGATCCTCAATTGCGGTGTCGACTTCGCCTCGAAGAAAGAACGGATCTCGCTCGCCGCCTTGCGAGACACCAGCTCGCGAGGCGACTCCTCGTACCAGTCGGCCGGGAAGTAGCGGGTGTAGGAATCCATCGTGAAGCGCCGGCAGAGCAGAGCGATGACGCCGACATCGTGCTCGCTGCGGATCACGCGTCCTGCCGACTGCACTACACGCGTCATTCCCGGGATCAGGTAGGCGAACTCGAAGCCGGCTCCGTACTGCTCGTCGTAGTACTCCTTCAGCAGTTCCTGCTCGAAGCTCACCTGCGGAAGCGCCGGCCCGACGACCATGACGCCGGCCAGCATGTCACCCTGGTAGTCGATCCCCTCAGCGTACATCCCGCCCGAGACGGCGAGAATCAGATTCCCCTTCTTCGCCCGATCACGGAGGATGTCCAGAATTGCGTTTCGCTCGTAATCGGTCATGTCGTTCCGCTGGACCATTACGCGTTTCCCGGTCTGTGGCATCCGCTCGGCCACTTCGCGCAGAAATGCATAGCTCGGGAAGAGCGCGAGGAAATTACCGCTGCCGCTGTCGCCGATCTCGGCCACTGTTGAAGCAATTCGATCGTAGTGGTCCGCCCGCCTCTTCCAGGTCGTGTCGACCTCCGGGACGATGACGATCTTCCGGTTGCTGCGAGGGAAGGGGGAAGGAAGAGAAATCTCGGCAGTCCGGTCGGCCGGAAATCCGAGAGTGCGGCGATAGAAGTCGAACGGTTCGAGCGTCGCGGAAAGCGCTACGGTCGCATGCGCGGAATCGAAGATCCGGCCGAGGAACTTCGATGCGTCACGGCAGAAAATCTTGAGCTTGATCCCGTCATCGGTTCGCTCGACGAGGTGCGAGAACTCGTCACCGCGTTCGGTGATGAGGTTCGCGAACTTCACCAGCTTGAAGTAGAAGTCGATGAGAGGGTCTTCTTCCTCAGCGATTCGGTTCTCGATCTTCCAGCTGATGTACTCGAGGACGATTCGTTCCCACTCCGCCCGTTGCTCCACGAACAGTTCGCGGTCGGGCGAGCAGAGGGACTGGCGGACGCCCGCTTCCGCATCGAGGTTCTCCGCCATTCGTTCGAACTCGTGACGGAGCATGGCGAGGAGCTCCTCCCACCCTTCGACCCAGCAGTTGCGCGTCATCATGTGCCGCCGGATCTCGTCGAACGATTTCTCGTGCAGCTCGGGCGAATACCAGGAGCGGCCGCGATCGACCAGATTGTGTGCCTCGTCGACCACGAGTACGCAATCGCCGTAGTCTTTGTCCTGCTGGTACGTCTTCAAGCCGACATAAGGATCGAAGATGTAGTTGTAGTCGCAGACGATCACGTCGGCCTGTTCGATCAGTTCCAGTGAGACCTCGAACGGGCAGACCTCGGTCGACTTCGAGAGCTCGAACGTCAGGTCGGGATCGAAGTAACTCATCGACGTTACGATGTTCGTCAGCAACCCGCTCTTCGCCATCTTGTCCGAGTAGCGTGCCGCGAAGGGACAGAAGTCCTCGTGGCAGATCATCTCGGTGTGTGCGCACATCTTCTGCTTCGCGCGGATACGGAGCACTCGGAATGATCCGTCGTTGAGCCGTCGCAAGGCCTCGACCGCCGCGTCCTGCTGCAGCGTCTTCGAAGTGAGGACAAACAGCTTCTTCCCGAGTTTCAGTGACTGGCGGACGGCTGGATAAAGGACCGCCATCGTCTTGCCGATCCCGGTCGGTGCGGAGACGAGAAGTGTGTCGCGCTGCCAGATAGCCCTCGCGACACCGGAAACGATCTCCTCCTGGCCGGTCCTCATCGCGTCGAAGGGGAATTGCAGCGCGTCCGCGAAGGCGCGTTTGGCTACGCGGAGCGCCGCAGCGGTGTCGAGATCCTCGAGGATTTTGACGAGGCTCGCTTCGAGCGTCGCGGCAACACGCGACCGATCGAAGTCGGTGTCGACTGTCTTCGTCTCGCCCGAGACGAGGTCGATCAGTACGAGTTGCGGGATGAACTCGAAGCCCTCGAAGTCGGGCTGACTCGAAAGAAAGTACGAGTAGAGCAGCAATTGATAGAGATGGCGCTGCAACTTGTCGGAGCGATAGAGCGCTTCGAGCTCGAGGTCGAAATGCAGCGACTTGACCTCCTCGATCGAGACGCGGCGTGCTTCCCGGTCAACCGAAAGGCCGTCGATTCTCCCTGTGATGGTGATCGCCCAGCCTCTCACCGAGACGCGGTGCACCACGTGCACCTCGGCGCGATACAGCGGATCCTCGGAGGCTCGCGTCTCCGCGCGCCGCGTGTGGATGTCCTGACCGATCCACATGCGACGGAATCCGTCGCCGCGCTCGACGCCGATTCGACGGTAGGTCGACTCATGCACGAGGTCGCCCACCGAACAGACGATCTCCCGCTTTTCGTAATCAACCCGCATGAGGTTATTCATGGTAAACGATTCTGTACAATGCGCGCCGCCATGCCGCCGCTGCGTCCCAAAGATGTGTTCGACGAGATTCGCAAAGCGGTCGTCGGCCAGGATGAGGCGATCCGCGAGATCTCGGTCGCGCTCGTGAAGCATCTCGGAGGACACCCGGCTCCCAACATCCTCCTCATAGGCAACTCCGGCTCCGGCAAGACGACGCTCATGCGAGCGGTCGAGCAGTATCTGGCCACGACAGCTGAGACCGCCGAAGCGGCGAACGTAGTGCGGCTGAACGCCAACGTGCTGGCCGAGGAGCGTCAGGGGTACGGCAAGATCGTCCTCGGAAAACTGTACGCAAACGCGAGAGCGAAGCTCGGGCCCGCCGCCACTTCGGACACGATTCTGCAGTCGGTCGAGCGGGGGATCGTCTTCATCGACGAGGTCGACAAGATACGGGCGACGGTCAGCGGTCACCCGAATGTGCGCGGGATCGTCGCACAGGAAGCGCTGCTGACACTGATGGAGAACGAGCACATCGAATTCGAAGCCGATGGGAAGAGCTGGTCCATCAACTCGGCAGGCGTCCTGTTCGTCGCGGGCGGAGCGTTCGAAGATCTGTACGACGATGTTCTGCGCAGGGCCACGCTCGGGCAGGACGTGGCTCCGATGAAGCCGGTCGTCGTGGTCTCGGCGAGCGGAGAGGTTCGTGAGGAACTACCGTTCCATCTCGGTGACTACCTTCGATACGAGGATCTCTTCCGCTACGGAATGACTCCTCAGTTCATCTCGCGCTTCGAATCGATCATCGTGCTCAATGATCTGACGGAGCCGGACCTCGCGAGGATCTTCGTCGAGCCGGAAGGATCGATCTTCCGAGTCTCTCGTGAATACTTTCGCCGGTTCGACATCGATTTGCAGATCACTCGTGGCGCCCTCCTCGCTATCGCGTGGGACGCGTCGCGGCAGAAGCGGCTCGGCGCAAGGGCGTTGCGCGAGACCTATCGACGTGTCGTTCGCGAGATCGAGTTCGAGCCCCGCGCCGCAGGAGTTCTGACAGTGGACGAAGAGATGGTGAGAGCGGCGATCGCGGCACGCGACAAAGGAAGCTCAGCCAGGCGGCAGTAAGCCAAGCGACAACTGACCCAGACTATGGCCGAACAGAACAAGACGCTTTTTGCGAAGTTGAAACGTGGGCTCTTCATGACCCACACCGAGATCATCGAGAAGGTCAAGGAGGCGGTGACGCCTGACCTTCCGATCGATAAGTCCGCGATTGACGGTCTCGAAGAAGGGTTGCTCGGTGCCGATGTCGGGGCCGAACTGACCGCCGCTCTCATCGCTCAGGTCGAGCGGAGGATCCGCGACGAGAAGATCACCAGCATGGACCGTCTCACCGAGGTGATTCGGGAGGAGACACGGGCACTCATCCCCGAACGGGCGATCGCGACGATCGACACCACGCGGACGAAGCCGTTCGTCGTTCTCGTCGTCGGGGTGAACGGCACCGGCAAGACAACGACGATCGCGAAGCTGGCCTCCCGCTGGAAGGGCGAGGGGCTCAACGTCGTCCTCGGCGCGGCTGACACGTTCCGTGCGGCTGCGATCGAGCAGCTCCAGATGTGGGCAGACCGGATCGGTGTGCCTCTGGTCAAACACAAGGCGGGATCTGATCCTGCGGCCGTCGCCCACGACTCCGTTGCGGCTGCGAAGTCGCGAGGTGCCGACGTCGTCATCATCGACACCGCGGGCCGGCTCCATAACAAATCGCATCTGATGCAGGAGCTCGCCAAGATCCACCGGGTCATTGACCGTGAGCTGCCGGGCGCGCCGCATGAGACGCTCCTCGTCCTCGACGGTACGACTGGCCAGAACGGCGTGAGTCAGGCGTCGGCATTTCTCGAGGCTGCAAAGGTCACAGGGATGGTGGTGACGAAACTCGATGGCACCGCGAGGGGAGGGGTGATCCTCTCGATCATGCGCCAGTTCGACATTCCGGTGAAGTTCGTCGGAGTCGGCGAGGCGGCCGATGATCTGATTCCTTTCGACCCGAAAGCGTACGTCGACACTCTTTTCGAGTGATCCGGACTGCGTGAGTCAGCGTCCGACGCGCATGCGCGTTCCGACGATGAGCGAGGAGATATTCAAGCCCGGGTTGCGCTCCGAGTAGCCGCCGTTCGAGATGTGCGCGAAGCGATAGCCGAGGTAAAGAGGGAACCGGCGACTCGGACCGATGATCGTTCCAAAGCCTCCCTGCGTGATGAAGTTGAAACGCGAGGTAGCGGCCGGCACACGCTTCTCGGCAACCAAGGGGCCGGTCGCAACATCGGCGTACCACTGGACTTTCCCTGTCTCGGATCCGAAGCGTCGTCGAACCAGCACCGAAGCCGAGATTGCACGAACCGCCTCGTTCCCATGCCCCTGGCTGTAGCCGAACCAGCTCTGCGGCTGCCAGACGTTCGTGGGGGAGATCACGATTGCTACGTCGGTGCGCGGAGACCAAGCCCGTCCCAGCTCGAGGTTGAGCGTGTGCAGATCTGCCTGGCCGTGCCACGTGGTGATCCCCTTCCCCCCGGTCACGTAGACGCTCACCTCGTCGATGAGCTGTCCCGATGCAGCGATGGGCGCCACGAGGAGGAGCGTCAGGGCGAGTGCACGAAAGTACATCGTATTGCTCAGGACAAGTTTAGCGCTTCTGAGGAAGATGAGCACGTCGGGGCCGACGCCGAGGCGAGAACCGGATGGAGAGAAGGCGCTCTACTCCTTCTTACCCGGGTCCTGCATCGTGTCGTCGTAGATCTTTCGCGCCTTTGCCCGGGTGAGGTGGGAGTGAACGGAACCTCCGGGATAGACGAGCATATTGGGTCCGTCATCGCAGAGATCGAGACACGACACCTGACAGACGCGGACGCTCCGTTTGCGGCCTAGCGCCTTGTTGTAAGCCTTCAGCTCCTTCTGGATCGCGAGTCCACATTCATTGCCGCGACGAGATTCAACGCAGCGCGCTCCGATGCAGACGAGGAAGAGCTTCTCGAACGGGTAGTTCATTGGCGCTCACCAGCCGCCTGCATCAGTTCTCTTTCAGCGGTCGCGAAACAAACCTGCGACCCGCGTCCAGCACATGCTTGAGATCGCGCGGGCTGCATGCCTCGGCATAAACGCGAGCGACCGGCTCGGTGCCGGAGAGCCGGAAGAGGAGCCATGTCTGATCGTTGAAAATCAGCTTGACGCCGTCAGTCATTTCCACATCGCGTACCGTGAGGTCATCGATCGCCGAGGGGGGATTCGCCAGTTTCTCGGCAAGTGACTCGCGGAGTTGCGGGGTCAGCTTCAGATCGACGCGTTTCGAATAGAGCGGGCCGAACTCCTTGTGCATCTCCTCGATGAGCTGCGGAATCCGTTTGCCGGTCCTCGCGATCATTTCGGCGACGAGGAGACAGGCGAGAATGCCGTCTTTCTCCGGGACGTGCCGATACATCGACATGCCGGCCGACTCCTCGCCTCCAAAGGCTATCTTGTCCTCGAGAATCAGCTCGCTGATGTACTTGAATCCCACGGGGGTCACGTAGAGGGGGACGTCGAGTTTCGCGGCGATCGCATCAATGAGGTGCGTCGTCGCGACGGTACGCGCGAGGCCTCCCGGGATGTTCCGATAGCGTTTCAGGTAGATCGCGAGCAGTGCAAGGATGGTGTTCGGTGACACGAACCGATTGCGGTCGTCGATGATGCCGAAACGGTCGGCGTCTCCGTCGGTGGCGAGGCCGACGTCGCACTTCTCTTCAGTGACTACTCTGCGCAACTCGGCGAGGTTTTTCTCGTTGCATTCGGGAGAAAATCCGCCGAAGTAGGGATCCCGATAATTGTGGATCGTCTTGACCTTGACGCCCGCCTCGATCAGAAAGTAATCAACGTAGTCGCGAGATGTGCCGTAGAGCGAGTCGATGGCGATGCGAAGACCGCTCTGACGGATCGCATCGATGTCCACCTTCTGGCGCAGTTCGGTGAGATAGCGGTCTTTCGGGTCGATCTCCTCGATCAGTTCCGCTTTCTCGTAGACGTCGATCCGTTCGTTCCTCTGCTCGACCAGCTCGATCTCGCGCTCGATCAGCGACGTTACATCCGGAAGTGCCGGCGCTCCGTCCGCGGTCGAGAACTTGAGACCGTTGTACTCGGGTGGATTGTGGGAGGCCGTGAAGTTGATCGTCGCCATCGCCTTTCGACGGATCGTCTCGAACGAGGCGCAGGGCGTCGGCACGTCACGTGTGCAGAGGTAGGCCTTGATGCCGTTGAACGCCAGCACCTTGGCCGCCTCGGCGGCGAACTTTTCCGAGAGGAATCGCGTGTCCCATGCGACGACGACACCGGTGCCCTTCTGCTTTGTCCTGATGAGGTGGTTGGCGATTCCCTGCGTTGCGACTCGGACCTTTTCGAAGGTGAAGTCTTCGCCGATGACCCCGCGCCATCCCGAGGTACCGAACTTGATCATGAGAACGACTCCAGTCCCTGCAAGGGCGTGAACGTTAGCACAGGATGCCCGGCGTAGTTCCCGTGCGGCCTCACCATTACTGACGAGCCCGGCCTGCTCTCGTGTCGCTGGTCCCGTCAGCTGTTCAGCGGCTCCTGTTTCGACACGAAGAGGGTGCGGGTCGGATAGGCGAACTCGATTCCCGAGGCGGCAAAGACCCTTACGATCTCGAGGCAGACTGCCTGGTGTGTGTTGGCGAAGTCGAGGTACTGGGGAGAAAGAATCCAATAGACCGCCTCGAAGTCGTAGGAGGAGTCTCCGAAGCCGATCAGGTGCGCACGGTCGAAGCGGGTGTTCTGCTGATGCTCGATCGCGGACTGCATGATTTTCGGGATCGACTCGAGCTGTTCAGCGGGGGTCTGGTAGGTAACGCCAAGACGGAAGGTCGAGCGGCGCTCGGCCATTCGTTTGAAATTGCGAATGCGGCTGCCGAGCAGGTCTCCGTTTCCCACGACCAGCTGTTCGCCCGAGAGCGCGCGGATGTGCGTGGTCTTGAGGCCGATGTGCTCCACCGTTCCCATTGACTCGCCGACGATGATGAAGTCGCCGACGACGAATGGCTTGTCGATCACGATCGATAATGATGCGAAGAGATCGGACAGGATGTTCTGCGTGGCGAGTGCGACCGCGATACCGCCGATCCCCAGTCCGGTGATGAGCGGCGTAACTGCGATGCCGAAGTTGTCGAAAGCGACCAGGACCGCAACGAGCCAGAGAGCACTGACGGCGGCGAGGCGGAACACGTTGATGGTCGTGATGGCCTCTGGATCGGTCTCTGCCCGCTTCCGGCGGTAGCGTCTGATCGAGAAGTCGACGACGCCGGTGGCCCAGAGCGCCGTCTGAGCGATGAAAGCGAGCTGAGCTGCGGCCTTCAGCATCCGGCCGATGTCGACCGGGAGGTCGATCGTTCGCGCGCCGAGAAAGATGGCGGGAAAGACGAGCAGCCAGATCTTCGTGCGACGCACCAGGTCGATGAAGAAGTTGTCTGCGTCCGTTTCCGTCTCAGCGGCTTTTCGCACCTTCCAGCCGGCGACGGCCAGAATTCCCCAAATGAGTAGCAGCGTGATTGAGGCAATGCCCGCTGCGATCAGGAGCTCGGCTGCTGAATTGCCGTTGAAAACGTCGTCATCGAGCACAAAGCGATCCTATCAGGCTGCGCTTCGCTGGTTAACCCGTCGAACCGAAGGCCCGCCCGGTTGACCCGGCCCGATGAAGGAACCGACGGGAGAGCGGTCCGCCGCGGGCCCGAGGGGACCACCACCATTGTCGTCTGGCCTGTTTTCCGCAATGATGTTGCCCAGCCTATGTCCCGCCCAGTGGTTCTGATTGCGGATGACGACGAAGGAGTCGGACTGCTGCTCAAGACGTTTCTGCGGGATCTCGACTGCGAGATTCTTTTCGCAGTGGATGGCGAAGAGGCGTTGACCATCGCCCAGAGCAGACTCCCCAACGCTGTTCTGCTCGATGTGATGATGCCGAAGCGCAGCGGCTGGGAGGTCTGTCAGGCGTTGAAGGCGGTTCAGCGCACTTCACACATCGGGGTCATTCTCGTGACCGGCCGGGGCGACGTGAAGGATCGACTGACGGGACTCCAGGTCGGAGCCGACGACTACCTCGTCAAGCCATTCAACCGGCACGAGGTGACCCGGCGGGTCAAAGCGGTGCTGGATCGCTCACGTGAAACGCGCACCGAGGCGGGTGAGGCCGAGCGCAGCGCTCTCGAGGCGATCCTGCTCGACCGGGCAACAGCGCTTCCCAGCCTTCCGATCGTTCTCGATCGTGTCAAGGAGATCCTCATCGATCAAGGTGAGATCGGGATCGTCTTCGTCGACATCGAGCAGTTCGAATCGATCGAGGCGGAGTATGGCTGGGCGTTCTTCGACGAACTGCTGTGCAATGTCGGCCAGATCATCTCGGCCGAGACGAAGCGTCGCTTCAGAAATCCGATCGTTACCTGTCACCGGACTGGCGGTTCCAGCTTTTACGTCTTTTTCGAGACGCGCGGCCAGGATCTCTCTGACGAGACGGCATCGGATCGCAACGCGCTCGAGATCCGCGAGACCCTGATCGACACGACGAGAAAGAGGTTTCCTGCACTGCAGGCCGGTCAGATTGGCTTCTTCGTCGGGTCAGCGCGGATCGATTACCAGCCGCCGATTCGTCTGGAGCGGCAGATCTATGCAGGGATGCAGGTTGCCGCCGACGCCGTGCGTGATGCCGAACAGCAACGCAAGAAGCAGCTCACCCGTGAGCTCCGGGACATCATCCGGCGAAAGCGGGTCACGACACTGTTTCAGCCGATCGTGCACGCACGCGATCTCACGGTATTCGGTTACGAGATCCTCACACGAGGTCCAGCCGGCTCGTCGTTCCGCAATTCGGACATGCTCTTCTCGTTTGCACGTGAGGCGAAGCTCGCCTGGGCGCTCGAGGCGATCGCGCTCGAGGCGGCGCTCAAGCGGTTGCAACGGATCGATCTGCTCGACCGGAAGTTCCTGCTGAATCTCGAGGCTGAGATGTTCGGGGAATCGGAGTTCCGGATCCACGAGATGGTCTCGTATTTCGCCGAGCATCGCGGCAACTTCGTCTTCGAGCTGACCGAGCGGGCAGCCATCGAGGACTATGCACAGTTCCGCGAGCTGCTCAACGAGTTCCGGGCGAAGGGAATCGAGGTTGCGATCGACGACGCCGGATCGGGCTATGCCTCGCTCGAGGCAATCGCGTCGCTGGCTCCCGACTATCTGAAGATCACCAGGAGCCTGGTCTCTACGCTCGAGACCGAGCCGATCAAGCAGGACCTCGTGAGGATGCTGGTCGATCTCGCGGGGAAGATCGGGGCGAAAACGCTCGCCGAGGGGATCGAAACGCAGATCGAGTACGAAACGTGCCGTGACCTCGGGATCGATTTGATCCAGGGCTACTACTTTGCCCATCCACAGGAGGAGCTGGCGGCCGGTGACGCCGAAGTCGCCTCTTCCCTGTCTGCACGCGCACTCGTTTCGTTGGAGACGACCGGTATTTCGTCGTAGTACTCGCGAGCGCCTTTTCGCCGGCCGGCATGAAAGGCAGATACTGCCGTGGCCGGTTTGTTGCGTGCAGCGCAGCGCGCGTCTTCCCTCTGGCCAACCCGCCCGGACGCGTGTATCCTTCGACCGGTAAGGTCCTTTACAACGGCAGCACTCAATCGGAGAAGTCTCGTCCGCTGGAGCTCACCCGTGACCGGAGTGAGGCTGGCGGCATCGCATCTGGAGTGAGGAGAGGAACAGAGCGTTTCTTTTGACCGGCAGTCATCACGATCCTCTACCCACCCACGAAAAATGACCACTAGCCCCCAAAGACCAGGTAACCCATGACCTCCGGCCGTGTCGATCGAGTACTCATCGTTCATCCAGATTCAGATGTCCGCCGTGACATCGAGGTCGTCCTTCGCGACGCCCACCGGCAGGCGATAGCGACGCGTCACGCAGAGACGGCAGCTGCCGCCCTGCAGATCGCGAACGAATACGACCCCCGCATCATTCTGATCGATCTGGTGCACGAGCGTGCACTGGCGCTGAGTGTTGCTCGTGAGTTGCGCCGTGCCGACAGGCTGCTCATCGGCCTGCTCAATCCGTTGATCGATTCAAGTGATGTCGAGGCGGAGTTCCTTCGCCAGGCGGTCCGCTCCGGATTCGGTGATTTCGTCCCGCTGCCGCTTTCGCCTTCCGAGATTTCGGCGGCTCTGCAGTCGGTGCCGGAGGGTGGCCCCCGCAAGCAGGAGGGGCGCACCGTAGCGTTCTTCAGCCATCAGGGGGGAGTTGGAACAACCACGCTGGCGATCAACTCTGCGCTTGCGATCCGCGCGGCTGACCCGTCCCTCGGTGTAAGCCTGATGGACGCCAACGTGCAGTTCGGCTCCGCGGCCGCACACCTCGGCATTCTTCCCGATCGAGATCTCGCTGGCGCCGTTCGTGAGCTCAACCACGGCCCGATGTTCCCGCTCCCGGCGGCCGGGCCCGATCCCGGGATTGCACTACTCGCGAGTCCCATTGACCCTCGTGCTGCAGAGATGATCACTCCGGAAGATGCGGGACGCGTCGTGATCGAGTTGCGGCGGCGCTTCCAGAACGTGATTATCGACACTGCGCCGACGCTCGACCTGCTCACGCTTTCGGTACTCGATCTCAGCGACTACGTCGTCGTAGTGACCGAGGGTTCTGCACCGACTGTCGCCGGAACAGCGCGGCTGCTGAGAATGATGAGCTCTCTCGGGTTCGCAGACGACAGGGTGCGTCTGGTCGTGAACCGGTACCGCTCCGCGGGTGACGTGCTTCCTCCCGAACTGATCGCACAGCAACTCGGGCGAGCGGTGGATCACGTGGTTCCTTTCCTGGTCCCCGTGCAACTGGGAACCCATCGAGGAATGCCAGCATTGTTCGAGCGGGGAGCGGCCCTGTTTGCCGAGGCGGTGAAGCGGCTCGCGCGCGATGTGACCAAAGGGAGCCTCAGAGGACGGGCAGCATGACCGAGGCGCCGTTCTATGAGGGAGAGGACCTGAGAACCCTCATCCGGTCGTCATGGAGACGGCGACACCCCCAGGTTCCGTCGCAGTTGGCAGAGGAGACTCCGGTCGAAAAGGGAGGTCTCCGGCAGCGGCTCTTCCGGCTCATCATCCGAAGTGTGGAGGCTACGGGAGGTGGCGTGGCCGACCGCAATCGTGTCAGGCAGGTGATCGAGGACAACCTCGACGTCGAGGCGCTGTCCCCCGAATGGCTCGACCAGATCGAACAGGAGCTGGTCGACGAGGTCGAGGGGCTCGGCCCCGTTGCGCGATTTCTGAGAGACCCGACCGTCTCGGACATTCTGATCAATGGTCCGGACGAGGTTTGGGTCGATCGGTTCGGGAAGCTCGAGCGGACCAACGTTCGTTTCGATGACGAAACCCATTTGCGTCGGATACTGCGACGCATGGTAGGAACACAGGGGAGGCGCCTCGATGAGAACGCACCCTACGTGGATCTCAGGTTGCCAGACGGGTCGCGGCTCAACGCGGTTCTGTCGCCGGTCAGCATTCACGGCTCCGTAGTCTCCATTCGGCGGTTTCGCGAGGCGACGTATCGGCTCGACGAGCTGGTGGCCTTCGGCACCCTCTCGAACGAGATGGCCGAGTTCCTCAGCGAAGCGGTGCGGCTACGCCGCAACATGGTCATTGCCGGAGGAGCAGGCGCCGGGAAGACGACCTTGCTCAATGTGCTGTCCCGCGCGATTCCTGCCGGCCAGAGAATCGTCACGATCGAGGAGACCGCCGAACTGCGCCTCGAGCACCCGCACGTCGTTTCTCTCGAGGCGAGGCCCGCGAATGCGGAAGGGAGCGGAGGCGTGGATCTGCCGACGCTGGTTCGCAACGCTCTCCGGATGCGAGCCGACCGGATCATCGTCGGTGAGATCCGTGGGGCCGAGGCTTTCGAGATGCTTCAGGCGATGCATGTGGGACACGACGGCAGCCTGACGACGATCCACGCCAGTTCGCCGGCTGATGCGCTCCGCAGACTGGAGAATCTGGTTCTGATGGGAGGCGCCGACCGCTCGCTCGAATCGGTCGGAGAACTGGTGGCGTCGACGATTCATCTCGTCGCGCAGCTCGCCCGATTCCCCGACGGCAGCCGCCGGTTGACTAATCTCGCCGAAGTAGTTCACGCCGGACGCGACATCGTCGTCCGGGATCTGTTTGTCTATCAGCCGTCATCAGGCCGTTTCGAAGCAACCGCCGCTCGCGATGCGTTTCTGTCGGGAGAAGGCATTGGGAAGGAGGGGAGCCGATGAGCAGCTCTTTGGAACTACTCATCCTGGTCATCGCCGTCGGCGTGGTTCTATTCGTAGCGTGGAAGTATCTGCGCTCACGCCAGGCGCTGCAGGACAGCAGTACACATCTCGAGCGGCTGATGGGTCGCGACTCGGACGAGACGGAGGTCTTCGCCGAGGCGCAGCCGAAAGTCGGTCTGGTCGAACAGAAGCTGCGGGCCGCTGGTGTCGGGGTGTCTCCCCTCGCGGCTGGCGTGCTGCTGGCGCTCACGATTGCGATCGTCATGCTGTTGATCATGCGATTCTCGGTCGGATTCATCTGGGCGGCGGTGGGCGGCGTCCTGGCGCTCTGGCTGATCATTTCACTGATGACCGAATTCGCACGGCAGCGGGCCTGGCTCTTCGAGAACCGCCTTGCCGATGCGATCGACCTGATGATCGGTGCTCTGGCGGCCGGTCAGACTCCGGTAGAGGCGATTGCCAGCGCTGCCGAGGGTTCACTGCAGCCGGTCAAGAGCGAGCTCGGCGAAGTCGCGTCTCAGTTGCGTGCATCGGTTCCCATCGAACGCGCACTGACACGCATGCTCGTTAGATACCCGTCGGAAGGCGTCAGGATCTTCACTCAGTTGCTCGTGGCCAAGTGGGAGGTTGGGGGCCCGCTTGCCCCGAGTCTCCAGGCTGTGACGCGGACGATGCGGCACAGCCTCCGGCTGCGAGGTCAGCTCCGTACTCATATCGCGGGCGCTCAGACCGCGGCCATCGCCGTGGCGCTGATCCCGTACCTGATGATCGCATTCTTCGTCTGGAAGAAGCCGGACGCGTTGTCCCTGGTCTGGGCTTTGTCCTGGGGACCAATGATGTTCGGTGTTGCGATCCTTATGCAGATAGCCGGATTCATCTGGCTCAGACGAATCCTGAGGATTGAGCTATGAGTGGGACTCTGATCGACCTGCTGTTGCTCTTCGTGCTGCTTGCGGCAATCACCGTCTTCTTCGTGATGCGCCCACGCGGTGCGGCGGCCGGACCATCCGGCTATTTCGTCGGCCTTGCGACCCCGGCCGGGTTCGATCCCGTGCGGCTCCGGCCGTTGTACTGGGTCGGGAAAGTCGCTCTCGCTTTCATGCTTCCGCTGATCGCGTATGAGTTCTGGGCCTGGCTGCCATGGGCCGCGCTGGCATTGCTGGCGTTGACCGGCTTCTTCATTCCCGATGTCTGGCTTCTTCTTCGCCGGCGTTCGAGGCAGAGAAGGATTCTGCAGTCGCTCTCATTTTTCCTGGACCTGCTGGTTTCCCTCCTTCAGTCAGGTCTCGACTTGCCGGAGGCTTTTCGCCGTGCGGGCGTCCACGGGCTGAATCGGGGGCATCCGCTTGCTGACGAAGTGAAGCTGGTGTCTGACGAGATCGCCGCAGGGAAGGATCACGCGGCCGCCTTTGGAGCTCTGGCAGGAAGAACGCGTTTGCCTGATCTTCATACGATTGCCTCGGCACTCGCGCTGAGCAGCCGGCTCGGATTCCCCGTCGCCGATACTCTCGCGGTTCAGGCGGAGATCCAGAGGGAGAGGCGCGTCGACAGGGGTCGCAAGCGAATCGACCGCGCAATGATGATCGCGCTCATCCCGGTTCTGCTGTGCGGAATCCCCTTGTTTCTAATGGTCGTTGTGTTGCCTGTCGTACTCGAGATATTCCGAACGCTCGATCTGGTTCGGAACATAGGTCTGTAGTGTTGACCACAGAAGTTGGCAGTGTTACAGTCGCCGTAACGGTCCCCAACCCATTCCAAATTAACTGTGTAACAACTGAAACCGGTGAGGTTCGACAGTGCAATATAAACGCGGTCGTGGCCACATTTCGGTCCCGTACGTTCTTACGGTTGCCATCGCTTTTCTCGTAGCCGCAGTGCTTGGCGCACGCCAGATCTGGCGCGCAACAGGATCAAGCGTTGTCGTTGCGAAGAGCAGCATGCAGCCGGGTGAAAGAATCGACGCGACCAAATTGGTTGTCTCAAGAGTTGCAAAAGCTTCGGTTCCTTCGGGAGCCGCAATCAATCCTGAACAACTGGTCGGGCGAGTACTGCAGCGTCCCCTCGCAGAAGGTGCAGTGGTGACGGCCAACGATTTCGCCGTTGCCAACGCAGCCAACCAGTGGCTCGCCGATGCACCTCCTGAGGGGCGCGTCATCATGACCCTCTCGGTGCCCGGGACGCTTCTGCCTGTCCGTCAGCTTCGGCTGGGTGACCGGCTCGAAGTCATGGCCATCGATCGCAATGGTCTGTCGCGAGTCGTAGGTCGCGATGTCTATTACGTGGGATCGATGCAGACCCGGCCTCCGGCGCAGAAAAACGGTCTCGAAGCCATCGTCGCTTCAGCGGGAAACTCGAAGGCGCCGAGCGGCACGATTGGACTCGTGATTGCGGTACGGCCCGAGGACGTAGCACCGATTGCGCAGGCTGAAACGGTTCGACACCGAATCACCTTCGCGGTGCACGGCAAGCGCGAGGTCGAGACGGGCAACATGCTCGAAGTCGATCCCGTGCCCACAGCCGAACAGGCCGCCGCAGCTCAGACGATGCAGGTAGATTTGATCGCCGGTGCACGGCGAGAGAGGGTTGACGTCCGCTAATGTTCTTACAGAAGTTACAGAAGCGCCGCTCCGTAGCGACAGGGCTCGTAGCTCTCCTGGTCCCTGTCCTCACTTTCGCACAATCGCCCGCTCCGGCTCGGCCGATGCCAGTGCCCGGTAGCGCGCGTCTTCAATCGGCTCCCACCGGACCTATGCAGTTTGCTGACACCGTTCATGTGCGTGTCGGCTCCGGTAACGTTCTGACCTTCCCTTCACGCGTCGAGCGCGTCGCGGTCGGTGACGAGAGGATCGTCGCCATCCATGTCGTCGAGCCGCGTCAGGTGCTCCTCCAGGGGCTGATGCCTGGCCGCTCGAATGTGTTCGTCTGGCTGGAGGGTGGTCGGCGCCTGCGCTACGACCTGGTTGTCGCTCCTCAGTTCGAGGCGCTGGAGTCGGCTCTTCGTGCGCTCGACCCGAACATCAGGATCGAGCCGAGTGGTGACGGGTCGGTTCTGATCCTCAGCGGCAGAGTGCGCGATGGCCGCATCGCTGCGGAAGCAAGGTCGCTTACGGAACGCCTGCTCGGAGTCGCTCCGGGAGTCACCACGTCAGGGCGCGTCGTGAGTCTGCTGGAGTATCCCGGCCTCAGCGACGCGGACCTCCGTCTGAGTACGGCTCTTCTCGATGTCGATCCTCGGATTCGACCCCGGCGAATGCAGGTGGGACTCGACGCGAACAGCGCCGTGGACGCCGTAGTTCTCGAGGGACGGGTGAGGGATATTTCTTCACTGGTCAGGGCGATCACGCTCGCCGAATTGCAGCTTGGAGGTATCGGCGGCAGGATCGAACCGCTCGACGACAAGGCCTTCGACGTAGCAAGGAACCGCAATTTCGCAGGAACCACAGGTGGCGGACTTCAGAGACTTCAGGGCAATGAGCCTCCCACCGCGGGTCTGGCCTTACACGTCGCTCGCGGCCAGATTCTGAAGTCGGCGTCGGGTCGCGTCCTGTCCTTCCTTGAAGTGGATAATCTGCCGCAGATCATGGTTTCGATCCGCGTTCTGCAGATCGACCGCGGGCGGGCCCGCCGTCTTGGTATCGACTATCGCATCGACAAAGATCACCTTTCGATTGGCAGCTATCATCAGCCGGGTCAGCCGGGGCTTCCTGCTGCACCCAATGTGCCGTCGGTCTCGAACATCCTGACCGGCAATCTCGTCGGAAGCTTCGTCGACCGGACTCTCAGAATCGTTGCCGCCATCGATCTGCTCCAGCAGCAGACGGTCGCGCGTTCGGTCGCCGAGCCCAATATCACCACGCTGTCCGGCGAATCCGCCTCGGTACTCGTCGGTGGAGAAGTGCCGATTCCGACGACCACCCTCGGCCAGACGGCATCAGTTCAGGGATTCCTTTTCCAGGACTTCGGCGTTCGTCTCGACATCAGGCCTACGCTTGCTCCGAATGGTCTCGTAGCGCTGGAGATCTCGCCGAGCATCATCCGCCCGACCGCGGATCTGGCCGTTTCCGGCGTACCGGGCTTCCAGGTGCAGTCGGTTCAGACGACCGCAAGTGTCGCCCCCGGACAGAGTCTGGTCATTGGCGGACTCATTTCCTTTGAGGAAGAAAACTCGAAGAGAGGCGTGCCGGGATTGTCAGAAGTCCCCATCCTGCGCAACTTCTTCAGTTGGGAAGGTCGCGAGATCAGTGAGCAGGAGATTCTCTTCGTCATCACGCCGAGACTTCTTACTGATCCCGAGGAACAGCTTGCCGCCGCGCTCGAGTGGCGCGATGTGGAGCCACTCGCTCCCGGCGACGTGATCCAGCTGCCGGCGTTCGACAATCGGCCCGCTCAGCCGGGTACACTCGATCAGTACGGTCTTCCGCCGTCGTTCCAGACATCTCCGCCGCCGCCGCGCGAGATCGGTATGCTCCAGGCGCCCGCTTCCGTGGCGGTTGCGGCGCCGATGCAGCCGGCCGCTCCCGCATCGACCTGGACGTCGACATCTACTCAATCCAACGTTCCCGCCGCCGAAGCGAGACCTGCTTCGGCGGCTCCGTCTGCCGTCGCTTCCCCGGTGAGGGCACCGGAGCCTGTACCAGCCGCGGCCAGCGTGCCGTCTCCGGCGCCCTCATCCGTGAGAGCAGAGGAGCCGGACTTCGTCGTGACTCCTGCCCCTGTGGCAGCAGCTCCCGTGAAGCCTGCGACTCCGGCCCCTGCGCCTGAACCGGTCAAGGTGGTCGAGGCGAAGCCGGTGGCAGCACCTGCGCCAGTCGCGGCTCCTGTGAAGCCTGCGACTCCGGCCCCTGCGCCTGAACCGGTCAAGGTGGTCGAGGCGAAGCCGGTGGTAGCACCTGCGCCAGTCGCGACTCCCGTGAAGCCTGCGACTCCGGCCCCCGCACCTGAACCGGTCAAGGTGGTCGAGGCGAAGCCGGTGGTAGCACCTGCGCCAGTCGCGGCTCCCGTGAAGCCTGCGACTCCGGCCCCCGCGCCTGAACCGGTCAAGGTGGTCGAAGCGAAGCCGGTGGTAGCACCTGCGCCAGTCGCGGCTCCTGTCCGACCTGTGACTCCGGCCCCCGCGCCTGAACCTGCAAAGGTAGTCGAGGCGAAGCCGGCAGTAGCACCTGCGCCAGTCGCGGCTCCTGTGCGACCGGTGACCCCAGCCCCCGCGCCTGAGCCTGCAAAGGTAGTCGAGGCGAAGCCGGCAGTGACGCCTGCGCCAGTGGTCACCCCATCGGCTCCAACGCCGCGCCCGACACGCGGAGTGCTCGCATCGGCACAGATCGACCCGCAGATGCGCGCCACGCTTTCGACCGATCATCACATTGAGGTCAGTGTGATTCCCCACGACGGCGATGCGTGGACCCGGCTCGCGAAGCGTGTGACCGGCGACGCGAAGAACTGGTGGGCGATTGCAGATTTCAACGACGCAGGCGAAGCACTCGTCGCTGGAGTTCCAGTCCGGGTGCCCTTCCATATCCTCCGTCCTCAGATCCAGCGGCAGATCGCAGCGGAGCTCCTCCCGTCCGGAAGCGAGCTCGAAACCGCCTGGAAGCGTGCGAATCCCGAGCTTGCAGAACAGGTGCTATCCCCTTCGAGCGTTCCTGCAGCGGGAGCACCTGAGAAGAAGGGCGTGCCGCAGTCGCAGTGGCGGCCTGCTACCGCATCAACGCTCTCGACCGTCGACATCGACGATCAGATGCGGGCCGTATTGACGGCAGCGTATGACATCAACGTGACGTTCAAGCCGAGTGCTGGCGATTCATGGACCAGACTGGCCCTTCGCCTCACTGGTGATGCGGCGAACTGGCGTGCGATCGCAGCGGCTAACGAATCGACGGAGAAGCTGACCGCTGATGCCCCGGTACGCGTTCCCTTTCGTCTGCTTCGGCCGGAATTGCGCGACCAGGTGACGAAGGCGCTGATTCCTCCGGGAAGTGCGCGCGAGGCCGAATGGCAGCGGGTGAAGTCGAATCCCACCGTCGCCTCTGCTGCCGCAAACTGACGCCATCTGCCCTCCGACGCGCAATCGCGTTGGAGGGCCCATTCCTCCTCCCGTGCTTGGTGTTCCATCCGTCGGGCGCCATAATCGCGCGCAATGCGACCTCAGGTTCTGCGCGCCGCGGTAGTTGTTTTCTCTGCATCGTTCTGTACGCTGGTCATCGAGATCGTTGCGGGACGAGTTCTCGCTCCGTACGTTGGCGTATCGCTCTTCACATGGACGAGCATCATCGGTGTCGTCCTTGCGGGGATAAGCGGGGGAGCCTGGGCGGGGGGCTGGCTTGCCGACAGAAGGCCCAGCTCATCGACGCTGGGATTGCTTCTGATCGCCTCCGGACTGACCGCATTTCTGATCGTCCCCGCGATCGACTTTCTGGCGGCGGACGACGGACTTCTGTCGACCCTCGGCATTGCGATGACCCTTCTTCAGCGCGTAGTCCTGCTCTCGTTTCTTCTGTTCTTCACGCCGGCTTTTTTTCTCGGCATGACCTCTCCGGTCGCCGTGCGGCTTGCGATGCGGGACGTTGAGACCGCAGGCAGGGTCGTCGGGCGACTCTCCGCACTCTCGACGCTCGGCGCGATCGCCGGCACGTTCATGACCGGGTTCTACTTTGTCGCCGAGTTCGGAACGCGGGCGACGCTCAATGGCGTTGCCGTGGCTCTGATCCTGACCGCACTGCTTTTCGGTGACCTGCTCGGACGCTGGGGACGGACGGCGGTGGCAGCGTTCGCCGTGGGAGGTTTGCTCGTTGCACTCTTCTCTTCTCCGTTTCCGTCGCCCGATGGCGGTCCCGCTTTCGTCCCCGAGGGTATGGGGGAGATTCATGCCGAGGAGAGCCAGTACTACGCGATTCGCGTCGAGCGGACGGTGAGGGACGATACTGGCGCACCTCTGGTCTCTCTTCATCTCGATCATCTGGTCCACTCCTACAATGATCTTTCCGATCCATCACATCTCGAGTACGGGTACCTGCGAATCTTCAATGACGCGGTCGACTGGCGTGCGCGCAGGAGCGGGAAGTTTCGGCTGCTTTTCATCGGAGGAGGCGGATACACACTGCCTCTCGCGGTCGAGCACGCGCACCCCGGTGCCGAGATCGACGTCGTGGAGATCGATCCTGCAGTGACGCGTGTCGCCAGACGTTTCTTCGGCGTCACGCGCAGCAGCGCAATCCGCTCGATCAACGAGGACGCACGATGGTTCGCAATGCGCTCCGCGGAACGCTACGACGCGATGTTCATCGATGCTTTCGACGATCTCTCGGTGCCGTATCACCTGACCACTCTCGAGTTCACCCGGCGTCTGGCGGGCATGCTGACGCAGGACGGCGTGCTCGCCGCAAACGTGATTGACGACTATCGAAACGGCCGGTTTCTAGCCTCCTACATCCGAACGCTGCAGGAGGTCTTCGGAGAATCGAACGTCGCCCTTCTGATGGAAGGTCCTGAGGAGATGGAAAGCTCACGCTCCACATTTGTGGTTTATGCATCCGCGGCGCTTTCTTCGATCCTCCGTGAAGAGGCGCCTGCATCGGGAGCCTACGTCCTGCCGCATTCCGACCTGCAACGGTATCTTCAGCAACGTGAGGGATTCGTTCTGACGGACGACTACGCTCCCGTCGACAACATGCTCGCGCCACTTTTTGCCGATCGATTCGTCGACGAGGTCGGCGAGTAGGCCGGGACCCTTGCCGGCAGCCGGGACTCTGAGATGATGGGCGCCGGATGTCAGTGACAACTGCACGTGAGGCGGTCTTCAGCGCCAGAAAGCTGACGAAGACGTATGCGATGGGCGATGTCGAGGTCCGTGCGCTCGCCGGAGTCGATCTCGACCTCTACGAAGGTGAACTGGTGGTGCTGTTAGGGCCGTCAGGTAGTGGGAAGTCGACCCTTCTCAACATCCTCGGCGGCCTCGACGTGCCGACGTCCGGCGAGGTGTTCTATCGAGATCACGATCTGACGGTCGACGACGACAGGGCATTGACTCGCTACCGTCGTGAACACGTCGGTTTCGTGTTCCAGTTCTACAATCTCATTCCCAGTCTGACGGCGGTTGAGAATGTCGCGCTGGTCACTGAGATCGCCAGAGATCCGATGGCTCCCGCCGAAGCATTACGGATGGTGGATCTCGAGGATCGACTTCACCACTTTCCGGCACAACTCTCAGGCGGTGAACAGCAGCGCGTTGCGATCGCGCGGGCGATCGCGAAGCGCCCCGAGGTTCTTCTGTGTGACGAGCCAACCGGCGCGCTCGACTACAAGACCGGCAAGCGCGTCCTCGAGGTGCTGGAGCGCATCAATCGTGATCTCGGCACCACGACGGCGGTCATCACCCACAACGCCGCGATCGCCGGCATGGCGGATCGGATGATCCGCATGCGTTCCGGTGAGATCGTAGAAACCATCGTCAACGAGACGAAGCTCTCGCCGGACGAATTGAGCTGGTGATGCGGGCACTCGACCGCAAGTTGTTTCGCGACACGGCGCATCTCAAGGGACAGTTGATCGCTGTATCTCTCGTGGTTGCCTGCGGGATTGCCGCGTGGGTCACGATGCGCAGTGCTTACGCATCGCTGGTCGCGTCCCAGCAGACGTACTACGCGGAGTACCGGTTCGCCGACATCTTCGCCTCGATGCGTCGAGCGCCACGTTCGCTCGTCGGACGCATCGAATCGATCCCTGGCGTCGTGAGTGTCCAGCCGCGGATCGTTCGCGATATCACGCTCGACGTCAGCGGTCTCGAACAACCGGCGACCGGCCGTGCGGTCTCGATCCCGGCGATCCGGCGGCCACTTCTGAACGATCTGCATCTCGTCACCGGGAAATGGATCGCGCCGAACCGCCCGGATGAGGTGCTCGTCAGCGATGGGTTTGCGTCCGCTAATGGTCTGACGCCCGGCTCGTCGCTCGGAGCCATCATCAATGGACGCTGGCGGACGTTGACCATCGTCGGCACGGCGCTCTCCCCGGAGTTCATTTATGAAATCCGTACCGGGGATCTGCTCCCGGACAAGCGCCGATTCGGTGTCGTCTGGATGAATGAGGAGGCACTCGAGGCCGCATTCGATATGGAGGGAGCGTTCAACAATGTCTCCCTTACGCTTGCACATGGGGCGAGCGCACCAGACGTGATCTCGAGAATTGACGATCTGATCGCGATCTGGGGTGGCGCGGGCGCACACGATCGGGAGGAGCACATCTCACACCGCTTCATCTCGGACGAGATCCAGGCTCTCAAGGTGGGAGCGACCATCTCGCCCACGATCTTCCTGGCAGTGGCAGCCTTTCTGATTCATCTCGTTCTTTCGCGTCTGGTTCAGTTGCAGCGCGATCAGATCGCCATCCTGAAGGCATTTGGCTACGAAAGCCGAACCGTCGGCCTTCACTACATGGAGATGGCGATGCTCACGGTCGGTGCCGGGGGGATTGCTGGAATCCTTCTCGGTCTCTGGCTCGGCTCCAGCATGATGGATCTGTATCAGACGCTGTACAACTTCCCCGAGCTTCGCTATCAGGCTTCCGCGTCGCTCTTTGCGACCTCCGTAGGGATCAGTGCCGTCGCAGCCCTTCTCGGTGCTCGCTCCTCCGTAGCCCGTGCGATCGCACTCCCTCCCGCGGAAGCCATGCGTCCCGAAGCACCGCCGCGTTTCAGTCCCGGCTGGATCGAACGCGTCGGAATGCGTCACATGCTGACGCCTGCCTCGCGCATCGTCGTGCGCAATCTCTCCCGCAGAAAGATGAAGGCGGTCTTTTCGGTTGCCGGCCTTGCCATGGCGGTGTCGATTCTCGTGGTCGGCGGCTACAACTTCGACACCATCGACTACCTTCTCCGCATGCAGTTCGGCGTCATGCAGCGCGAGGACGTTACGGTATCGTTCATCGTTCCACGGTCCTTTGACGCGGTCCACGAGCTCACCGCTCTCCCGGGTGTACTGCGCGCAGAGCCATTCCGTACGGTCCCCATCCGCATTTCGCGAGGGCACCTCTCCAAACGCCTCGGACTGATCGGCCTGTCTCCTGATGCGCAGCTGCGGCCTCTCGTCGATGCCAAGGGACGTGAAGTGCCGATCGCCGCAGACGGCATCGTGCTGACGAAATATCTTGCCGAGCGGCTCGAAGTGAAGCCGGGCGATCTGCTCACGGTCGAGGTTCTGGACGAGTCGAGGCCGACGCGTCAGGTCCCGCTGGCGGGTACGATCGATGAGATGCTCGGCATGACGGCCTACATGGAGCTCGGCGCGCTGAACAGGATGATGGATGAGGGAAAGAGCGTCTCGGGTGCCCATCTTCTGATCGACCAGACGCAGGCGGCAGAGCTCTACACCCGGCTCAAGGGGATGCCCGGAGTTGCGGGGGTCTCAATCAGCGAGACGGCACTGCAGACCTTTCGCGACACCATCGCGCAGTCGATGTGGGTGATGAACATATTCACCATCGGGTTTGCCTCCGTGATCGCCATCGGCGTGGTCTACAACAGCGCAAGGATTGCTCTATCAGAACGCGGACGCGAGCTCGCGAGCCTTCGCGTCCTCGGGTTCACGCGAGGCGAAGTGAGCGCGATGCTCCTCGGCGAACAGGCGGTGCTGACACTGATCTCGATTCCGGTCGGTTTTGCGATCGGCTACTTTTTCTGCCATCTGATGTCGAGTGCCTATCAGACCGACGTCTATCGCTTCCCGCTGATCATCGGACCTCGCACGTGGGCGGCCTCGTTCCTCTTCATCGTGATCGCGGCCGTCATCTCAGGCCTCCTGGTTCATCGTCGGATTCGTACCCTCGATCTCGTCGAGGTGCTCAAAACGCGAGAGTGACGTTCTCCGCCCCGAAGGCTTACCCCATGTCGGCGACGACGACGTCCACGTGATTGGCGGGATCCAGGGCCTGCACTCCGGGCTCTCGATCTCCTCGTGACACAATGGGATCCGATGAAGTTGAAGAAACGTCAGATCGGATATGGGGTTGCGGCCCTCGTCATTCTCATCATCACCGTCATGGCGCTTCTACCTGACCCGGTGCCGGTTGATACGGCGGCCGTGGAGCGAGGAGCGATGTCGGTCACGATCGAGTCGCGCGGAGAAACCAGGGTCGTCGACCGCTTCGTGATTACGGCTCCGGTGAGCGGCACGATTCAACGCATCGATCTTAGAGAGGGGGCACAGATCGATGCTGGTCAGGTCGTCGCGAGGATCGTGTCCCTCCCAATCGATCCCCGGCAGCGCGAAGAGGGGGTGGCTCATGTAGCTGGCGCAGAAGCAACGCGTCGAGAGGCAGCAGCGGCAGTCGCGACGGCGGAAGCCGCGTGGGGCCTCGCACGGCGCGAGCGCGAGCGGATCGAGAGCCTGGCGGGCGAAGGTGTGGCCGCAGGACAGACTCTGGACCAGGCGAGGATCGGTGAAGAGCGGAGCCGGCGCGAAGTGGAAGCCGCGAGACAGAGGCTCCAGGCCGCGACTTCCAATCTCGCTGCAGCGCGGGCAGCAATCTTCACGCCGGAGCAGTCCGGAACGCGCGGTGTGCTCGAGGTGCGATCGCCAGTCGCCGGCCGGTTGTTCAGGATCCCGGAGCGGAGCGAGCGTATCGTTTCCGCCGGAACGCCGATCCTCGAGATCGGTGACGCACGCCAGCTCGAGCTCGTGATTGATGTTCTTTCCGAAGATGCAGTGAGAATCCGTACGGGAAATCGAGTCGTCGTCGACCAGTGGGGCGGCGATCGTCCGCTCCATGGAACCGTAAGGCTAGTCGAGCCCTCCGCGTTTCAGAAGATCTCCGCTCTTGGAATCGAAGAGCAGCGCGTCAATGTCATCGCGGATCTCACGGATCCTCCGGCGGAGCTCGGCGACGCGTATCGCGTCGAAGCGCGTATCGTCGTATGGGAAAGCGAGCGGGTACTCAAGGTTCCCGTGAGTGCTCTCGCGCGAATCGAACAGCAGTGGAGCGTGTTCGTGGTCGAAGATGGCCGTGCGCGGCGTCAGCCGGTCGAGATCGGTCGGAGGAACCCTCTCGAGGCCGAAGTCGTGAAGGGTCTGGAGGAGGGGGCGATCGTCATCGTTCACCCCAGTTTCGAGATCGGCGACGGCGTGCGCGTGCGGGGCTGACGATCAACCTCGCGGCTTTGCGTCCGCATACTCCTGTTGCAGGTCGTCGAGCAGCTGGTCTTTCTCTCGCCACAGCTGCGTGACCCACTCCTGAACACCCGCGCGGAAGACGGGATCGGCAGCATAGTTGCCGCCGAGAAGGTTCTCGGGAATCGCGCGCTCCTGCAGATGCACGACCACCCGACGCATGTTGCCGGCGAGCATCCCGAAAAATGTGGGAGTGCTGTCGGGATAGAAGATCGTCACGTCCACGAGCGAATGGAACCGCTCGCCCATGGCATCGAGTGCGACGGCGATGCCTCCCGCCTTGGGGGCGAGAAGATGTCGATAGGTAGCGCGCTCGGACTGCTGCTTGCCGCTGCTGAACCGAGTTCCCTCGAGGAAGTTCATGACTGCCGTCGGAATGAGTGAAAAGCGCTCACAAGCTTTCCGAATCGCAGCGAGATCATCGCCGCGCCGCTCGGGGTGAGCTCGAAGAAACTCGGCCGAGTGACGCTTCATGAAAGGGAAGTCGAGCGCCCACCAGACCAGCCCTGCCACCGGCACCCAGATCAGCTCACGTTTCAGGAAGAACTTCAGTAGAGGGATGCGTCCGGTCAGGGCCTTCTGCAGGACGAAGATGTCGGCCCAGCTCTGATGGTTCGCGGTCACGAGATACCAGCGGCCGCGACTCAACTCGTGCTCCCCGCGCATGTCCCACCGCACGTAGCCGAGCAATCTCGTGTTGTTTGCGATCCAGAGCTCCACGAGCCGATGCAGCCGAGGGTCGATCCGTCGCCGCACCGGGTTGACCGGAATCACGAGCTTGATGACGGCCAGGGCGAGCAGAGCAGTCCCGCAGACGATGGTGTTCAACGCCATCAGGAATACGCCTGCGAGGCCACGCAGAACATTCACGCGCTCGATTCTCGCATCGCGCATGCCGGATCGCCAGAGGCGTCCGCGATCGGGTCGTGCCTGTCATTCCTGTAGGTGGTCCAATCCCGTCATTCCCGAGCGTAGCGAGGGATCTGGGTGGGTGGGCGGTGCGATGCACGTGCAAACCACCCCCCGCCCGCCCAGATCCCCACGCTACGATTTCAAGACACTCCCAGTGTTTATGCGGTTCTGAGCGCCGCGGAGCGGAGCACCCCCGGTTTTGCGGACTAACCTGCCGCACCGGACGAAACGCGTGCACTGCCGAGCACGGGTAGTGGTCCGGTGCCGCTACGCGGCACACTGTTGTTGCGACGTTTACCGGGGGGCTGAGCGCGTCCGCGCTCAGACCCCGGCTACCATCCGAAGCCGCTACGCGGCTGAGTGGAAGCCTAATCTCTGCTGAGTTTCTTTCTCTCAGTCGCGGCGTAGCGACAGGGCCTCGAACTCACTCGAGCTTGAATGGGATCGCGAGATCAACAGTTGACGAGACTGCCTCGCCGGCGCGCTGGCCCGGCGAGAAGACCCACTGACGGACTGCCTCGACTGCGGCGTCGTCGAGGGCAGGGGCAGCAGTTCCGATGATCCGAACATCCTCGACAGAGCCGCTGGCGCTGACGGTGACGCGCAGTCGGACGATCCCTTCGAGCCTCGCCGCCTTCGCCTCCTCCGGATAGATTGGGTCTGGTCCGGCGAGACGCGATGGCGGAACCGAGAGTTGCTGCAGCTCGCTCGGCGGTTCAGCAATGCGGAAGTTGAGGGTCAGATTGAAGACCACCTTTACGGGCGACCCGTTCAGCGTTCCAGGCTCGAACTTCCATTCGCGGAGCGCCTCCAGCGCCGACTGATCGAGGCCGAAGGGTAGCGGCTTCAGAACGCGGGCGCTCTCGACATTCCCATACTCGTCGATCACCGCCTCGAGGACGACCATGCCTGAAACTCCGGCCGCTCTCGCTTCCTCGGGATAGACCGGCTCGACTCGCGTCACGACCTTCGGCGCAACGACATCACCACCGACACGATGAACACCGGGAGGCAGAGGCGTTTCGACGTACGGAATCAGGCGGAGGCCTCCGTCCGGGGCACTCTCGAGACTGAGCCGGAGCTGCGATGCGATTCGTGCGAGCGCAAGCTTCCAGGGAAGACCCGTGACGCTCAGACTCACCTTCCCGGTGATCCCCGGCGCGGCGGTAACATTCTTGCCGGTGAGTTGAGAGAACGTCTGGAGAACGTCGGAGAGCTCGGCCTCATTCAACTCGATCGAGATCGACTCACCCTGATCGCCGGGAGGTACCAGCATCGGGAGCCGCCTCACGATGGTTGCCGTCTCCGTCCTTGTGACGGCGCCATCGAATTCCCATGTCACAGCCACTTCGCCCTTCAATGCGGCGTCGACCGAGCCGCGAGCCACGATTCTCGACGTGCTCGCATCGTTCTGACCGCCCGTGCTCACTTCGAATGCCTGGTTCGGAAGCACCGAGATTGTGGGCGACATGACGACCTTGCCCGCCGCGTCGCGCACGTCGACCTTGACGACGATCGCCCCCTGGCGTCCGAGTGCCGGCTCTGCGGTGGCCGAGACCCGCGGGGACGATAGGGGTGGGCTCGCCGCCGGCTCGAACAGGTGACGTGCGAGGAGGGGAGGCGGGAGTATCAGCGCCGATCCGACAGCGATCGCGACAGAGAGTGCAAGCCCGGCGACATAGACGCGGCGAGAGGAGAAGAAATGAGAACGCTGCTCATCGTGATTCATGATCGACTCGATCCTTTCCGGCAGTTGAATGCTGCTCATGCAGGCCACTGATGGAGTGGGAACGACTCCGTCGCAGCAACTCCGCAACGCGGCGAGGAGGTCGTCGGGGGTGCAGCCGTCCTGGAGCACTCGTTCATCGCACGCGCGCTCACGCAGCACGAGATAGTGGTGCACGGCGCGGTGATGTAGCGGGTCGAACCAGAAGATGGCGCGTATCACGGCCACGAGCGTCCCGATTACGTTGTCCCGGCGCTCGATGTGGGCGAGCTCGTGGCCCAGCATCGCGGCGAGTGCTCGCTCATCGAGGCGTTGGATGAGTTGCGAAGGGATGAGGACGCGGCGGTGACGGATGCCGACGACCGCGGGCTGCGCACATTCGGAACTCTCGAACAGGTCGACAGGGACCATCGACCGGCGGAGGATGTCGAAGATCCTGCGGACCTCCGGATGCGTGACCGGCGTGGCTCGCCGGGCAATGCGCCCCCAGTGAAGTGCCTGGTACGCCAGACGAATGACAAGAGCGAAACAGCCGAGTGCCCAGGTGAGGCCGAGCAGGCAGATCCAGTCGAAAGGCCGCGCATCGGAACCGACCGCGCTGGCTGCTCCGAGCTCGATCTGCACGAGTGCCGGTTCCTCCTGACCGAGAGTGTGCGGCTCGATCAGCGACGTAGTAGCGCCCGCCGACTGCAGCAGGGGGATGAGAAAGGGAACGGCGAGCGCCAGGAGAATGATCGATGAGCGGGAGGCCGCCGACATGCGCGAGCTCTTCGTCGCCACGAGGATTCCGACCGCAAGAATCAGAATAGAGATCGCTACGAAGGGAAAGAGAAAGGGGAGGAAACCTTCGAGCAGGAGATGGACGACATCGTGAGACCGGCTCATTCCGCGCCGTCCTTCCGCTTCGACTGTTCCCGCTCGAGCACGCGCAGATCTTCGAGCGTCAGTTTTCCGGACTCGATGAGGTGCGAAACGATTGGAGTCGCACTCCCGCCAAAGACCTCGACGAGTTCGTCGATGAGCCGCCGATATGTGGAGCGGCGTGTGATCGCCGGCTCATAGAGGTAAGCGTTTCCCACACGCCGGGAACGGCGCACGGCTCCCTTCTCTTCGAGCCTCCCGACGAGGGTCTGAACAGTCGTGTAGGCGGGGCGCCTCTTCTCCGGAATCGTCTCCTGAAGCTCGCGGACCGAGGATTCGCCTCGCTCCCAGATCAGGTCCATCAGTTCGAGTTCGGCTTTCGAAAGGCGTGGTCTCCGCGCCATCGTTCCTCCTACATGTGCCATTCAATCTATGACAAGTGTAGTAGAAACGCAAGGGGCGGATGGAAGTCAGAAGTGCGCCTTCTCACCGCAACGCTTCGAATGCGGCCCGTGCCGCCCGCATCCCTTCGACGATCGTCTCGTCAGGAGTTGCGAACGAGAGCCGGAGGTAGCCGTCCTGCGCGAATCCGGAGCCTGACGCCGTGACGACGCCGCCACTGACGGCGAGGTATTCGGCGACGTCGTTCGAATTACGTAGCGTGTGGCCTTCCGGCGTCGTTTTGCCAAAGGTGCCTCGCACATCCCAGAAGGAGTAGAACGCCGCCGGAGTTGGCCAGATGTCGAGATGCGGAATCGATGCTGCGACTTCGTGCAGCAGGTCACGTTTCGCCTGAAGCTCCTCGACCATGGTGATGTCGTATGGATGGTCGAGCGCTGCCAGCGCGGCTCGCTGGGTCGGAACCGCCGGACCGGCGGTGTAGTGGCTCTGCAGGTTGATCATGGCGGCGGCCACGTCGTCTGGCGCGATCGTCCAGCCGATCCGGAGCCCTCCCGTGCGCCGGAAGTTCTTCGACATCCCGTCGATCTGAATGATCCAGGGCCGTGTCTCCGCGTCGATTCTCGGTTCGGGATAGGTGCGACCGTCGAAGATCAGCTTCCAGTAGAGCCGGTCGAGTACGAAGTAGATGCGGCGCTCGACGCAGACGCGGAGCAGGGCTTCGATCTCCTCCGCCTCATAGAGCTGAGAAGTGGGGTTTACGGGGTTGTTGAGCAGAAAGAGCCGTGCGTGGGGTCGGAGATCGAGATTGCGCTCGAGATCTTCCTGTGTCACCTTCAGCAGCCCGTCGCCCCCGGCTCGGGGCAGGACCATCACCGGAAAGCCGTACGCAGCAGTGGCGAGCGGCTGATAGCTGACCCATGGTGCCGCCTCGAACAGAACCGCGTCGGCGGGATTGCAGATCGACAGAAAGATATTGAAGAGCCCCTGCTTCGCTCCTGTGTTGATCACGACGTTGTCGATCGAGTAGTGCTGTTCGAGATCGAGCCAGCGGAGGACTGCCTGACGAAGCGCAGGCAGTCCCGCCGGATCGGCATACATCGTGTCTTCTTCGCGAAAGGCTCGTTCGCCCGCCGCCCGGATCGTGTCGTCGAGGTGACCTTTGGTCTCGCCGAGCCCGAAGTCATAGACCGGCAAACCCCGCTCGACACGTCCTGCGACGAGCTCTTTGAGGGCCAGCGTCAGCGACGGCCGGAACTTCGACAACCGGCTGGAGATTCTCTCGTGATCCTTCAAGCCATCACTTCCTCGGTCGGGCCGTACACGCCCGGCTCCTGAATATGGAGTTCGGGCTCGGCGGCAACCAGCCTGCCTACCGGCACCAGCTGATCGAGCCAGTACGCATCGTCGTCACGGTGAAAGACCATGAAACGTCCTTCGTCCGCCGGGTCTTTGGCGCGGTGATAGCGGAGATAGATGAACTGTTCGTCGACGCCCACGATCTCGATCTTTCCGCTCTCGTGGCTCATCACGAACCTCACTCGCTTCGCCAGGCCGCTCACGCGGCGCTTCGCCTCTTCGAAGATCTGGTAGCCGGCGACGATCGGAAGCTCGTACGGCTCGTTGCCCGCCGTCGGTCTTCCCTGGAAGAGATAGTACTGAGGGCAGCCGACGAACGAAAGCTGCCGGAACATGGACGCCAGAACCGTTGGATCGTCGTTGATGCCTCGAATCAGCGGACACTGGTTGACGCAGATCACACCGGCACGAATCAGCATGTCGATGCCGGCGACGGCCGGTTCGCTCAACTCACGCGGGTGATCGAAGTGCATCATCAGGTAGATGCGCTTTTCGGCGGTGCTGAACGTCGACAGTCCCTCGACGAGAGCTGGGTCGTCGAGCACGCGCCAGGGATTGAACGCAGGCATCTTCGTGCCGATACGGATGATCTGCACGTGTGGAATTGCGCGCAGCTGCTCGATGATCTGGAGGATGCGGCGCGTCGACATCAGCAGCGGATCTCCACCGGTCAGCAGGACGTTTGTGACCTGAGGATGGCTGCGGATGTACTCGAGCCCCTCGGTGATGTCGAGACTAGTCTCATCGTTGCCGTCGATGAAAAGCCGCTTTCGGAAGCAGTAGCGGCAGTAGGCGCCACAGACTTCGTTGACCAGCAGCAGCACGGTGTGCGGGTACTTGTGCTGTACGCCCCTGGCGACCGTGATTGACTGTTCATTCGACGCGTCGAGGTTGCCCCACTCCAGTAACTCGCGCTCGTCAGGCACGACGAGCCGGCGGATCGGATCGTCCGGATCGTCCCAGTCTATGAGCCCGAGGTAGTAGTCGTTGGCCCGGAAGACGTAGCGCTCTGCCACCCGCTTCATCGTCTCCCGCATCTCCAGCGGAATCCGGTCGAGTTTCGACACGTCTCGGATGTAGTTGACCTTCATGATGCCTCCTTTCCTCGTCACGGGGCCGAGAGCGGCCCCGGTACGGTGTATCCACCGCCGGCGGCAATCGCCGGAGGGGTTAAGGCGGTGGCAGCGCGGTCTGCGCTGCCATGGGCAATGCTGAAGCCCTTCGAAGTCACGCCTCCCGAGGCTGAGACCTCAGAGGCGTACTCGTAGTATGCCCTACAACACATATGGATGGCCATCTGTTGCACGCGCATGCGAATAAATGTTGCGCCAGGCTGGAGACGTCCGGGTGTTGTGGATTCTGCCCGCGTGGCGAGAAGCAGCCCTGCAGAATGTGACGCACAAGTCGTTGAGTCCACACCACTTGAAGCAGACGTGATCCTGCACCTTGCCAGAGGGGGCGGCCCCTCCTATAATCCGCGGTCCCTGCGCTGGAATGCCGTCGCCAGAGACGCCGTTAGCAGCGATACTTCCACGTAATGTGGGGCTGTAGCTCAGCTGGGAGAGCGCCTCGTTCGCAATGAGGAGGTCGTCGGTTCGATCCCGATCAGCTCCACCACTTCACCCCTGTTTCAGTGTGCTGCCGGGCTGAGCGTTTCGAACGCGAGGCGGAGGCAAGGCACGCCTGCCAGTTCTATCCTCCGGATCGTCGACGTTTGGCAACTCGGCGGGAACGGCGAGAGTGAGGGTCGGCGAGGAATCTCGTGAGGGTCGGTCCGTTCGGCTCCGCGCCTGAGCCTTGTTTGCGCGCATGCCTCGCGCAGAGCGCGGGGCTGGGCGTGGCGTTGCCGGACCCAGCGCGGCCGGAGCTCGTCGCTCCGACACGCGCAGTCATCGGTTACAGACGCAGGTTCAGTCGCCCGATTCGAGGCCCGTTACCACACGGCAGTTTCGTGGCACGAGTAGCAGGACACGGCCTTGCCCCCGCGGAGGTCTTTTCCGTGGCAGGCGCCGCATCGCTGCGCCGGATTCGTGGTGTTTGCCGGGTGCATCGCTCCACCCTTGCTGACCGAGTGGGTCGCGGGTGGCTTGGCGGACGCAGTTGAAGCGGCCGGCGTCGGTGCCGGTGCGGTGGTCGCGGTCACTGGGGGCGCGGCCGGCGGTGGAGTCGCCGGGACGGTTGCAGTCGGTGAGGGTGTGGCTGGCGTCGCCTGCACTGGCGTCGGCTGTACGGCGGAGGGCTGCGTTGCCGTCCTGACGGGGGCCGTCGCAGGAGTCGCCGTGGGGGTCGATGTGGCGGTCGCTGGCGTCGCTACCTGAACGGTCCCCGTGATCGTTCCGACTGTAGTCGTGGTCTCGCCGGGAGGCAAACCTTCGCCGATCGGTACGAGCGTCGCGTCGGTCGCGGTCACGGCGTACGCCGTGGTGGTCGTGTCACCGGTGGTGGTCTGTTCGACCTGGGTCTCCGATCTGCAGCCGGTGAAGAGCAGGATCAGAGCAATCGCGGGGATGGTTGAATACAAGCGCACATTCACCTCCTGAAACTGAGTGCCGAGCCTGAGGCGAGTTCCTCAGCGACGCGAGCACCCGGATCACGCGCTGCCGTAACGTCATGGCGTCGGCAGAAGTCGAATCGGGAAACTCCAGAAACGACTTGTTTCATGTCGACACCTGCCGCGCTGGTCAGCGGGACTGGATTGTTGGTACAAGCAATCTCGTCACCAACCCGTGCTCGACACACGTCAGCGAAACTTCAAAACCATCCGAGGGGATGGAAGCCTCGGATCACCTGAACAGCACGCTCATCCCTGCAAACTCGTCCAACTGCGGGACCAGGACGCGCACGCGATCGCCGTAGGCGCGAAGACGCTCCGCCAGCTCTTCGAGTGCGGCACGTTCGGTCGCGACGAGTTGCTCGAGGTCGAGGACCAGACGTTCTTTCCGACGATGGAGTCCAGCCACGAGATCTGCCCCGAGTTTCTCGGCTCCTGCGATGCTGAGCGAGCCAGCGACAGTAACCCAGACGGTAGACTCCGGCCGAAGCTCGACCGCAACCGAGAGTCCTTCTTCTTCGTCGCCACGCAACCGCCGCCAGATCTTTGCTGGCAGCGACTCGTCGGGCATCCGGAATGTGTGACGCGCGAGAGATGGATGCTGAAAGAGTCCGAGCTTCAGTGTGAGACCTGTCCACGCGGCGAGTCCTGCTGCCGCAACTGCTCTGAGTCGCTCCAGAATTGAGGGGGCGCCCAGAGCCTCGTGCACGCGCCTTTCAAGAGCCCCGATCGCTTCGCGAACCTCGGAGCCCCGGGCCAGTAGTCTGCCTGCAAGAAACACCGGATAGGCTCGCCGGATCTCGAAGGCGAAGCGCTCCGACTTGAGTCGCAACATCGTGTTGGGTGATTGGGCCAGCTTCAGGTATCCACGCAACCAGACATCGATCGAGCGGAAGATCGAAGGTCCGAGGGTTCGAACGTCGGTCTCGAAACAATGCTCCTGTGCCGACTCGATCTGTTCCGGCGTCATCGTCGGGTGATTCACCATCGCCTTGAAGCCGGTGCAGTTGCGGTAGTACTCCTCGCGGTTCGCGGCGAGGTCCGCGTGCAACCTTCCCTCGCGCATTACCTGATCGTAGAAAGGAGTACCCGGAGTGGGACCATAGATCAGAAACTGCGAAAGCGTCGGCTCGAGGGCCATCAACCCGTTGAGCTCTTCGTCGATGATCTCCGGCGTCTGATAGGGAAGTCCCACGATCATCGACGTCAGGACGCTCACCCCATGTGCGCGCAGTTCGCGGAAGAGGTCCTCGATCGGACGACCCTCCTGTTTAGCGTAGCCGGAACGCGTCCCCTCGTAGCCGATCCATACGCCGTCGATTCCCATCTCCAGGATCTCGGCGATCGTGTACTGGCTGAGTGCCTTCACGCTGGCAAAGCAGAAGATCGAGAGCGCGACGCCGCCGGCCACCACAGAGTCACGCAACTCCATCGCTCGTTTCCGGTTGAGCAGAAAATCTTCATCGAGAATGACGATCGAGATCTCGGGATCGATCTGTCGATAGCGCCGGATGACGTCGTAGATGTCGGCGCCGGTCTCGAGCAGACGGATGTGTTTCCGCTTGAAAAAGTGTGAGGTGCAGCAGAAGTCGCAGCCGTTGGGACAGCCGAGGCCCCCGAACACCATTCCGGTGCGGGAGATCTCGCGGCTGAAGATGCGCAGACGGCTGACGATGAGCGGATGACGGCGCGGGCCCGGTGTCTCGCCTAGGAGCCGCTGCATGAAGCCGGCGCCTTCTTCGCGACAGATGTAGTCGGACCAGGGGGCGAGCTCTTCGTCGGAAAGGACCGTGCCGTAGCCGCCGAGAACGATCTTTGCGCCGGGTGCATGACTGCGAATCAACGCGGCGACCTCTTTCATTCGGTGGAAGGTCGAGAGGATGAACGAGATCCCAACGTAGTCGTAGCCATTCTCCAGCTCCCGGGCCAGCTCCTCCTTCGATGGATAGTGGAGAACGGTCGTCGGTGCCTGAAGGTTTTCCGCTACATATCCGAGCGAGAACTGCACGTGGGTCGCCCGAGGGGAGAAGAGCCCCTGAGCGCGCGTGACCTGGCCATACAGCAATTCGTAACCGACGCTCGGTGCGTCGCCATACTTTTCACCGAGTGGCCGGCAGACGCTCGTGAGCAGAACCTTTGGCATGAACACTCCTCCACCCATTGCGCTGCCGTTAGCGAGCCAATGGTCTTCGACACCTTCTTCGGCGGCGGCGAAGTGAAACGCAGTGAGGCGGAATGAGAGCGTGCGCGGAGTCACGAGGAGTGGTGATGCCGCGATTGTGTCGCGCCTGCCGGCGCGTATCTACCGCAAAGCCGAAAGTACGTGCCGTCCGAACGCCTCAATGAACCGCTGCTGCTCCAGATTCACGTTGTGGAGGTACAACTCATCGATGCCGAGCTCCCGATCCTGACGGATCCACTCGATGTGTTGATCCAGGTCAGACGAGATGCGGACGGCATCGCGAAGCTGCTCTTCGTTGACGAATCGCGACAGCGCTTCGAACTGGTCGGGGCGGCTGAGATCTGCGGCGATCGAACTGTTGAAGACGTTCGTGGACCATTGATCCATGGCGCCATCGATCGCCTCACGTTCCGTCGGAGCCCAGGAGAGTTTCGCCTGCAAGAGTATCGGCTTGCCATCCCCACCGCCGCGGCGGAATGCATCGAGCACCCGCTTCATTCTGTCACGTGCGGCACTGACCGTAATGAGCGCATCAGCCCAGCCGCCCATCCACTCCGCGGTCGCCTCGGTGATTGCCGCTCCCACGACTCGGGGCGGACGCTCAGGCAGTGACCAGACCCTCGCGTCGACCACCTCAACGTGTCCGCGATGCGTGACCGTTTCCCCCTGCCAGAGTCGTCGCATGACCGTCACACATTCGAGCAGTCGTTCGTTGCGTTCGTGCTTGGGTGCCCATGCCTCGCCCGTGATGTGTTCGTTGAGTGCCTCGCCGCTTCCGACTGCGATCCAGAAACGGTCGGGAAACATCTGCTGCAGGGTCGCGGCGGCCTGAGCGATGATGACCGGGTGGTAACGCCAGCCCGGCGCGTTGACGACGCCGTAGGGGAGTGAGGTCGCCTGCATGGCGGCGCCGAGCCAGGACCAGGCAAATCCGCTGTGTCCCTGCCGCTCGCTCCACGGCATGAGATGGTCGGAACACATCGCCGCCTCGAACCCTGCAGCCTCAGCCTTCATGACGTGGTCGATGAGGGTACGCGGCGAGTATTGTTCGTGAGAAGCGTGAACCCCGATCTTCATACGGAAGCGCTCTGCGTGAGGCATTCCAATCGTGGAGCCATGGCAGCCAGAGTCATTTCCCTCGCTTCTTCTTCGGAGGAGCGGGGGGAGGCATGTCGTTGTCCGTTCGGTGAAGCGCTGCCTCGAGGTTGCCGACGCGGAACCATCTGTAGCCGTGTGCCTCGAGGACGATCGTGTGACGTCCACGCCGATCGGCTCGGCTCTCCTCTTCCTTCAGCAGGTCGAAGATCTTCTCCCCCTCCTGCTGGCGCAACGGCAGTACGACATCCTGGCGGCGTCCTGCGAAGTTGTGAACGATGAGAAGCTGGTTGCCGCGCCACTCATAAACCATAGCCAGGACGCTCGGCAGCTTTGTCTCGAGGAGAGACCAGCTGCCCCAGCCGATCTCCGGACACTCCTTTCGGATATGAATCATCCGCGTCATCCAGCGAAGGAGCGAGTCAGGATCCCGCTTCTGTTTCTCGACATTGATGTGCGAGTGACCGTAGGGCCCGTGATCGATCACCGGATGCACGAGCTTGCTCGCCGTGGAGAAGCCTGCACCCGGCGCGTCCGACCACTGCATAGGAGTTCTGACGGCGTCCCGCTGATCGAGCTCGAGGTCGTCGCCCATGCCGATCTCATCGCCGTAGCGAAGGACCGGAGTCCCGGGTAGCGAGAGCATGACGCTGTAGGCGAGCTCCAGCTCGGCGCGGTCGCCGAGCATCGGCGCGAGCCGGCGGCGGATTCCGCGGTCGTAGAGCTGCATCCTTTCTTCCGGCCCGAATTTCGCGAACACAACTTCCCGCTGCTCATCGCTCAAACGGCCGAGGTCGAGCTCGTCGTGGTTGCGAAGGAAATGGGCCCACTGCGCCGTCTGCGGCAGCTCGCGTGTCGCCTCGAGCGCGTCAGCGAGCAGCTGCACCTCTCCGGAGGCGAGAGCGTAGAAGAGGTGCTGGTTCACCCAGAAGTTGAACATCATGTGGATGCCGCGACCTTCGCGGTAGTACTTCTCCACTTCATCGGGTGAAACATTGGCTTCGCCAAGCAGTACTGCGCTGCCGACCCGCCATTGCAGGAAGGCGCGGAGCTCCTCGAGGATCGCGAAGTCCATCTTCGGCTTGGAGTCGAGCTGCTTCGGATCGGGATGCTCGAGAATGAACGGCACCGCATCGACACGGAAGCCGTCCACGCCGAGTTGGAGCCAGTAGCCGATGATGCGGCGGATCTCTTTACGCACTTCGGGATTGTGCGTATTCAGGTCGGGCTGGAAGTCGAAGAACCGATGGAAGTAGTACTCACCGGCGACCGGATCGCGGGTCCAGGTCGTCGTCTGCACGCCCGGAAAAATCATCCCTTCGTTCCAGTTGGCCGGGCGCCTCTTCGACCAGATGTACCAGTCCCGCCGCGGCGAGTTGCGGTCGCTTCGCGACTCCTGGAACCAGGGGTGGTCGCTGGATGTGTGGTTGATGACGAGGTCGATGATCACCCGCATCCCGCGCTTCTTCGCCTGGTGAATGAACTCCACGAAGTTCCCCGAGGAACCATGGCGAGGGTCAATGCCGTAGTAGTCACTGACGTCGTAGCCGTTGTCGCGGTTGGGCGAAGGGTGGAACGGCGCGAGCCAGATCACGTCGACACCGAGCGTCTCGAGATAGTCGAGACGACGGGCGAGGCCTTCGAAGTCGCCGCAGCCGTCGCCGTTCGAGTCCATGAACGTCTCGAGATCGAGGCTGTAGATGATGGCGTTCTTGTACCAGAGGTCTTCGATCATCGTTTCACCGCTGCTCTCACCCGGCGAAGGCCATGGTCGACAGCAGGGCGTTTTCCGCCTGCCGGGAGTCGAGCCGCGTGTGCTGGACGACGATCTCGACGTCTGAACGGAAGACGCTCGCGTAATCGGTGTCCAGAGGAATCGGTTCGGGATCAGTCAGGTCGTTGAACCGGAGGTGCAGAGTCCGGCGCGGCTCCACTGTCACACGGTATGGCCCGCCGGGCTCCCGGTCGGTGTAATAGATGGTGATCTCTACATTGGCCGGGCGATCGCCAGCATTGAGAATGCAGGCGGTCTCGTGGCTGGTCATCTGAGGCTCAGGTCCCGTACTCCCGGCTGGTATGTAGCCCTCTGCAATCGCCCACAACGTTCGACCGACACTCGACATCAGAAATCTCCTTCGTCGGTTGGGCTTGCAAGTCAGGTGCGCAACCGGTCACGCGCTGCGCAGGCGACGAGAGCAGACATGGTCGCCACGCCCCATCGGACGCGAGGGATCAGTGTGAGTGGCAGGTCTGATCCGTACCGTCATCAGGAGTGCCGGCGAGGTCATCGAGGATCGGGCATTCTGGCCGGTGATCACCGTGGCAATGCTCGGCAAGGGCCTCGAGCGTCCGCTTCATCGCGACCATCTCGTCAATCTTCTCCTCGAGCTCCCGGACATGTTCGAGCGCGAGCCGTTTCACTTCCTTGCTCGGCCGATGTTGAAGCCAGAGGCCGAGAAGCGCCTGGATCTGTTTCATCGAGAAGCCGAGAGTCCTGGCGCGTCGGACGAACTGAAGTGTATGGACGTCGGCTCTCGAGTAGATCCGGTAGTTTGCGAAGGTACGGTCGGCCGGCGGTATCACGCCGATCTGCTCGTAGTGCCGGATCATCTTCGCACTCACCCCCGAAGCGGCCGCGGCCTCGCCGATGTTGTAGTAGCCCTGTTCGCGGGCGTCGCTCAGCTCGAGTGCCGGTCTGGATCTGCGCATCAGACATCCATGATAGACCTTGGGAGCGAGGGTGCGCGCGGCGCTTCGATGAGCCAGCGGGATCTACTTCCGGGTGGCGGCGACCGCGTCTGCTGCCGGCACGCGAAGTGCGATGATTCGCGGCGATGAAGACAATCCGACGAGCAGGATCTTCAGCACCGCTGGCGGCGATGCTTCTGCTCGCGCTCTCCGTCAGCGGCGGGGAATCACAGATTCTTGCCGGTGACCCGGTCTGGAATCGTGCGGTCGAAATGGCTGGCCGCGGAAGACTCACTCCTCAGGCGGCGATCGTGATGACGACGGGGTCGGGTGTGGGCGGGGAGTCGGAGATCGAGACGTGGGTTACCTTTCGGACCGATCAGGACGGCGAACTGCATTCGAAGATCATCCATCGCCGCGAAGGGGCGAAGGTGCTCGACAGAGAAGGGCGCGAACGAAGGAACGAGATCGACACGCGGCGCCGGCGGGCAGCTCCGTTCCGGATTGACGACATTCCTATCCATCCCCAGCTTCAGCCGCTGGTCAGCTATCGACGGATAGGCGAGAGCGGAGGAGTCGTCCGGTTCGAGTTCACGATGCGCCGTGATGAGCACGAGATCCTCGGGACCGTCGCCGTGTCACGATCCGCCAATTCCGTCACGATCGATTTCGAGCCACGCCCATTGCCGTTCGGCGTACGGTCCTTCCACTCGACGCTGCGGATGGCAAGTGGGCCGGTGGATGGTTACCGCCTCGAGTCGATGACGGTGACCGGCGATGTCGGTGCCCTCTGGATGCGCCGCTCGTTCAGATCCGAGTATCGGTTTCTTGAAGAGCTTCCTGCGGGACGTCGCTGAGAGACCGGCCAGGACGTCGCGCGAAGCGCTTTGGAGCGCGGCGGCCTTCGCCGCCGCTTTTCCCACATCGCGCAACCGCCGGTGCAGAGCTAACGTGAAAGATCGCGATAGAGCGTGTCGATGTAGCGGTCCGCCTTGATGAACCCCTTCCCCCATGCCTCGTCCCAGGCAGCGAGAACCTTCTCCTCCTTGAGCTGCTCGGCCGACTTACCCGCCTTGATGCCTTCGGCCACGACCGCTGCGGTTTCTCGGATCATTGCCGCGTAGGCGAGCAGGGCTTTGCGGTCGCCGAGTGGTCCGTGGCCCGCGATCACCTTTGTGTCTGCCGTGATCATCGATGCGACCTTCTCGACAACGTCGATTTTTCCCTTCACGCTGCCGCCGCTGTCGAGATCGATGAAGGGGAAGGCGCCGTTGAAGAAGTTGTCTCCCATGTGGATGACATTCGACTGCGTGAACCAGATCACCGAGTCGCCGTCGGTGTGGGCGTGAGGGAAGTGAACCGCACGCACGTCTTCGCCGTTGATGTGGATCGTCACCGAGTCGTTGAACGTCAGGACCGGAAGAGCGCCTTTGGGTGCGGGCGGAACGGTCCGCTGCGGAGTGGTCATTCCTTCCTTCAGGCGTTTCCTGACGTTCTCATGCGCGACGATCGGCGCCGACTTGCCGAAGTGTTCATTTCCGCCGGTGTGATCGCCGTGGTAGTGGGTATTCAGAATGAACCGCACCGGCTTGTCGGTGATCGTCGCGAGCGCCGCCTCGATCTTCGGTGCGAGAGGAGCGTACTGGTCATCGACGAGGACAATTCCGTCGTCCCCTACCGAGACGCCGATGTTGCCGCCGGCCCCGGTAATCAGGTAGACGCTGCCGGCGACCTTCATCGCCTTCACTTCCACCTTGCTGAAGTCCTGGGCGAAGGCGGAAATCGGAGAGGCGGCGAGGAGGAGGGCAAGAAAGGTCGTGCGCATTCGAACGATTATAAATAGATGGGAAGCCGAAGGAAGCAACAGTGACGCGACCGATGCTTCTGCGTGTGTCCCAAGGGGTACTTCCTTTGGCGCTGTTTGAGATGACGCTCCTGTCATCCCGAGCCGCCGCAGCCCCGGGGCGGGTGTGAAGGCGGGAGGGGCGGAGGACGGCGAGGGATCCCTTGCCGGCGACCCACAGAAGCGCGCCGTGTCGAGAACCGGAGGCCTCGAACCCCTACTCGTGTCGACGATTCTCCCGAGCGAACGTAATGAACTCGGTCACGAATGTCGCGAGCCTCTTTCGTGTCTCCTCGTCCTTCAGGCCGGTCGTGTCGAACAGCGCACCCGCTCCCGACACCTGCATCGCCCGGCCTGAAAAGGCGCGTGTACCAAGCGCGTGCAGTACCGGCAGCCACGCAGCCTGCGCGAGCGCCGTTCCTCCGCGCCCGGGTGTCGCACCGATGACGGCCACCGGCAGGCGTCCGAAGACGCGGGGGATCTCCTTCGGCGGCCGCGAGAGCCAGTCGATGGCGTTCTTCACGACTCCTGGAATCGAGTGGTTGTACTCTGGCGATGCGATGAGCAACCCGTCCGCCGCCGCGAGTCGTCCCTTGAGCGAGCGAACTGCCTCGGGGCTTCCCTCTTTCTCTTCCACGTCGCCGTCATAAAGGGGAATTCCGCGGATGGTCACAAGCTCGAACGTGACGTCATCCGGCATCAGCGACGCCGCGGCCTCGAGCAGCTTCGTGTTGAGTGATTCCGTGCGAAGGCTTCCCGAAAAACCGACGATTGTCGTCATTTCTCACTCCTGTCACTACGTTCGAAGCTTTCGCGGAGCTTCTCCATCCGCCGCCGGTTTACGCCGAGGTCAGAGCGGCCGACACGCGAAGCGGAGCGGAACTGAATTGTCTTCGTTCGGTCGTCGATGATGAAGATCGCGTCATCAGTGAACCGGAAGAAAGCGGTCTTGAACTCGACCGTAAGCGATGTCGGACTCGCGGAGATAACGGTCGTGCGCGGCATTTTCTCGAGAATTGCCACGAGTCTTTCCATTGCGACCTTTCCGGTGCCCGAATATCGAAAGGGTGCGATCGCCTGCGTCCCTTTGCCATGCGTGGAGACGCAGTTCGGAGTTCGCTGGCAGGGAGGCAGAGTAGGTGGAGCAGAGTCTGCGGCAAGTACCATCAGCAATCCGAGCGCAATTGACTGCATCTTTCGTTCCCCATGCAAATTGCGTCTGCTATTGTAGGCATTCCTCAGCAATTGACCGGGTTCGATTCAGACAGTCTCGAGTATGAAGCGTAGGAATCGCGCATTCGTCATCCTTGTCGCGACCATAGCCGTCGCCGGCATTGGATGGCTTGATCTCATTACGGGCCCCGACATCGGGTTATCGCTTATCTATCTGCTTCCGGTCGCCGCGGTTGGCTGGTATGCAGGGTTGGTCGCCGCAGTCGCTCTCGGCATATTGGCGGCGGGTGCCTGGCTCACAGCCAATCTGTTGTGGATGCCTGATGGGAACCTCACGGTCTCGCTGTGGAACGGTTTTACGCGACTGGTCATCTATGTGAGCGAGGGCGTAATGCTGGCGTTGCTGCGGCGTGACCGTGACATCCTTCGCCGGTATGCCCTTCGCGAGGCCGCGCTGGCCCGCACCGACATAGTGACCGGATTGCCGAATGGCCGCTCGTTTCTCGAATCGGTACAGAAGGAAGTCGACCGCGCGCGCAGTACGAACCGGTCGTTGTGCGTGCTTTATGTCGATCTCGACAACTTCAAGAAGTTCAATGACTACCTGGGACATGCAGCCGGCGACGACATTCTCGTCGAAGTCGGCAACGTGCTGAAAGACGCGATCGGCGAGAAGGACCTTGTCGCACGGATCGGCGGAGACGAGTTCGCACTTCTTCTGCCCGGATGCAACGTGTCGTCGGCAACCGTGGCGGGGGAGGAGATCGTGGATCGGGTCCGGGGGCTGGCGAGTCTCTACGCCGACGTGCGGTTCGGTGCAACGGTCGGCATCGCACACTTCAGTTCCGTGCCGGATTCTGCCGAGGACCTGGTGCGGGCTGCGGACGACGCGATGTATTCAGGGAAGAGCTCAGGGAAGGGGAAGGTCGTTCTGCACGAGGTGCCGTGATCGGCGGCATGATGTCGAGTCTCCGCCCTACCCCTTGCGCGCGAACGCGCGACGGAACAGGAGTCGAAAGAGAGCGCCGGCGGCGAGGATCGCGATGCCGGTTGCGATCGTTCTGAGTGGGAGAGAGAGAGCCAGGACGACACAGCCGAAGAGGCCGAAGGCGGGGACGATCGGGCTGTACATGCGCGTCTGCTTCGTCAGTCGAAGCGCGGCTACATTCGTGATGCCGTAGTAGACGAGAATCATGAAGGCGGCCGCGGAGGCGACGCCTCGCAGTGAGCCGGTTGCGGCGACGATCGTTGCGATCGCGCCGATCACCAGCACAGCAATCGAGGGCACATGGTGGCGGGGATGGATTGTGGCGAGTGGCGCCGGAAGGTCGTCGCGGCGCGCCATCGCGAAGGCCATTCTGCTCAGTCCGAGAAGCTGCGAGAGGATCACACCCAGCATTGCGGCGAGGGCACCAACCGGCAGCGCTGTAGCAAGCCAGGCCGGACCGACCGCACGGGCGACGACGCCGAGAGGGGCGCCGCTGGAACTCAACGCGGGGGCTCCGACAGTGCCGACAGCGACCGCGGCGACCGCGATGTAGATTGCGATCGCACCGCCGATGGTGATCAGGATTGCACGCGGAATCGTTCGCCGCGGATTCGAGACTTCCTCACCGAGCGTCGCGATCCGGGCGTAGCCGGTGTAGGCGAAGAAGATGAGTGCCGAGGCTTCGAAGAGAGACCGCCAGCCGTACGCGAGAAACGGCGAGAAGGATTGACGCTCGATGTGCGGCAGGCCGGCGGCGACGAGAAGCAGCAGGGCTCCGGTCGAGAGCGCAACGATGAAGAGATTGAGGCGGCTCGACTTTCGGATACCGAAGTAGTTCAGGATCGTGAAGAGGACGACCGAGACTGTTGCGATCCATGGCGGGTCGAGCTGCGGGATGAGCAGTTCCACGTAGCTGCCAAGACCGATCGCGACGGTGCCGGCTGCCGCAATCTTGCTTGCGAGGAACATCCATCCCGCAACGAACCCGGGCCACGGTCCGAGAAGCTGGTAGCCGTACTCATAGGAACCGCCGGAAGCGGGATATCGCGCCGCCAGCTGTGCGGAGCTGAGCGCATTTGCGGCTGCGACCGCCCCTGCCATCAGCAGTGCGAGCAGCAGTGCAGGGCCTGCGATGCCGGCGGCAATCCCCGTGACGACGTACACGCCGGCACCGATGACCGCTCCGAATCCGATTCCCACCGCATCGATGAGCGTCAGGTCACGCCGTAGCGAACCGGCGGTACCGGAAGTCTTGGTCATCCATCACTCCTGCGCCGCATCCTATGATGTTCCTACACTGTGGTGACGACCACGGCGGTGCAACGCTGTTTCCCCACTCTCCGATAGCTGTGCGGGACCGACGCCTCGAAATAGATCGAGTCCCCTTCGTGAAGCTCGTGGTCGTGGATGCCCACCGTGATCGTCAGCCGCCCACTGAGCACGTGCAGGAACTCGACACCGTCGTGAACATGGGGGACGGCGTCCTCCGCTGCTACCGGCTGGAAGTCGGCGAGATAGGCATTCAGCTTCCGCTCGTTGGCGTTGAAGTCGAGGCTCTCGAAGAACCAGGAGACATTCTTTCCATCGGGCTGGTCGGGAAAGCTCTGGCGTTCTTCCTTTCGGACAAGCGACACCACCTGCCGCTTCGATTCGTCCCGAAAGAAGAAGTCGAGCCCGACGCCGAAGACCATGGCGATCCGCAGCAGTGTCGGCAGGGGAGGATAGATGTTGGAACGTTCGATCTTTGAGAGGAGTGCGGCAGAGAGGCCTGTGTGCCGGCCGAGCTCGACCAGCGCCATCTTCTTCTTCAGCCGGAGAGCGCGCACTTTCTGCCCGATCTCGTAGTTTCTCAATCCCTCTTCCAGCGTTGCGGACAGCATGCTGATCTCCTCGGTGTGCAGATCGTTTGAATCAGATGAGAGTTTCGCGTGTCATTTCTAACCACATGACAACGATCTCAAAATGCGTAATGACATTCAATGCAGTTGTCACTATCTTCAAACTGTCGCCGGCAGTCAAGGCCACAAGGAGAAGAAAAATGAAACGCATTGCAATCGCAGTCATCGCCCTCACACTCGTCACCAGCTCCGCCTTCGCGGGTGGGGCACCGAAGAAGGACATCGTCCAGACCGCGGTCGCCGCGGGATCGTTCGGCACTCTGGCCGCCGCGCTCGAGGCGGCTGATCTCGTATCGACGCTCCAGGGTGCCGGACCGTTCACCGTCTTCGCACCGACAGACGCCGCATTCGCGAAGCTTCCGGCTGGCACGGTCGAGAGTCTGCTGAAGCCGGAGAACAAGGACAAACTCCGCGCGATCCTGACGTACCACGTCGTTGCGGGCTCGGTCGGCTCCGCGCAGGTCGTCAAGCTGCAGTCGGCAAAGACCGTCAACGGTCAGTCGGTGTCGATCAAAACAGCGAACGGAGGCGTCACCATCGACGGCGCCAAAGTCGTGAAGGCCGACATCGCTGCTTCGAACGGCGTGATCCACGTGATCGACAGCGTCATCCTGCCGAAGTAAGTGTTTCGAGTGGGCCGGGCGTATTGCCTGGTCCACTCGATGCATCGCTCCCGGTGAGCTTCTTTCGGCTGTCTGTCTTCCGGCCGGTTGCGCCACGGCGTGGTGATCCGGCGCACCGCCCAGCACGGGTCCCGGCGGTACGGTCCGAGGGAGTCGCTGGAGGAAGAACGATGGCACAGCAGGATTACGGCATCCGCAGGACGATTGCGCTCGGCTACGACGAAGCGGTAGAAAAGACGAGAGCCGCACTGCAGGAACAGGGCTTCGGGGTGCTCTCCGAGATCGACATGAGAGAGAAGTTGAAGGAAAAGCTCGATGTCGACTACAGACGCTACGTGATCCTCGGCGCGTGCAATCCTCCGCTGGCCTACAAGGCGCTGCAGGCGGAGCCTGAGATCGGACTGCTGCTGCCCTGCAACGTAATCGTCTACGAGAGCGAAGACGGAACGAGCGTCGTCGCCGCTGTCGATCCGAACGCAATGCTTTCGATCGTGGGCGCGAATCCGGCGGTGGCCGAGGTCGCGCGCGACGCGAAGCAGCGGCTGGAAAAGGCGCTCGCCGCGATCGCATAACAGTCACCGATCCGTCGCAGCAGGAGAGCCCTCGCGCGGTGGATACTCCCCTCACAATCGGACAGAGGGGGACCGCATGCGATTCGCGTGGTTCGAGCAGCGCCGCGAGTGGGGGATGTTCTTCGTACGGCTGATCGTCGGCTGGCACCTGGTTTACGGAACGCAGGACAACGTCTTCAGCTGGGCTCACATGCTGGAGTTCCGTGATTTTCTCGCGGCCCGTGGAGTGCCGGCACCGCTGTTCGCGGCGAACCTTTCGGCCTGGGCGCAGTTCCTCTGTGGCCTTCTCTTCATCGCAGGGCTCTTCACGCGGCCAGCAGCGGTCGTGATGATCGTCAACTTCATTGCGGCGCTCTTCATCGCCCACCGCGTTGGTGGTTATCCGCCGGCGGCGCTCGCCCTCATGATGCTCTTCTCGTCGATCGCACTGCTGGTGCACGGGCCTGGAAAACCGTCGATCGATGAGTGGCTGAACCGGCGGCGGTCAGGCCGGCTCGACGCGCAGAAGGAGTAGCGGCAGGTCGGAGTTCTTCGGTTCCTCGGTTCCTCGGAGTCGTGCAGTCCGTCCATGCCTTGTTGCCCTTCTCCCCCGCGGCTTTTTTGGGGGGGGAGAAGGTGGCGAAGGCGGATGAGGGGGGCTTAACAATCGCGCTCGATTTTCGACACGCGCAGCTTGCTCGCGCATAGCGTGTGGCGCGACCCCTCACCCGGCTTCCGGCCACCCTCTCCCCGCTAGACGCGGGGAGAGGGGCGACAAACCACGTGTCTGGCAGTTGGATTGGACAAGGACCCAGGGTCCCGCGACCGTACGGCGTCGATCACTCCCGCGACGGCTCGGCGTTGGTCAATCCCCAGACGCCACTACCTGGCGGCTCATCTCGGAGGCGATCGCGAGCGCCGTTTCGAGGTCCTCGCGCAGGTCCGCCAGATCCTCGCAGCCTACCGACAGACGGACGAGTCCCGGCGTGATTCCCTGCCTTCGCTGTTCTTCCTCGGATACGCCTCGGTGCGTCATCGATGCGGGATGTTCGATGAGCGACTCGACCCCGCCCAGAGAAACGGCCAGGGTGATCATCTTCACGCTGTTCATCAGCAGGCGGCCGGCTTCGAGTCCGCCGCGGAGTCCGAACGCGAGAACGGAGCCCGGCCCGGACATCTGGCTGCGGGCGACTTCGTATTGAGGATGCGATTCGAGACCGGGATAGCGGACCCACTCGACATCGGGATGGGTTTCCAGCCAGCGTGCGATCTCGATGGCGTTGGTCTGCGCGCGCTCCACACGCATGCCGAGGGTCCGGATTCCGCGCAACACCAGCCACGACTGATGCGGATCGATCGTCAGGCCGAACGCGATTGCCGTTGCGCGCAGTGCGGCGAGCATTTCCGGCTCTCTTGCGACGACGATTCCGGCGACGACATCACTGTGGCCGTTGAGTGACTTGGTCATCGAGTGCAGCACGACGTCCGCACCGAGCGCCAGCGGCTTCTGGAGGTGTGGGCCCGCGAACGTGTTGTCGACGACGAGGGGAATTCCGGCAGCGCGTGCGGCGGTCGCAGCCGCTTTCAGATCGACCAGGTCGAGAGTCGGATTCGCGGGAGTCTCCGCGTAGATCATCTTCGTCTCGGGCCGGATCGCGGATGCGATCGTTCTGGCATCGGTAGCCGGCACGAAGGTCACCGTCACGCCGAAACGAGAGAAGTATTTCGTCAGGATCAGTCCGGAAGGGCCGTAGAGGGGATGGGTGACCACGACATGGTCGCCAGTCTGCAGCAGCGTCAGGAAGACTGTACTGACGGCGGCCATTCCGGTTGCGTTTGCGATGGCGCCGTGTCCGCCTTCCAGGTCGGCGACACATTCCTCGAGGGCCTGCACGGTCGGGTTTCCGAGCCGTGTGTAGATCGGTCCCTTCGACGTCCCTGCGAACCGCGCTGCCCCTTCCTCCGCTGAGGGGAACGCGAACGTCGAGCACTGGTAGATCGGAACCGAAACCGCGCCTCGATGAGCGGCGGGATCGAGACCGGCGTGGATGGCTGTGCTGTGCGGACCCTTTTTCGTTGACGACATGGGTCGGTTGTATCCGACCGGGTCACGACGGCAAATGATGGATCGCATAGGCAGGTGTGATGGCTGACGCGCGGCTATCGGGGTGTGGGCGACCGGAGGGCGCGCGGGGCGAGACACCCCGCTGCGGACGAGGACGTCCGCGGTACGGCGGACGAGACGTCCGCGCTACATGTGGCCTGCGGCCATGCAGCCTGCGTCCCGCTGCAGCCAGGCGTCCCCTGTAGCGCAGGCGTCCTCGCCTGCCGTACCGCGGACGTCCTCGTCCGCACGGGGGCGTCTCGCCC